>CALUPM010000059.1 GCA_944322665.1 Candidatus Gastranaerophilales bacterium | reverse complement strand
CTGCTGCAAATCTTCTTCCAGATTGTTAAAGTCTGCAAGTTCCGGTTCCTGTTGCGTCACAGAGTCAGTGATTTCAATCTGCTGCAAACCTTCTTCCAGATTGTTAAAGTCCGCAAGTTCCGGTTCTGTAGAAGTCGCTGTCTCCGTTTCAATAATTTCAGGTTCAATATTTTGTCCGGATATTTCTGTCAAATCTGCCGGAGTTGTTATATCCTCAAAGTTTACAGTTTCCGGCTCTGTGTTAATAACCGGAGTTTCCGGAGTCTGGTTGTTTGCTTCTTCAGGAGCAGGATTTTCCAGTTCTCTGAAATCTATTGTTTCGTCAGAAATTTCTTCATGTTCAATGTTGGAAGGAGTATCATCTGTCGGTGTTTCAAGAGGCATAATTTCATCAAAATTTAATGTTTCGGGTGTATCCTGCTGCTCTATTATCCCCGAATCAGTTGCAGATGATATATTTTCGATATTTTCCGGTGAAATTTCCTCTGTGGTATCCGTCTGTGAAATTTCATCAAAATTCATTGTCAGAGCCTCAAGATCATCTGTTGTTAATGCTGATGGTTCTGATGTGTTATTTTGTGCTGCTTCCTGCTGTTCTTCCAGTTGTACGTAAGGCTGTTCTTCAGATAATTCTTCTGTAGAAATGCTTTCAGCAGAAGCCGGAGATTCGGTATTTTCAACAGTCGAAACTTCATCGGCAGTCAAGTCTTCCAGATTAGAAAAATCTGCAAGTTCGCTCAATATATCATCCACCGATGTGGTGTCGGTTGCTGGAGTGCTGTCTTTCGGGGTTAAATCGGGAATGTTTCTTTCCAGATTGTTAAAACCGTTAATTATCTCGTTTTCATCCGGAAGTTTTTGAGTGTTTGCGCTTCCGCCGAAATCGAGTTGTTCAAGAGCTTCTGCCGTAGCTGCCGCGGCAACTTCAAGCGAAGGATATCCTGATAAGGTTTCCGGTTTTTTTACATCAGGTGCTTGCTCTGCACGGTATGAAAGAGTTTCAAAATTTTCAAATTCAATAAATCTGTCTCTTAATTTCGCAGATTTAACAAGATTTTGAAGAAGCTCTTTTTTCTCATCTTCCGTAATGTCATGGTCTATCATCGACAAAATAAGTATATCTGAATTTTCAATCTCGCTGTCTGACAGGTTTTGTTCGGTGTTCCCTTTGAAATTTTCTATAAATTCTTTAAGATTTGAGGCAGGATTAAGTTTCTCCTTTTCAATAAAATAGTAATCTTCATTTTGATTGTTTTTATTGATAAGTTTCGGTTCAAAAAATCCTAAAATTTTTACATATTTTTTGTCATTTGACATCAAAAGGACAAGATAAATATCCGGAAGAATCTCATATTTGAAATGGCTTTTTGGAATAAAAATAAAGTTTTCATTGAAAACAACACGAACATCTATGTGGATATTATTGAGCATAATATCTGCAATATCCAGTTCTTCCAGAACTTTTTTTATTGAGTGGATATTATAAGTATTTGCAGCATCAACGTTTTCGCTTGCAAGAAATTTTTTGATTAATTGTGCGCCCAGAGTGTTGTAATATGCCCTGTTCTGTACGTCCTCTTTTGCAAAGTGCCTCGCGTTTATTCCTGCTTCGTTTTTGTCATTTTCCTCAATGTAAATTAAAGTTTCCTGTCCTGCCATTTTCTTATTTCCTCCCTCTTGATATATAAGATGACACGGGAATTGAAAATATTCCAATTCGTTTGTAAACTTTTGTAACAAATATTGAAAAAATACCTTTTTTAAGACAAAATTAATTATGTTCAGGTTTTATTTTAGTGTTAGATAGAAATAAGACAAGTGTGTATAAGGAGGTTTTCTCATGATAAGTGCTGTTTCAAGTGTAAGTTTTCGCGGTGAAGGCGGTTCGCAGGTTTCAAAAGATTTAAATGCTTTAATTAATGAACCGGGCAAATTTTCGTCCGCCGCTGCCCCTGCCGCTGCTCAGGCACAGCAGCAGCCGCAGTCTGATATTGCAGATTTATCTGTAAAACCTGAAAAAGAAAAAAATAATACCGGAAAAATTATCGGCGGTGTAATCGGTGCGCTGGCGCTTGTTTGGATTGCTCTGGGTTATGCTGTCGGACGTAAAGGCTCTCAGTGGACAAAGATTGACGCTCCGGAAGGTATCACGCAGAAAGCTAAAAACTTCTTCTATGCTATCGGTGAATCTGCAGTTAAAACTTATGACAATACACTTGGCAAATGGTTTGGCAAAAAAGCCGACGATGCTTCAAAAGGAGCAACTGAAGGCGCTTCAAACTAATAATATCTTTATAAGATAAGCATAAATTTAACTTAAAAAGCCGTTTTTAAATAAAAACGGCTTTTTAAGTATGAAGTTTGTCTGGAATCTATTGTTTTATTTTAGTCCAAAAATTCCGATAGAATTATGTTACTTACAAGAATTCCGGCAACGGTGAGTTTGCAGCCGCCTGCAGTCTTTTCCAAATGACCTGAGCGGGTGTATTTATCCAAAATTTTTGAGTATTTTTGTTCAAAATCCATATTAAATTTTTCGTTTATTAATCCAAAACTTACACCGGATTTTCTTCTGAATCCCAGAAAAATTTCTTCTTCGAGCTGTTCCTGTCCGGAAAGGGTGTGTATATTTTTTCTCAACGGGTCTGAAATGTAATCTTTCAGGCTTGTCCGGTTAGAGTATCTTGTGTTGTTTTCATATCCGTGTGCTGCTGTGCCGAAACCATAGTAGCGGCCGTTGTTCCAGTAGTTAAGGTTGTGGCGGGAGCAAAATCCTTCTTTCGCAAAATTGCTTATTTCATAATGTTCATAATCTGAGAGAGTTTCTATTGCTTTCAGGTACATATCAGCCTGAAGATCCTCATCAGCAATATTTTTGGGCGGGTGGTTATAAAAATAACAGCCCTCTTCAATTTTTAATCCGTAAAGAGAAATTTGCTGAACCCCCAAGTCTTTAGCGTGTTCAAGGTCTGATACGAAACTTTCGGTTGTCTGGTCAGGAAGTCCGTATATAAAGTCAAGGCTTACGTTTTCAATTCCTGAGTCAAAGGCAAAAATCACTGCATTTTCAACATCCTGCGGCGAGTGTTTGCGTCCGATTGCTTCCAGAATTTTTCCGTCAAAGCTCTGACATCCGATGCTTAACCTGTTTATGCCAAGAGCTTTTATTTCTGTTAAATATTTTTTACTCAAATGTTCGGGGTTAAGTTCCATAGTTACTTCGGTATTTGAGTTAAAATTCAGAAGTGTCAGAATCTTTTCAAGTTGTTCTGCGGTTAATAGTGAAGGGGTTCCGCCACCAAGATAAAGTGTGTCAAGGCTTTCGCCTTTATAAAAATTTTTGATTTCTTTTTGGAGTGCTTCAATGTAATCATCAATCAATTCCGGCTGCGCAAAAGAAACAAAAGAACAATACCTGCACTTTTGTCTGCAAAAAGGTATGTGAATGTAAACGCTTCCTGTCATACAAAAATTATATAAGCAATGTAATAAGGCTGCAATACAGGTTTTATTAAACCGCTAAAAAATGTTTGCGTAAGTCATAAAATAATCTGAAATCACGTTCAACAGCATCGGTAGAATCCATACCATAATCGCTGCGCCGAATACCGGTTTAAACAGAAAACTTAACTGAAAAACGTTTACCTGCGGGGCGGTTTTTGAAATTACCCCGAGGATAATATCCTGCCCCAGTGTCGCAAGAAGTACGGGCGAGGCTATTTGAAGCCCCATAAAAAGTACGTTTGAGCTCATTTTTATCAAATAATCCATATTGACAAGTTCTTTTAGCGGAACACTTGTTGCAAACAGAGGAAAAATTTCAAAACTTCTCATAAAAGCCCTGACAAGCCAGTAAACTCCGCCGATGTGCATAAAAATTAATACCCCCAGAAGCGACATTATGCGTGTTAAAATAGACACCTGGCTTGAGGTTGTAGGGTCAAGCACCATTGCAGATGAAAGCCCCATCTGCATATTAATCATATCAGCTCCGGCGTCTACCGCGATTAAAATAAGCTGTGCCAGATATCCTATCATAGCTCCGACTGCAAAGTTTAACAAAATTGAAAGTATAAATGAATCTGTTGTTCCCGCTAAAGTTTCAGGTCTTAAAATCGGGCCGATTATGAACGTAAACAAAAGCGCAAGACATATTTTAATCATTCCGGGGATTTCTTTTTTGTTGAAAATCGGGGCAAACCTGAAAAAGCCGATTAATCTTGCAAATATATAAATTCCTGAAGCGAGCGCCGCATTCAGGTGAGGAAACATTTTCATTAATTCAATATAGATAGTTTCCATCTAAATTTTATCTCCCGAGAATTGTCGTTGTTTCCGTAAAATCAGGCTTCGGATTGGGCATCATATTGGCAGGTGAATCTTTTAAGCGTTCCTGATTGTTGATAAAAGGAATTTTTCCGGGGTGGCGCATTATGTAGTCAATATTTGTGCTGTCTTTAAATCTGTCCTGCATTTCGCTTTTGAACGGGGAAGTGTATTTGTAATAATCACTGGATAATACGTAATTGTCATTCTTTGTGACGCCGTTAAAAGCAAGCGCCATCCCTTCATAAAATAGGTTTGTCAGCATTCTTATGAACCCGAACCCGCCGATGATTATGATTAGAAAAACCCCGAGAATTTTCGGAGCGGCAGCGATTGTCTGTTCCTGTACCTGTGTAACAGCCTGCAAAATACCGACGACCAGCCCTATTCCTGCAGCTACCAGTACGCACGGCATTGATATTGCAAGCATTGTTATAAATCCTTTTGACAAATATTCTGCTAAAATTTCTATCATAATTTTTCCCTTAAATTCTTAGTTGTAGCTTGTAACCAGTCCCTGTACGATAAGCGCCCATCCGTCAACCGCTATGAATATCAAGAGTTTAAACGGAAGCGAAATAATCGTCGGAGAAAGCATAAACATACCGAGTGCAAGAAGAATGTTTGCAACAACAAGGTCTAACACAATGAACGGTACAAATATTATAAAACCGATTTCAAACGCTGTTTTAAGTTCGCTTATGATATAAGCCGGTGCGACCTGCCATATAGTAATTTCTTCAGGACTAGCCGGCGGCTTTTCCTGCGAAAGTTCCACAAAAAATGCCAGATCACTTTCTCTTGTCTGTTTCATCATGAATTCTTTCAAAGGTTTGGAGCCTTCGCTTACGGCTTCAATGATGTTGTGGTTCTGCTGATACGGAACATTTCCCATGTCATACATTTTCTGAAACGTCGGTCCCATTGTAAAAAATGTCAGGATAATCGAAAGCCCGATGATGACAATTGACGGCGGAACCTGCTGGGTGCCCATTGCCGTTTTCAGCATTGAAAATACCACCACAAATCTTAAAAAACTTGTCATACAGCAGAATACAAACGGCAAAAGCGAGAACAGCGTCATCACTATTAACATTTGTATTACGGGATTTATATCTTTTATTACAGAATCCATTGATTATTCCTTCGTTTATTATTTAATTTTGCTGACCATACTTTTCAGCACGTTGTTTGATTTTTTTTCAGGCTTTGGAAAAGTCGTAATATCAGGCAATTCATCTATTCCTGACAGAGATTTATCCGCAGGCGGGAGGTCTTCTGCAGTTTTAAGTTTTGAAACTGGCTGAACAACCGTATTTACTTTTTTCGCTGTATTTACGGGATTGTAAACAGTGTTTGCAGCAGCAAGCTCGCTGTTAAAATCCGCTGTTGAAGAAGAGCTGTTATTATCTTCTAATTTTGATATGAGTGTTGTTTTATCAGCGTCTGATGCAACAAGAAATCTTTCTCTGCCGGCGCGGATTATGTAAAGAACTTTTCGCGGCGCAAGAGTCATTGTATCTTCAATACTCAAAAAATTAGAATTTCTTATCCCGAAATCCCCCGCTGAAAATTTTTTATACACAAACAAGGCAAACACAATCAGCCCGCACATTGCCATTGTATAAACCGCAAAATTTAAAATGTAACTTCCCATAACTTATTCCCCTGTTTTGCTAAATTGATTTTCCTTAAATATCTTCGTCTTCCAGTTCAAAATCACTGTAATCGAATTCTTCTTCTTCACCGGCCTGCGGCTCAGGAGCTGGCATCGGTTCTGCCGGAGCGTCAGTCTGTTGCGGCGCCTGCATTTGAGGCTGCATCTGCTGCACCGGTGAAGCCTGTTCTCCGTTTTGCATTTCTTCAACTTCCTGCTGTCCTTTTTCGACAATATCTGAAATCTTCACACCGTACCGGTCGTTTACTATAACAAGTTCTCCGTGTCCGATAACTTTATTTTCGACTCTCAGGGTTACTTTGTTGTCATAAAGCGCTGCAATATCGACAACAAGCCCTTCTTCTATTTTCTTTAAATTGCCGAGAGTAATCTTTACAGGATCAAATTCGGCATACATATCAACCTCGATACTGTCCCATAAAGTATTAATATTTTCGGTATTTTCGTCCATTTTATATCCTCCGTCTCCGTCAAGCGGATGTTCAAGACCCATATTCGGGTTTATATTAAAGTCTTTTTCGTAGTCTTTGAGTTGCAATCTCATTGTGTCAAGCCGGCTGTTTTCAAGAAGAATGATATCTTCTTTAGCTAGCTCTTTCATTTCTTTTACGGTAAATCTTGTTGAGCCTATTTGAATTTTTACTTTTATCGGACACTGGTAAAAGTCCGAGTATTCAAACTTGTCTTCTTTGGAAATAACTTTGTTTGCCTCAAGTCTGACAGACGGGATTGAGATGATAAACTTTCCGGCCTCTCCGTCTTCTTTGTTTTTAACAATAAAAGTCAGGTGAATCATATCAAAGTTTGTACGTTTGATGTTTACAACAGGGGTGGGGGTAAGGAACTTAGCCATAATTCTGAACATGTAATCATTAAACGCCGTTAAAACTTCGCCTTCAAGATCTGTCATCCTGTTAATATTAAACGCTCTATTAGCGCGTCCGAGGGCTTTTTCAAGAAGCATTCCGACAGTTTTCGAGGAGATTCTGAAGAACATATCATAAAGTTTGTCTATTCTGATTTTTGTAACAAAGTATGGTTCTTTAGTCATTAAGAGGTTAATGTTTTTGCTGACTGCAACGAGTTCAAACCTGAATCCGGGCAGGAAAAAACCGTCGCTTGACTTTTGCGCCGCGATTGGAAAAACTTTTTTGAACCAGTCATATTCCTCATAAAGGTTGTCACTGACAGGAATTTTTGTATGCTCCAGAGCCTGTAAGATATTTTCCATTATTTGTGGCTATTCCTCTTAAACTAAGAAATGTATAATTTCCCTCTGATACAGTATAATATTTTTTTTCACCCTGTTTCAACTTTGTAATGTATTTTAACGAAAAGTCAATTTTGAAGGCGATAAGACTGCAAGGCGATAAGGCGATAAGTTCTTATCAGAGTGAGGCGTGAAGGGTGAAGCGTGAAGGGGGGTGAAAGGTTGAAAGGTTGAAAAGTTTGTTTCGGGAAAGATACGAAGGTGCTAAGGCAAACGATAAAGTGAGGCGTGAAGGGTGAAGAGTGAAGTGAGTTGAATGGTTGAAAAGATTTCATGTCATCCCCGGCAGCAGGCGAAGCTATACTACCGGTTTAAATTTAATACCCTAAGCCTTTCACAAATTCTGCGATGTCGCATGCGTCTATCGTGCCGGTTACTATTTCAAAATCAAGTCCTGCGTTCTTTATTTCCGATTGAAGTTCGTTTTTCATGTGCGCCAATAAACCGGGAATTATTATTTTTCTTGTCTTAACTTTTGAGGCGAGGTCGTAATTTTTCAGGGTTTTTGCAACCATCTGCGCCGTGAATTTTTCTGCTGACCACGCGGTCAAAACACTCATCCCGTCCGCCGGTGTCACAATCAAATATGAAGGACGGTTAAGCTTTTCAAGTTCAGACGCAACAGCAAAAAATGTCAGCGCAAAATTCGTTGTCAAAAATATAAGCGCATTTTCATCTTCCCCGTTAAATCCGTAAATCTTCGGCTCAACCTTAAGCGGTTTTCTCGGGTCTGTAAAAATATTTTCCCTGAGCAGCATCAGTGAAGTAATCATCCCTTCATCAATATCTGCAAACAGAAGCATATTTGCATATTTGCAGATATAAAACGCCGCGCGCGCCGTAATATCTTTGAAATCCGGTGATGCGGAGTGTGAAAATTTCACACAGACAGGATTTGAATAATTTTCCTCTTTTTCTTTTACCGCCTTTTCTCTTATAAATTTCAAAGTCTGCGCGGTTTTGTTAAAATCTCTGTCCTCAATAATTTCCAGCGGAAGTTTTTCAAATTCTTCATACGTTAAAATTCTTGCGCCTGCTCTCAATTTGCCTGTATTCACTCCGGCAGAATTTTTCAAAATTACAAGGTCGAGTTTTTTTGTACGGTTCAGAATGTTTATTTCAAAATCTGCGGCACGCTTAAAATTTTCTTCAAAATTTTCATCCGTGCAATCGAGCAAAATGCAGATTGCAGAAGGGTTTACAAACGTTTTTTCGTGGCGGAAAAGAACATTTTCTCCGCCGGTTTTTAACCCCTCAATTTCTATTGTTTTCTGCGGAATTTTGTTTGAGTGTTCTATTAATTTTTTCAAATCTTCCGGCATAAAAGGGCAGGCTTCCGCAGACGTGCCGCCTTTTGCTAGTTTAAGCGCAAAAGCCATACAGGTCGGGCAGCCGCATTTTTTGCAGTTGGAATTTTGGGCTTTTTTTGCGGCAGGAAGGTATTTAAAAATTTTTAATCCTGAAAGTTCCATTTTATTTTAGTCCTTTTAGAGTTTTCAACGTCTGCGGAAGGTTTATGACAATAAGGTTTGCTCCGGCAGCCCGTATTGCGGCTGCAGATGTAATTTCAAGCAAAATCCGCCGCTCTTTTAGATTTCCGTAACTCTTTGAAAAATCTTCGGATTTTGCTTCTTTGGTTTTCAGTGTTTCTTCGCAGGCAAACGAAATTAAGGGCATGTTTAAGTATTTGTCGTTTGAGGCCTCCTGCTTTATTTTCTCGATTATGCTGTAGCCGTATTCAAACCCGCAGCCAAGCCCGCCTATATCTGTGTCGATTATGATTTTATCAAGCCCCTGCCCGAGTTCTGATGACAAAATATTCAGTTCTTTTGCAAGGTTTATGTCTATCGGGGATTTGAGAACAACATAATGCCGGTCTTTTGTAAACGGTAGAATCTTTTTGTAAGTGTTTTCATTTGCAGAAGCGATAATCGCAGGTCTGTCTAGATTTTTCGCAAGCTCCGGCAGCAGTTCCCCGTCAATTTCATCATTCCCGCTTCCTCTTATCATCAAAGGAAGTTTAATTTCCAAAAGCTGTTCTTTCAAAACCTTAACCGCAGAAGAAATCTCTTTTTTGTCCTGAATATTAAACCTTAACCCGAGAATATCCGGTGAAAATTTCTGTGCTTTTGCGATGAGTTTTTCAATTGCGGCGCCCGCGTCTGAAACTGCCGCAATATCTCTTAAACATCCGCCTGCGCGGGCGCCTTCCTCTCTTCTTCCGCTGCTGTCCTCCAAAAAATATTCCAAAAAAGGAAACCCGTTTTCAATATTGAAAACCGGAATTTCCAGAATGTATTTTGAATTTTGCGGAAAGCCTTCAAAAGATTGCTTTGCAATGCTTTCCAAACAACAATCAGGCGTTTCTGTCACTTTTTACTTTTTCCATAAGTTCGTTAAATTCTTTTTCGTCCAGAGTTTCGCGCTCAAGAAGATTTTTTGAAATATATTCAAGCATATCGCGGTTTTCTGTGAGAAGCTTCTTTGCGATTGCGTATCTTTCGTCAACGATTTTCTTAACTTCTTTGTCGATTTCAGCGGCAATTTCGTCCGAGTAATCTCTTTTCATTCCGAAGTCGCGGCCGAGGAAAATATTCTGTTCATTTCTGCCGTAAGCCATATTGCCCATTTTTTCGCTCATTCCGTAGGCGGTCACCATATTCCGCGCCATCTTAGAAACTTTTTCAAGATCGTTGCTGGCACCTGTCGTGATTGAATCTTTGCCGTAAACTATTTCTTCCGCTACTCTGCCGCCTAAAGTCATTGTGATTGTGTCGAGAATCTGGCTTTTTTTCATTGTCAGGTGGTCTTTTTCAGGAAGAACCATAGTTATGCCAAGAGCCATTCCCCTCGGAATTATTGAAACCTTATGCAGCGGGTCGCAGTTTTTAAGAAGTTTTGCAAGTAGTGCGTGCCCGACTTCATGATAAGCCGTATTCTCCTTTTCTTCGTCTGTTATCATCCTGCTTTTCTTTTCAGGCCCCGCCATAACTTTATCAATAGCTTCTTCAAGGTTGTCCATTGTAATAAGCTTCTGGTCGTGGCGCGCTGCAAGAAGGGCTGCTTCGTTCAACAAGTTCTGCAAATCCGCACCTGAAAATCCCGGAGTTCTTTTAGCCAGAGTTTTAAGCTCGACGTCTTTGTCAAGCGGTTTGTTTTTGGCATGAACCTGAAGAATTTGTTCACGACCGAGAATGTCAGGCTTGTTTATGACAATCTGTCTGTCAAAACGACCGGGGCGAAGAAGCGCATTGTCCAGAATATCTGGTCTGTTTGTTGCTGCGATTACGATAATATTTGTATTTTCGTCAAACCCGTCCATTTCAACCAGAAGCTGGTTAAGTGTCTGCTCTCTTTCATCGTGCCCGCCGCCCATTCCGGCGCCTCTCTGACGTCCGACCGCATCAATTTCATCTATAAATATTATACACGGCTGATGTTTTTTGGCCTGATCAAAAAGATCTCTGACACGGCTTGCGCCGACACCGACGAACATCTCCACAAAATCAGAACCGCTTATTGAGAAAAACGGAACTCCGGCTTCTCCTGCAACGGCTTTTGCCATCAAAGTTTTACCTGTTCCGGGGGCGCCTATCAAAAGCACGCCTTTCGGAATTTTTGCACCTAATTTTATATATTTGTCGCCGTTTTTCAAAAAGTCAACGATTTCTTCAAGTTCTTTTTTCTCTTCATCTATGCCAGCAACGTCTTTGAATGTTGTTTTAACCTTGCTGTCAAGCATTAATTTAGCTTTGCTTTTGCCGAACGACATGGCCTGTGAGCCGCCTGCCTGAATACTTTTAGCAGTTACAACCAGAAGAATTATAAACAAAAGCGGCAGAAGAAGCGAACCTATTATACTGATAATCTGCGAAGATTCACTCGGCTTTTTGACCGCAATTTCAGCGCCGGATTCTTCAAGTTTCTTCATAATATCCGGATCATACGGCGTCAAAACTTTGTACTGCAATGTCGGAGCCTGTTTTTCCACAGCGGGCATGAAAGGATTCGGAGCAATATTTGTTTCGCTTTTTGGTTTTTCCTGCTTCGGCTGTTCTTTCGGTATAGCAATCAAGAAGTTGTCAGCCTTTTCAACACGGCTGAACTCTTTATTGCTCAGTTTTTCCAGAAAATTGGAATATGAAAGTTCTTTTGTTTCGGTAACAGGGCCGCCTATAAATACTGATGCCGTAAAAATTATTACGACTATTGCAAGTATTATGTATCCCGCAGATTGACTTTTATTCATTAAGTTCTCCCTTTTTAAATATTTTGCAACTCAAGTAAGTTTATTATACAGCAAAAATTAAATATAGTACAGAGAGGAATAAAAGACGTTAAGGCGGTAAAAGTGAGGCGTGAAGAGTGAAGGGTGAGGAGGGTTGAGGAAGGCGATAAGACTGCAAGGCGATAAGGCGATAAGTTTTTATCAGAGTGAGGCGTGAAGGGTGAAGAGTGAAGGGTGAAGGGTGAAGAGTGAAGAGGGTTGAAAAGTTGAATGTATGAAAAGTTCGTTACGTAAAATAATCCCCTCGCCCCTTGCGGG
>CALUPM010000058.1 GCA_944322665.1 Candidatus Gastranaerophilales bacterium | reverse complement strand
TCTTTTGGCATCGTAATCCGCCCGAGAAAACTTGATACAAACTGATGCCCCTTATCGCCCATTTTGTTTTTGATAATAAGCTGGAACCTGTACATCCCGTTAATTCTCTCGATTACGCAGGGTGTCGGGCCTAAGACTTCAAGGCGCTCGGAAATCCCGTATTTCTCAACCATTGTGCACATTCTCAGTGCAATTTCCTGCGCGGACTTTTCGGCTCGGAAGTTGTTCTGCCCGCTTAAGATAAGCCTTATTATCTGGCTGAACGGCGGGTAGTCAAATTCTTCTCTTGCAATAATTTCAGTTGCATAAAATTCGTCGTAATTCTGGGATTTTGCACTTGCAAGCGCGTAATAATCAGGGTTGTAAGTCTGGAAGAAAACTTTTCCGGAGAATTCGCCTCTTCCTGCGCGCCCCGCAACCTGCGTCAAAAGCTGAAAGCCTCTTTCGCTTGCTCTGAAATCAGGAAGATTAAAGCTTGCGTCTGCTGAAATTACTCCGACAAGCGTGACATTCGGGTTGTCAAGCCCTTTTGCAATCATCTGTGTTCCGACTAAGATGTCAATTCCGCCTTTTTGGAATTTATCCAGAAGCCTTATATGTTCGCCTTTTCTGACAAGAATGTCACTGTCTATGCGCTCAACATTTTTGTCAGGAAAAAGATCCTGAATATACTGTTCTATCTTTTGTGTTCCGGTGCCGCTGTTTTTGAGCGCATCCGACCCGCATTCGGGACAGAAATCGGGAAAATATTCCGTGTGGTTGCAGTAGTGGCACTTTAACATCTGGTCTTTAGCGTGCCATATCATCGGGATTGCACAATTCGGGCACTCAATAACGTGTCCGCAGGCTTTGCACTGGGTGAAAGTCGAAAATCCTCTGCGGTTAATCAGAAGAATTACCTGTTGACCTTTTTCGAGAGTTTCTTTTATCGCATTTTGAAGCGGGATTGAAATAACGTTTTTGTAAGCCGCACGCCCGTATTCCTGCATGTTTATGACGGTGACAGGCGGAACTTTTGCGTCGTTGTAACGTTTTTTTAATTCAAAAAGATTTCCGGAATTTATTGCGCGGTAGTATGATGAAATATCAGGGGTTGCGGAACCCAGAATCAGCGGACAGCCGTGGAATTCCGATAATTTCTGCGCCACAACCCTTGCGTCATATCTCGGCGCCGGAGAAGTCTGTTTGTAAGCGCTTTCATGCTCTTCATCAATAATTATCAGCCCGATGTTTTTCAGCGGCGCAAACACGGCAGAACGGGCTCCTGCCAGAATTTTGATTTCGTTTTTATAAAGCTTCTGCCAGACATCGTATCTTTCGCCGTCGGAAATGCTGCTGTGCCAGATAGCAACGTCCTCCGTGCCGAATTTTTTGGCTAACCTTTTGGTTAATTGAGAGGCAAGCGCGATTTCCGGCGCAAGAAAAAGAACGTTTTTGCCGGAATCAATGCAGTCTTTGATAAGTTTAAAATAGACCTCGGTTTTCCCCGACGCTGTAACCCCGTGAAGGAGAATTACAGGCGGATTTTGACCCCTCACCCTGCCCTCTCCCACAAGGGGAGAGGGTGAATTTTCTAAAGTTTCCAGTATTACGTTTAATACATTTTCAATATTTTCTATTACATCATTATTCCAAAAACGTAATATTTTAAAACCATGCTCTTTAAAGAAATTGCTTCGTATATTATCTTTAGCAATATTTTCATCTTCATTATGCTGTCCGCCATCAAGTTCTATAATAACTTTTTTTTCGTAACAGATAAAATCTGCTATGTATTTGCCAATAGCTTCCTGTCGGCGAAATTTATAATTATTTAATTGTTTATTTCGCAAATAATACCAGAGAATGCTTTCGGCATCTGTCATATTTTTACGCAATTCTTTTGAGTATTCAAGAGATGCTTTTGTGTAAAAATGTTGAGCATTTTTTTCTTGTGCGGGAATCAGCGTATCTCCCTCTCCCCTTGTGGGAGAGGGTTGGGGTGAGGGGTCAATTTCAGCGGCAAAGCCGATTTTTTGCCTTATCCCTTCATAAACCTTCTGCTGGTCGCCCGAAAGTTCAAACAGAGGTTCTCTTGTGCTGATTTGAAGTATATCAAGCGGGTTTCTGTAAATGTTTTCTTCCGTTAATTTTACACAACCTGCGGCCTCAAGTTTTTTAACGGTTGTTCTGGTTGTTTTCGCCATTTTTTCAAACATTATCAGAGGCATTTTGCCGGAGTTTTTCAAAATTTCCAGAATTTCGGCCTGCCGTTTTGTGGCGCCTTCAAAAGTCACAAATTCAATGGAAAATTCCGTTTTTGATGTCTTCTCAATAAGTTTCAGCGGAATTGCGGCGTTCAAAACGGTTACTAAATCGCAGCAGTAATAATTCGCCACCCACTCCAGAAGCTTCAGATAATCAATCGAAAACAGCGGGGTTTCATCTAAAATCCTGCTTACTTTCTTTGCTTTTATGCCATCCGGCAGGTAGTCGGAAAACCCGACACAAAAAGCACGGACAAGCCCCTGCCGTCCGAATGGTACGAAAATTGCCTGTCCGATTTGGATTTTGTCTTTCATTTCGTCGGGGATAAGATATGAAAATGTTTTAACCCCGAGTCCTGTTATATTTACGAGCGCAAGCGCATATTTCATTATTCTTCCATAAATTCTTTTTTAGCTTCCTGAATGGCTTCTTCCAGCAAATCAAGCTGGTCTGGAGTAAAAGTCACGCCTTTCTTGGTCGGAAGCCATGTTGCGCCTTCATCTGTTGTGTAGAATATTCTCATATTAAGATAGCTTCTTCCCTTGTATTCACTGATTGAAATCTGAAGCTGCTCTGTTTCGCTTCTTTCTATAGTTGCCAAAATCTTTGCATCTGCCATTTTTTCTCTCCTTAAATAATTATTACGCATTTTATTTTACCAGAAAAATTGTTTTTATGATAATTTGATATTAAGATTTAAAAGTTAAAAATTTATGGAGAGAAAAATATGATAAAAATTGCAGTATGCGGAGCTTCGGGCAAAATGGGCAGAGAAGTTGTCGGGGCAGTTGAGGCGGCTGAGGATATGAAGCTTGTCGCAAAAATCGACATTGCCTCTGACAACATGTACAGAACGATTGAAGAAGCCGCAAGGGTTGAGGATATTGATGTTTTAATAGACTTTACGCAGCCGAAGTCAATCTACGAAAATGCTCTTTATTGTCTTAATAACGGTATCAAAATAGTTATTGGAACAACAGGGCTTACTGACGAACAAATCGAACATTTAAGACAGCTTTCACTGGAAAAAAACACAGGATGTTTCATTGCTCCGAACTTTTCGACAGGGGCGGTTTTAATGATGATGTTTGCACGTCAGGCTGCAAAGTATTTTGATAACGCCGAAATCATAGAATTTCATCACAACAAGAAAAAAGACGCGCCTTCCGGAACGTCAATAAAAACGGCGCAGCTTATGGCTGAAGAGAAGTCTGATTTTACACTCGGCAACACTGATGAAGTCGAAACAATTGAAGGCTCAAGAGGCGGCGAAGCTTATTCAAATATTCACATTCATTCCGTCAGAATGCCGGGGTATATGGCTTCTCAAGAGGTCATTTTCGGCTCATCAGGGCAGATTTTGACAATCAGGCATGACACGATGGACAGAAAATGCTATATGCCCGGTGTTCTTCTTGCCGTAAGACATACCGCACACGCAAATAACTTTGTCTACGGGCTGGATAATATTATGTAACGGTCAGAAATTTTTATAAAAAGGCGGCGTCTTGTTAAGACACCGTTTTTTTATATGTTTAGAGTACCTTTTTCCAGAGCGTTTTTAAGTTCCTCAATATCAAGTTTTCTGGCTTTTTCTTTAAAAATTTTTTCTATATTTTCTTTCAAATCCCAAAAATCCATCTTGCCGGTTTTATCCACAAATTTGTCTGCATGTTCATCTGTTAATATAAAATATGTTTTCTTTTTTCCTATTTTTTTATCCCAGAATACAAAGCTGTCAGGCAGGCAGTCTTTTATTGCATATCTGAGTTCATCAGCTTCTTTCGGCTTGCATTTATACTTTGCAAAACCTGTGAAACTCTGGTAATTCGGGGGATTTATATTTAAATTCATCACATCTCCAGTCGGGGCACATGCTGTTTAAAAAATGTAAATAAAAATTTTTGCGTTTAAAGGCGGTTTTTGTTATTTATCTTTACAAATAATATTAATTCCAGTTTGGATGATATTTGATAGTTATTATATTTGTGGATTTAAGCTTTGCATGCCCGCCTTTTATAAAATTTGTAAAGGTGCCGGTGGGCGGAAGAATTGTGAGCGCCCACTTAAGAGGATAAACCATAAGACTCAAATCTAGCCCGAATTTTTCGTAAGAGCTTGTTAGTTTTGACCACGGAATCCCTTCTATCTCAAAATCTCCGAATATGATACTTGCCGGAATTCCGTTCATACCGTTTGTGATAATGGTTTCAACTCTGGCTCTTGCCGGGGTGCCGCGTTTTATGACAACCTGATTTTTATATTTTACATCACGCACTACCTGAAATTTGATTATCTCGCCTTCGTGAATGTATTTTTCGTTTTTGATATCTTCAAGAACAGAAAGTTTCACGTCCACGACATCCGTGTCCTCGTAATTGTAGTTTAAATTTGTGTAAGGTTTTTCAATTTCGTCAGCTTTGAGAGTCGAATTTACCAGTTCGTCCTCAACAAGCGCAAAAGCACTGTTTGCAAAGATGAGCAGCGTTATAAAAATTACAAAAATTCCGGTTAATTTATTCATACTTTACTTTCCCGTTTGAATTGTTTTGAATTTTTTCCTGAAGCCGTCTTCTGTTTTCGACAGAACTTAATAGAAAATTCTGGTAGTGAACATTGTCTAAATACGTGTTATTTACAAGAAAATACGGGTATTTTGTATAAATATATTCGTAAATAATTGCGAGTCTTTTTGAAGTCAGATTTGAACCGGAAACAGTATCAAATCTTCTCTGCGGAAAAACTTTCTGAATATATGTAATAAGTCCGAGCGGATTGTAGCCTGCTTTGACCATATAATCGACAGCGGTTTTGTCAGCGACAATTTCAAATTTTTTCGGAGCTGCTTTTATCTGCAGGGATCTCAAACTTCCGTTAAAAATTCCGTCATAGGATCTTGCAGCAATCGCAATATCACGTGCAATAATTGCCGCCAGCTCATCTTCACTGTCAACAAACCTGTATCTGCCCGCATAAACTACCACCTGCCGTCTTGTTAAATCTTTGTTGTCTGTCAGAATGTTCCCTTTTTCAGCCTCGTTATATGCAAAGACAACCCTTTTTTCTATTTTATTTGCATTCAGAATTCTTGCCCCGCAGTCATCTATTCTGCTCTGGATACTCTGAACTTTCATTAACTCTGCTTCATTTGCCGCAAATACAGGCAGTGTAACTAATAACAGAGCTGCGGCTATTATCATCTTTTTCATTCAAAATTCTCCAACTTCTTCAACTTCAGGGCACGAATTATTTTAAATAATCTGAAAAACTTATTTGACCCTGAATTCAAAATAACATAACAGGAAAAATAATTCAAATTTTTGAATGCTAAAGTCCGCTTACAGAGTTTTTCTTAAATTCAAAATCATATCATCGAGAATTTTAAGGGTATTATCATCCGGTTGTTTAAGTAATTTTTCGATATTTCCGGCAAAATTTTCCGGAAGTTTTTTGCAGTTGTTAAGTGCATATTTGACAAGTTTCTTTTCCCCGGGATGAAGAAGTTCGTTGTTTGCAAAAATTATGTCAAAATAACTTGCAACAAACGCCGCGAGCCTGTGGTTTACGCTCACGATATCTTCTCTTTTCAGTGCTTTTTCTATTTGTTCATAGTATGAAGCAAAAGGTTTGTCTTTCAAAAGCATCAGGTTCCTCTTGATTATGTTGTTTTTCAACTCCGCGGGGTAAGGAGTTTCAAGCTGCTTCTTTAATCCTTCAAGCCAGCCGTCTTTATCATAAACAGTCCTGCAGTTTTTTAAGGTAAACAAAAAGCAGGTTGTGTAGCCGTTTGAGGGGTAATATTTTTTCCAGACGTTTTCCAGAGTTTCTTCCATCCAGTTTTTATTAAAATACATTACATCAAGCTGGCGCCCTGTTTTATCGACGAGAAATTCATCTCCCGAGCCGAAATATTCACAGCCTGCTTCGTATTTGCTTGAATATTTTTTGATTAATTTGAGCCGTTCTTCAACGGGAATTTCTTTATCGACAAAAACATAAGTGTCAATATCAGAAGCCGCATCTGCTGTATTAACACTGCCCGATCCTCCTACTGCGATTGCCTGAACCTGTTCAAACTTTTTAAATTCATCAGTTATTTCATAAAATATTTTATCCATCGGGTGAACCTTTCCGCTTGTTTTTTGCGGCGTTGTATTATTTTTTACAAAACTGTCGCCTCTGAAATCCGGTCTGGCAGAAGTGTATCTAATGCTCAGGCTTAACCCGCCCTGCCGTAAACCGCGACTGTTTAAACTGTTCTCCGTTCTAAAATCTGCCGTAATCCTCATACAATCTCCGCAAAATTTATTATTGCATAAAATCAAAAATTATTTGTAGCATAATTTAGAAATAATTTTGCCTATCAAATGCAGCGGAATAATGTTTGATATAAATTCCGTCAATTTTCCGTATTTTCTGTACACAAAGTTAAACAGAAAATATGCCATCCACTGTTCTTTTGTTTCCGGCAGACGTTTCAGGATATTTTTTACGGAATAAAACTCCCTGTAAAACCACAGATATCCGTTGTAAAGTTCTTCCGGTGTCAGGTTTTTAGGCGCATAAACAACGTTTGCCGTATTATAGTGCGAATAATCAAAATCCGTTATCCGGTTTTCAGCCTTAAGACGCTCAAACAATTTTGTGCCCGGATACGGGGTCAAAATATGCGAGGTTACAGTTTCTATTTTATGCTTAACCATCCAATCCAGAGTAGTTTTGAAAACAGTATTGTCGTCCTCATCCAGCCCGAAAACAAGGCTTGCATTTATCATCATCCCTCTTTTGTGAATTTCTTCCACAAGCAAATCATAATTATTGATATTATTCTGAACCTTATGCACACTTGTAAGCGAAGTTGAATTTAAAGATTCAAGACCGATAAAAAGGCTCTGACAGCCTGATTCTTTCATCAAATCCATAAGATCGGGATGATTTAAAATATTTGCACTGACAGCACAGTTCCACTTTATCTTCATCGGCATAATTGTTTTGCAAAATTCTTTTGCCCAGTTTATATCCCCGATAAAATTATCATCAACAAACATTACATGTTTTCTGTGCAAAGCTTTGATGTCTTTAATTACATCCTCAACGGGTCTTTTAATATGCTCCGGCGCTCCGCTGCTGCTGTTGTAACAAAAATCGCACCTGAAAGGACAGCCTCTGCTTGTACTTAAAATATTTGTGTAAAAATATTTGTTTGTATCAATTTTGTCATAAGCAGGCGACACAATTTCTTCTCCTGAAATACCGGCCATATCGCAATAAACTTTTTTCAAACAGCCGTTTTCTGCGTCTTCAAGCATTTTTGTCCAGACTCTTTCTGCCATGCCGGTGCATATTGAATCAAAATGACCTTCTGCCATTTCGGGACATGCGCTTATATGAATGCCGCCCGCGACTGTCGGAATGTTACGTTCTTTGAATTTTTTTTCAATTTCAACTGCTCTGTTAAACACATCTACCGTAACTGAAATTCCGACAAGATCAACGTCTGCGTTAAAATCTATATCTTCAATATTTTCATTTACGATAAAAATTTCATGTTTTTCCGGCGTAAGGTTTATCAGCGTCAGCAGCGCAAGAGAAGGCGCCATAAGTGTTTTTAATTTCGTATCCATCGGACGCATAAGCGTTTTTGGCTGTACTAGCATTATTTTCATTCTTAACTCCGTTTAAATTTTAATCACATTTTTAATAAATATCGCATTCTATTCTTGCTGTTCTTAATAATCCGATTTTCATACTTATGATAATAGTAAAAATACCTTCCAAAAACAATTCCCGAAAATTTGTTGTATAATTAAGCAGTAAGGAGTTGAGATGTATTATTATACCGATTTGCATATTCATTCGAAATATTCAAGAGCAACCAGCAAAAGCCTTAATCTGGAGGAACTTGCCCTGTGGGCAAAGAAAAAAGGTTTGAGTTTAATCGGCACGGGCGACTTTACGCATCCTGCATGGTTTGCGGAGATTAACGAAAAACTTGTGCCGTCTGACGACGGAACTTTCAGGCTTAAACCGGAAATCGAAAAACAAATCGGCGCGTCTGTAAAGTTTATTCTGACAGTCGAAATCTCAACAATTTACAAAAAATGGGATAAGACAAGAAAAGTTCATCACGTTGTCTTTATGCCGGATCTGCAGTCAGCGCAGAATTTCAGGAACAAGCTTGATGCAATCGGCAATATCAAATCCGACGGGCGGCCGATACTCGGGCTTGATTCAAGAGATTTGCTGGAAACTGTGTTAGAGTCAGGCGAACATTCCTATATAATTCCGGCGCATATCTGGACTCCGTGGTTCTCGGTTCTCGGGTCAAAATCAGGGTTTGACTCAATTGAGGAATGCTACGGGGATTTGTCGGAGTATATTTTTGCGGTTGAAACGGGGCTTTCTTCAGACCCTGAAATGAACCGGCACGTGTCAAAACTCGACAGGTTCAGGCTTGTGTCAAATTCTGACGCGCATTCGGCTTCAAAGCTTGCGCGCGAAGCAACGGTTTTTAATATTGACCCGAATTATTATTCCATAATGAATGCACTTAAAACCGGCGACGGGTACACAGGCACCGTGGAATTTTTCCCCGAAGAAGGCAAATACCACGAGGACGGGCACAGAAAATGCAACATCTGTATGACGCCTGAAGAAACAAAAGCGCATAACGGAATTTGCCCTGTATGCGGAAAACCTCTGACAATAGGGGTTTTATACCGTGTAAATGAACTTTCCGACAGAAAAGAACTTACAACTCTTCCTGAAACTGCAGGGGAAGTTTTCAGCCTTGTGCCTTTGCAGGAGATACTTGCCGAGATTAACGGTGTCGGCGCTGCAAGCAAATCCGTAATCTATGAATACGAGCGGCTTATAAATTCTTTCGGCTCCGAACTTGCAATTCTGCAAGATATTCCGGCAGACGAACTTTCAAAACATTCAACTCTTCTCGGCGAAGCAATTACACGCCTCAGAGCAGGAAAAGTTATTAAACACGCAGGTTTTGACGGAGAATACGGCGTAATAAAACTCTTTGAAGAAGGTGAACTCCGCGGAAAATCTTCCCGCAACCTGAAACTTGCGATTGACCTTCCGTTTCCGCAAAAAACACCGCCCGAAAAAACACCTGCTTCTCACACTGCAAAACAGCCGCAAAAAATAATTAATGAGCCTCCAAAAACCTCAGGCCCCGACGAATACCAGCAGGCAGCAATTAAAAATGAAAAAAACAGGCTTTTAATCACTGCAGGCCCCGGATCCGGCAAAACCACCGTTCTAACCCGCCGGATAGCTTATCTTATAAACGAAAAGAAAGTAAAACCCGAAAACTGCCTTGCAATAACGTTCACCCGCAGAGCCGCCGGCGAAATGCGAGAAAGACTTGAAAAACTTCTGCCCGAAGGCGCTGAAATGCTGAATATTCATACCTTCCATTCACTTTGTTTTGCAATCCTGAAAGAAAATTCCGACCGCGCCGGCCTGAATAAAAATTTCACCGTAATGTCTGAGCAGGAAAAAGCCCTCTTAAAAGACGAAAAACTTTTTGAAAATACCCTTTCTTTCGACGATTTGATTACTCTGACCGTGAAATTGCTTTCGGAAAACATCAATCTTCTTAACCTTTACCGCGAAAAATTCAAATACGTATCAGTAGATGAGTATCAGGACATTGATGAAAACCAGTATAATTTAATCCGCCTTCTTGTGCCTCAAAACGGAAATATCTTCGTAATCGGCGACCCCAATCAGGCGATTTACGGATTTCGCGGCGGGGATTCAAAGTTTTTTAACAATTTCAAAACAGACTATCCTGATACTCAAATTGTCAATCTAAAAAACAACTATCGCTCTACTGAAAGTATTGTCGAAGCCTCAAACGAGATGATAAACTGTTTCAATATAAAAGCCGTTTCAGACAGTCCGCACGAAAGAATTACCATTCACAAAGCCCCGACAGACAAAGCAGAGGCGGAGTTTATCGCAGGCACAATAGAAAATTTAATCGGAGGTCACAGCTTCTTTTCAATAGATTCCAGAAGGTCGGACGGGCAGGATTCGGATTATTCTTTTTCGGATTTCGCAATCCTCTGCCGCACCTCCTCGCAGTTTCCGCTGATTATCGAAGCCCTCAAAAGAACAGGCATGCCGTTTGTAAAACTTTCAAACGATCTTCTCTGTGAACAAAAACCCGTTATGAAATTGATTAGAGGGCTTGATGACAATTCTTCTGTCACGGAACAACTGAAAAACTCCGCCGCGGAAATTGATGATTACATTTTAAAATACCTGATAAACCTTGCGCAAAAAACAAAAAATAAAAACGAATTTATTCATGAAGTGTCCTTTCTGACAGAAGCCGACACTCTCGACAAACGCGCCGACAGAATTACACTAATGACTCTTCACTCATCAAAAGGTCTGGAATTCAAGTGTGTGTTTATTGCTGGGCTTGAGGACGGAATTCTCCCGCTTTACCGCGCAAAAGAAGAAAACGAAATTGAAGAAGAACGCCGGCTTTTGTATGTGGGTATGACAAGAGCAAAAGAACGCCTCTTTCTATCTCACTCCGCAAAAAGACTATGGCTCGGAACATACAAAAACTTTCCGGTTTCACCTTTCCTCACAAAAATTCACGACGACCTGTTAAAGTTAAGCAAATTTGTAAAAGAATATAAACCAAAAGACAACTCAGAACAGTTGAGTCTGTTTTAGATAAAAGATTACTTTCATTAGACTGTTCATTGCTTAATATTTTATAACTATTTGGGGATTTAGTTAAAATTTATTTGAGGCTTTTGAGATGTAATAAAACAGTCTGTGTTGCCGAACATATTTAAGTATCAGCCATTTTATATGATTGACTGAAATTACTCAAACGGGTCGTTTTTTATCGATTTCAGTCAAATCATATATGCAAATCCTTTTGATTTATTTTAGTTAATACTTACATTATATTTCTTATCCTGTGTTTTATTTTGTCCTCTATATACCAGTAGGTAAATAATACAATGTAGTTACCGACTAACCTCAAAAATACACTCTGGATTAATTGCCCGTCAAAACCACTATCAAAACAGGGAAAACCTAAAGGCCAATAAATAAAATACGCTATTACATTTAATGATAAATTGTTTGTTCTTGCAGACATTTTGTTTGAGCATAAAGACCAAAATATTCCGGACAAAACATTTGAAGATGCATTAAGAGAGCTACTTGCAACAAGAACAACGCTTAATTCCGATAATATTAAACAGGTTATTTATTTTATTTCGGGACTCGAAAAATTGCAAAAAATTCAAAACTTATAAATTTTCCGACTTAAATGTCAAACTCGCGATACTTTTCCGCAAAATCCCTGATACATAACATAGATTAGAACCATTGCAAACACTAAGGAAGAATGCCTTAAAGGCATTAAAAAAGAGCCCTAAGGCTCATTTTATACCATTTTTCAAAGTTCTATTTGTTTGAAATGGTGGAGACGAGGGGAGTCGCAACAATGTCCAAAATTTTCCCATTATGTATTTTATCCTATTTATAGTATTACTCTATATTATAGTATTATCAAGTATTTTCAAGATAAACTTATCAATTGCACATAATTTAATTTTTTGTATACCATGCACCACGAGTTTTACCGTGTTTTATCAGATAATTGTTTTCAACAAGGTTC
>CALUPM010000057.1 GCA_944322665.1 Candidatus Gastranaerophilales bacterium | reverse complement strand
GACGCTGAAAAAGCTAAAGCTCACATCACAGCAGGCGCTAAGAAAGTTATTATCTCAGCTCCTGCTACAAACGAAGATATTACAATTGTTCTCGGTGTAAACGACAAAATGTACGATCCGGCTAAACACAATGTAATCTCTATGGCATCATGCACAACTAACTGCTTAGCTCCTGTAGCTAAAGTTATCGACGAAAAATTCGGTATCGTTAAAGGTTTGATGACAACTGTTCACTCATACACAGGCGACCAGAGAATCCTTGACGCAGGTCACAAAGATCCCCGTCGTGCAAGAGCAGGCGCTCTTAACATCGTTCCGACCAAAACTGGTGCTGCTAAAGCAGTTGCTCTTGTATTGCCTCAATTGAAAGGTAAATTGGACGGTTTCGCTATGAGAGTTCCTACTCCGGATGTATCACTTGTTGACGTTGTATTTGAACTTTCTAAAGACGTTACTGTTGAAGAAGTTAATGCAGCATTAAAAGCAGGTGCTGACGGACATGTTCTGTGCTACACAGAAGAACCGCTTGTATCTTCTGACTACATCGGAACTTCTCAATCATCAACAGTTGATGCTTTGTTGACCCGTGTAATGGGCGGCAATCAGGTTAAAATCATTTCCTGGTACGACAATGAAATGGGTTACTCAACAAGATTGGCTGAAACTACTTTGATGGTTGCTTCTAAGTTATAATTTTGTTGGAATTATAATATTGAAAACAAGTCCGGAAAAATCTTTCGGGCTTGTTTTTTTATTAGCAAAATGATATATTGATTTTAAAGTTAAAAATAAGGAGTTTAAAATGAAATTAATCCTAAAAAATATAATGGTCGGAGTTTTGTTATTCTGCGGCGCGGCTGCATTTGCGAAACCGGAACTTTCTTATAATCTGCCGCTGCCGGGCGGTACACTCGGAAATGAAAAGCTTCAATACGATACATTGATGCCGGTTTATACGATGGCACAAATAAAAGTTCAGGATTGCCAAAAATACTCGGTGACTGATACAAAGGTTACAAAGCAGCCTTACGACCTTAAAACAGAAAACGGCGCTTATATTGACGGAAAATGGGAAGAATTATGGACTGTCAGCGCCTGCGGGAAAAAGGTTTATGTACCGATAAGATTTGTACTTGACAGAACAGGCGCAACCTGGGCAATCGGCGAAAAAGATGTCAAAGTTACCGATAAATAAATTTAATTTGGCAAACAATTAAAGTAGGATTTTCCGGAACCATCGGGGCATTTGTCTTGAATTGCATAGTATGCGCAATAAAACCCGTTTGCAGTGGAACTGCGATCTGTAAAGTCACAAAGTTTTGTAAACTGTGAACTGCTACCCACTCCATACCCGGGCTCATCTTCAGATAAGTTCCTGTGAGTTCCTCCTGCCTCAACTATACAGGTATCTGCCTGCAGATGAAAACTCCATATATCATAACCAAAACGATTAGGACCTTTTAAACCGTTTACGTCAATCGTGATAAAAACTCCGTTACTATAACTTTTACCGGATTCGTATGTCATATCTTTTACTCCGACATGAGAACATATCCCCACAAAACTTCCGTCATTTAATACTGCCTGATAGTTTGGCCCCCAGACATAAACATAGTTATGATTTCCGATCAAACAATTTTGATGTAAATTATCATCGGCCTCTATGCCTGTTAATGTATATTGCTTGTATTCTGCCGGAAACATCGGAGTTTTGTCGTTCTCAGCCAACGTTTTTTCCGAAAGTTTATTTAGTTTGTCATAAATATATTTTTTTATATCTTCCTCATACACTCCGTTGCAATTGCTAAACTCATATCCGGCCGCACTTGCGCTCTGACTGAATAATGAATAATATTTTTGAACTGGCTTTCCAGAGCTTTATTCCTGTGGTGCATAACTAAAGCCGGAAACGTCATTGCTGCAACCACACCAATAATTCCAATTGTTATCAAAACTTCGGCCATGGTAAACCCTGCAAAACATTTTTTATAATTCATAATCTTCCTCTTAACAGAACAGTAGAACGATTGATTTTATTATGAACTATAAAATCACTTTTATCAATATAAACCGATTTTTTAAATCATCATACCTGTTTAATATAAAGTATATTATTATCTTAAAAGGAGTTCCTATGCACAATATCAAAGAACTGTTCGGTAAAAGAATTAAAGAACTGAGAAAAGAGAGAAATCTTACTCAGGAACAACTTGCTGAACTTGTTGATATTGATACCAGAAATATTATAAAAATCGAAAATGCCCAAACTTTTCCTCGTGCGGCGACGTTGAATAAACTTTTAAATGTTTTTGATATTTCACCTTCCGAGTTGTTTCGCTCCGAACATTTGCAAGATACAGGGATATTGCTGGAAAAAATAATAAGAAAACTTGAAAATGATGATGATCTGGTAAAGCTTGTTTACAAAATGCTTTTTTAAAATCAGATAAATCATTAAAATCAATACTGCCTTTATGTCGGATGTTTTTATACCAAATGCATATCACAATAATCATAAAAGGAGATAACTTTTATGCATATTTTGAAAATTATTACATTTGTTCTGGTTCTTATCGGTGCGCTTAACTGGGGGCTTGTCGGAGCTTTCGGGATAGATCTTGTGGCATTGATTTTCGGTGATATGACTATTTTAGCAAGAATAGTTTATATTCTTGTCGGAATTTCAGCTATTGTTTATGCAATTGCAGCATACAGTGATCTGTCAAGGTTTGATTAACCCGACAGTGCCTGAAAAATTATCCGGCATTTTCAAGCGAGTCAAGGAAATCCTTATTGGCTTTCAATGTATTTTCAGTTGCGACGATTGAATACAGCGGTTTTCCTTTAAAGATATAATTTGCCGCATTATAAATATCGTCAGAAGTAATGCTGTCTATTGTTTCAAGAATAAGGTTTTCCTTCCCGACGCCATAGGGTGAAACAAGTCCGTACTCTAGTGATTTATTTTTACCGCTGTTTGTTTCATTTGCATTCAGTATTGCATTTTTCAGGCTGCGCTTTGCGTTTTCAAGTTCTTCATCCGAAACTTTTTCCTGTTTCATTTTTTCTATATGGTTATTGAAACCTTCAATGGATTTTTTTATGTTGTCATAGCTTATTTCACCGGTATCTTTGTTATCGGTTGTTGTTCCGATTTCAAGTTCTACAACACCGGTATCTTCTGTTATAGACAAGTCAGAATGAACTGAATAGGCAAGTTTCTGATTTTCTCTCAAATCCTGAAACAGGCGTGAAGAAGGATTTCCGCCGAGTATTGTATTCAATAGATTCAGCGTAATTTCATCTTTCATATTCTGATTTACCGGAAATTTGTAAGCTTCTATGATGTGCGCCTGCGGCTTTGCATAAGTGTCCGTGAGAACTTTTGTCTGAGGAATTTCGCTGTATATGTGGTTTAATAATGCTTTTTTCGGAGCGACATCCGGAAGTTCGCCGATTTCATTAAATACAACCTGTTTTAATTCCGGATTTTTGGAAAACGGGGCTGATACAACAATATTTGCCTGACCGTTTTCTAATATAAATTTATAAAGGGATTGAATATCTTCTAAAGTCACGGAATCAATCGAATTCAGAATTTCTTCTTTTGAATACCCTTCCGGAAGTCCTTTAAAAATCTCGGGCATAAGCTTGTCTGATGCACTTTTCTCTGATGTTATAATCTCATCTTTAAGCTCGCTTTTCAGTTTGTCCAGAGTTTCCTGCTTAAAGCGCGGGTTTAGAAGAACCTCTTTTGCTGACTTAAGCGCCTTTTGCAAATCTGCCGAAAAACAATCTGCTTTAATATTAAAATTCAAATGGTCAGCGGCAAATACCATGTCAATTGAATTTTTATCAAGTTCCTGCTGGTATTCAATTTCATTTTTGCTCATTGTTCCGGAATTTAAAAGCTTGAAAAGCAGCGGCGCAGCTGCGGGTTTTATATTTTGAGGGTATTTGTCATTTGCGTATAGAATCTCAAAACAGGCATTATCGTTATTTGTATCGTGCAATACAGCTTCAAAATTGTTATTTAGTCTGTATTCTTTAACTGAATCCATATCAACTGCCTGCTTTTTATTTGCATTTCCGGCAAAAGCAATGCCTTTTGCTTTTTCATAATTTGCATTAATACTTTCTTCAGAGGCAGCAGCAGGATGGACAACAGTCAAAGAACATTTATTTAAGTCGAGATATTTTTTTGCGGCATTTGTAATATCCTGAGGGGTTATTGAATTGACTGTTTTTTCAAAATCCGTAACAATATTCAGGTCGTTATCCAGAAACGCACTGCCTATTGCGGAATTTGTGTAAGCCGAATATTCAAATAAAGCTGCAAAATCTTTCAATAAGCGTTTTTTAACGACATTCAATTCATCTTCTGACGGAGGATTTGCTGATATTTTTGCGATTTCTCCGTAAATAGTCTTTATAATTTTTTCGGAATTTTCTTCTGTTCCGTCAGCCATAATTATAATTGCGCGGCCGTCGTAAGGTTTTGTACTTATGCGTTCAATCTGCGTGATTGCACTGCTGTTAAGCTCTTTCAGCTTTTTATCAATTCTGGAAGTTTTTGACATCGTAAGCATCTGCGCCAGTGCCTGAGAAATAATTTTTTCTTTTGAATCGTTATTTTTCGGCCCGTCAAACGCAAGAATTACAGAAGTTGCGGTTGCTTTGTCAGAAATTATATCTTCTCGCACAGGGTTGTTGAGAGGTTTCAGGTTTTCAAAATGTCTTGAAGCCGGAGGACGTTTGTTTGATGAAAAATATTTTGAAATCATCGACATTGCTTTTTCTGGTTCAACTTCGCCGGTTATAACAGTTGTCATATTGGCGGGATAGTAGTTGTTATTAAAATAATTCACCACGTCATCACGCGTAAGATTTGTGATATTTGAGGTCGTTCCGCCAATCATATCAACCGAGGAGGTCTGAACCTGATATAAATTTTTCAGCGCTTTATTAATTCCTACATTAAGCGGGTTGCCCGTAATCATATTGATTTCAGAATTAACAATACCTTTTTCTTTTTGAAGCATATCAAGAGCAAATCTTGGAGTTTCAAGCATTGAGGCGTGAAGTTTTATTTTTTGTTCTAAATCCGTATCGTCAAGAAGGTTTGAACTTATAAAGTAGTTAGTTTCGGAAAAACCGGTGCTGGCGTTTGTTGAGGCTCCCATTTTATCGACTTTCTTAAAGAATTCTCCTGCCTCAAGCCCGTCCGAACCGTTAAAGAGATTGTGTTCAATGTAGTGGCTGATTCCGCGAAGGTTATCCGGCTCGTTCATGGAACCGGTGTTTACGTAAGTTTTAACAATCGTTTTGCCTTCTTTGGGTACAACAACAACCCTCTGCCCGTTAGAAAGCTTGTACAGACTTGCGGTCAAATCCGCCGGAAGTTTAAATTCACCGATTTTTGAGTATTGCATCGGAGTTTTGACGGAATAATCAGGCGAAATTGGAGGAAGATTATTAATTCCTTTTTGCGGGTTTGCAACGGATTTATCGCTGTTATGCTTTGAGTTTGAGGTGATTTGAACAGCTGCAGCACTGTTTGCCGTAAAATTCGGGGTAATTTTTATCATACACTTTTCCTTACTACTTTATATGATAATAAAAACAAAGTGAAAATAAAAATTGCCTTTATTGTAAATTTTTGTTATCTGTGCATATCCGGTTAATATTTTGTTTTTAATGTCATTTTGATGGCAAAACAAGAAGAATTCTCCTGCGTACTACCTGCCACTCTGAGGGCAAAGGCTTAAAAAATCCTCTCGCGCTCTACCTGTCATTCTGAGGGAGTGTAACGGACGAAGAATCCCCTTGCGTTCTACATGTCATTCTGAGGACGCTAGTCCGAAGAATCTCATTGTGTTTTTAGGAGATCCTCCGGCTAAAGCCTCAGGATGACATATTTTTTTCACGTCATTCTGAGGGCGAATGCCCGAAGAATCCCCTCACGTTTTCTACCTGTCATTCTGAGGACGCTAGTCCGAAGAATCTCCTTGTGTTTCTAGGGGATCCTCCGGCTAAAGCCTCAGGATGACATGAAATCTATTCAAACTTTCAACTTATCAACCACTCACCCGAATTTCTAAATTCGCTACGCTTATTAAGAAATTCTTCCCTCTCCCACAAGGGGCGAGGGAATTGTTTTGTAGCAAACCATTCAACCTTTCAACATTTCAACCTTTCACCTCTCCTCACACTTCACCCTTCACCCTTCACTCTGATAAGAACTTAACGCCTTATCGCCTTGCAGTCCTATCGCCTTTTTAAAAGTTAAGAACTTTTCGTCTTATCGTCTTTTAAAAATCGTCTGCTCTCTGTCAGGGCCGACACTCACGATTGAAACAGGCACCCCGAGAAGTTCTTCTAGCCGTTCAAGGTATTTTCTGCAATTTTCCGGAAGCTTTTCGTAATCGCGGATTTGCGAAATATCAGAATTCCAGCCTTTGTGGGTTTCGTAAACCGGCTCAAGGTATTTGTGCATAAATACATCAGCCGGATAATGTTTATAGATTTTTCCGTCACGGGTATCTTTGTATGCTGTACAAACTTTAATTTCATCAAAAGTATCAAAAACATCGGTTTTAGTAAGCGCAACGGAAGTCAAACCGCCGACAAGAACGGAATAGCGCATAATAACAGCGTCAAACCAGCCGCAGCGTCTCGGGCGGCCTGTTGTAACACCGAATTCATGACCTATCCGGCGGATTTTTTCGCCTGTTTCGTCTGTAAGTTCCGTGACAAACGGGCCTTCACCGACTCTTGTCACATAAGCTTTTGCAACCCCGATAACCTCATCAATCATAGTTGGGCCGTAGCCGCTTCCGGTACAAGCCCCCCCGCCTATCGGGTTTGAAGAGGTTACAAAAGGATATGTTCCGTAGTCAACGTCCAGCATGACCCCTTGGGCGCCTTCAAAAAGAATCTGTTTTTTGCGGGAGTTTTCTAAAAGCTCCTGCCACTCAAAGCAAACATAAGGTTTGAAAATCTCTGCGTACTTTTCACAGAGAGAAAGTATGCACTCTTTTGTATAAGGCTGAAGCCCGTAAACTTTTTCAAGCATCTTGTTTTTGAGCGGAAGAATAATGTCTAGTTTTTCATTCAAGGTTTCTTCAGAGTACAAATCTCCTATTCTAAGCCCCAATCTTGCTGCTTTGTCCGTGTAAGTTGGGCCGATGCCTTTTTTAGTCGTGCCGATTTTGCCTTTGCCTGCGGTACTTTCTGAATACCCGTCGATTTCCGTGTGGTAAGGCATTGTAATCGACGCTAGCGGGCTTATTTTTAGCCCCGAAACATCAATCCCTTCCGCAATCAGATCATTCACTTCCCTTTCAAAAAATTCAGGGAGGATTACGGTTCCTGCTCCGAGAAAACAGGTTTTACCTTTATACAAAATACCCGAAGGAATCAGATGGAATTTGAAAGTTTTGTTATCCGCAACAACAGTGTGCCCCGCATTACATCCGCCCTGATATCTGATAATCAAATCAGCGTCATGCGCCAGAATATCCGTAATTTTTGCTTTTCCTTCGTCGCCCCACTGCGCGCCGACAACAACTTTATTTGCCATATTAATATCCCTTCCGTAAATCTTATTTTCAACTTAATTATTTTAGCACAAACGAAATATATTTTTAAATATCGTCAAGCAAATCGGGTTCTTTTTTAAAGTTTGTTTTGCGTCTGGCTTTTTTAATATTTTTTTTCTTTTGTTTTTCCGGAAGTTTTCTGTAAGCGTTGTCGAGCGAAATTTTTGTAACTGCAGTGCCGCTCCGCCTGTCAAAGAAGGTCAGCCAGAAACTTCTGTTTACGTTGTCAACTGTGAACGAAATCTGCCCGAGAACTTTGTCGCCTGAATTTATTTTTCTGAACATCATTTTTGTATCGCCGAAAATCGACGGGCGGAAAACTTTGTTGTAATCGTTCACAAGCGCCATATCAAGACCGGAAAAATCTTTGTCCGACATGTTTGAAATCAAAACCGTTATTGTTATTGTATTTAATTCACCAAACGGGTCTTCTTCGTGTTCAATGTTGCTGATACTAATATCAAGCCCCGGATAGAAAAGTTCATGCTGTTTGAGGGCAGAATCCTTGTAAACGGGAAGCGGAACCGTTGTATTAATTTTTACTCTTATTTCATCTCCTGGGGCAATGAGGACTTCGTTGCCTTTCCTCATAAGCGCCATCCCCAGCCCGATAACCCCGCCGACAGCAGCACCGCCTGCAAGCGTATAACCCTGAGATGCAATCGCAGCTTCAAGCCCGAGCCAGTTGAGCGCCATCAAACCGCCGACCGCCCCGCCTGCAACCGTATATCCGACATCCTGCGCTATGATTTTTGTAGTTTCAACAGCAGGATGAAGCCTTGTAGACATCTTGCCTTCTATCGGAATCTCCCTCCCGTCCGGAGTCACAAGATAATCAAAAGAAAGTTCAAGCCATGCTGATCGTCCCATTCTTTTCGGGTCGCCCGAGTGAGTAATTTTTCCGTGCGCAATTGTTCCTTTTGGAATAATGACCCCTTTATCCCCGCAGACTTCGTTCGTAACTTCCGCAAAAAACTCGTCTCCTTCCATATTGATGCTTCCGTCAAGAACCTGAGAAACCGTCATATTGATTATGTCTTTACGCTCAAGATGTTCAATTTCGCCCGTGAAAAGCTCCTTTGCCTCCTGAGAATATTGATCGCTGTATTCGGCATGACCTTCAAAAACAGGATCCGCAAACGCGCTTGAGGTAAAAAACATTGACGCTATTAACAAAGACGAAATTACCTTTTTCATAACATTATTATACTACGTTAAATAAACTATAACAAATTTATACGATTTATGTTATTATAAATACAGTGAAATGGAAAAATTACGGGGGTTATATGAACTTCAAACGCTGGTATGACGTTGACGCTACAATGAGCAGGGCGATTGCCTTATGGGAAAAGGCAGAAGAAAGCATTCAGACAATCTGCGCGGATTACGTAATCGACAAGCTGAAAGATCTTGACTTTGAGATGTCGCTTGATGAACAGTACAACTATATTATGCGCAGATGGTACGACAAAAATATCAGAGTTTCGCACGCTATGGAGTATTTGAAACACGCACCCGTTGAAATTCAGCGACAGCTTGCGCTTGATGTTATTGAATATATTGAGCAAAATTCAGAAGATAAAAAATAATTGAATTTTCCAGAAACCTTCTGGCGCCCTGATACTTTAGCGCCCTAATTTTTTGTCGGATTAGTAAATTCTGACTGACTGTTGCTGTTCAATCACCCACACGAAATTGTAAATTCGCTGAAGCTCACTAACAATTTCTTCCCTCTCCCCTCAAGGGAGAGGGGATATATTTAACGTAAAGAAATGCCTTATCGTCCTATCGTCTTTTATTCCGAAATCTCTTAGTGCCTTAGTGCCCTAGCGCCTTAGCATCTTTTTCCGTAACAAACCATTCACCCTTTCACCCGTTCAACTTTTCAACCATCATCACTCTTCACTTATTAACCCTTCACCCTAACCCTCTCCCACAAGGGGAGAGGGGATTGTTTTTTAGCAATCCTTTCACCTGTTCAACCTTTCAACTCTCTTCACTCCTCACTCTTTGCCCTTAACTTTATTATCGCCTTATCGCCTTTTCAGCTTTTCTATTGAAGCATTTAGAGCCGCTACAACAGTTAAAATATCACGTTCTGAAACGAACCCTAGAGTTCCTATTCTGAAAATTTTGTCTTTCAAATCATTCTGCCCGTTTGCAACTATTATGTCGTAATCATCCTTCAATACCCGTCTTATGTCGGGAACGGAAATACCTTCAGGCGGATAAACCGAAGTTACGGCATAGCTTGCTTTCGTGTCATCTTCAACAAATAGTTTCAGCCCCATCTGCCGCAGACAATCCCTTAACAGAAGCGCATTCGACTTATGCCTTGCAAAAATATTTTCAAGACCTTCTGCTTTGAGCATTTTAAGGGCAGTATGGAGCGCAATTACAAGATTTACAGCCGGAGTGTACGGCGTTGTATGCTGTGCAAGAGATTTTTTGTAGCTGCTCCAGTTGAAATAAAATCCGGGATATTTGCACTGTTTGTGAACTTCAAAAGCTCTGCCGCCTGCTGTCAAAAAAGCCAGCCCGGGAGGTATCATAAAGCCTTTCTGGGAACCTGAAACCACGACATCAATTCCCCATTCATCTGTTTTCAAATCCATTGCCCCGACGCTTGTAACCCCGTCAACAACGGACAAAGCACCGTGCTCTCTAATAATTTTACAAAGAGTTTTTATATCGTTTACAGCACCGGTTGAAGTTTCAGAGTGCGTCATTGTAACTATTTTTATTTCTTTATTAACGTCTTTATCAAGCCTTGCCTTAAGTTCAGCGGGATTAATCACTTCACCGTAAGGAACTGTCATCCTTTCAGCTTCAGCACCGTGAGATTCGGCGATTTTTGCCCATCTTTCGCCAAAATTTCCGATAACAAGCGACAGCACCTTATCTTGCGGATTTACGAGGTTTGCAAGTGCCGCATCCATTGCGCCCGTTCCGCTGGAGGCAAAAATAAACACATCGTTCTTAGTCTGAAAAATCCATTTCAAATCTTCATTAACTTCATCGAAAATGCGTGAGAATTCCGAACTTCTGTGCGGAACAGGCGATTTTGCCATTTCTAACAGAACATTTTCCGGCACAGGTGTCGGCCCGGGTATCATCAATAAAGTCTTGTCTTTCATTTTACCCCCTGAAAATATCGTTTAAACTTTTACATATTAGCATAAATTTTTGTTTTATGTATAATTAGTAAAGAAATGTTTATATACGAAATTTTAGCGACATTAATATTTATAATACTTCTCCCGTTTTACTATATTGTCAGGGTAATTCAGAAAAAATACCTGTACGGCTGGCGGGAAAAACTCGGATTTGTAAACCCGCCGGATTTAGGCGGTAAAATCATCATGCTTCACGGGGTTTCTGTCGGAGAAGTTATTGCGCTTGAGAACCTGACTAAAAAAATTAAGGAAACGTTTCCTGACTATAAAATCGTAGTCACAACCGGCACGAAAACAGGTCAGGAGATTGCGCTGAAAAAATATGAAAAACTGGCGGATTTTATAACTTATTTCCCGTTTGACGTGCCTTTTGCAGTGAAATCTTTTCTAAAAAAAATTCATCCGTCAGTTGTTTTGATTGCGGAAACAGAACTCTGGCCGGATTTTGCTTATCAGTGCAAAAAGAGAAATATACCGCTTTTTGTAATCAACGGCAGAATCAGCGACAGCACATTTAACGCATACAAACGCTTAAAATTCTTTTTCAAACATATCCTGAAGAATTACGCAGGACTTTACACACAGAGCATTGAAGACCGCGACAAACTCATTGCTATCGGGGCTCCTGCTGAAAACACCGAATTTATGGGAAATTTAAAATTTGATATCAAAAAACTCGACGTTTCAATTGATATCGGCAAAGGCGAAAACAAACTGATAATCGCCGGAAGCACCCACAAAGGCGAAGACGAAATCGTTCTTGAAGCCTTCAAAAATATAAAAGAAAAAGTTAAAAATGCAAAACTTCTTCTTGCCTCCCGTCACATTGAACGGATTCCGGATATTGAACCGCTTGTCAAAAATACAGGACTTTCTTACGGGTTCCGCTCAAAAGGGGACTCTTTCAAAGATAAAGACATTATTCTTCTTGATACAATGGGCGAACTCGGGAAAATGTATTCAATCTGCGACTTTGCCTTTATCGGCGGAAGCTTTAACAATACCGGCGGACACAACCCGCTTGAAGCCGCTGTTTACAACAAACCCGTCATTACAGGCCCATGTATTCATAATTTCAAAGACATCTACGGCATTCTGACTCATACAAATGCAGGAAAATTAGTTAAAACCCCTCAAGAACTTGAACAACAGATGCTGAAACTCATTACGGATGAAAACTATTATAAAGACGCGCAAAATGACTGCTTTAAAGTTTTTGAAGCACAGAAAGGTGCTCTTGATTTTGTTATTAACAAACTTAAATCTATTCTGCTGTCATAAAATATAAATTTCTAAAGCCCTTGATATTCAAGCCTTTTCTGATATTTTATTTTTGATTTGTAACGAAATATTACAAAAGAGGGATAAAAAATTAAAGAAATTCAGAAGAAGTGCCGTAATAAAAAACATAAGGAAACGAAATTGAAAGGGAAATTGTCATGG
>CALUPM010000056.1 GCA_944322665.1 Candidatus Gastranaerophilales bacterium | reverse complement strand
ACCCTTCACCCTTCACCCTTCACCCTTCACCCTTCACCCTTCACCCCTCACCCTTCACCCTTCACACTTCACCCTTCACCCTTCACCCTTCACCCTTCACCCTTCACCCTTCACACTTCACACTTCACTCTTCACTCTTCACTCTTTGACCCCTCACCCGACACTTCGTGTCACCCTCTCCCACAAGGGGAGAGGGGATTTGTTGTACGTAAAGAACTTATCGTCCTAACGTCTTTCCAAACGAAACCTCTTAGCGCCTTATTATCTTTTTCAGAACCAAACCTTTCACCCGTTCAACTTTTCACCCTTTCAACCCTCCTCACTCTTCAATCGCCTTTCACATCTTCTTGGACCATGGTATAATAATTATTAAGAAGGAAGTAGTATGGGTGATGAGGACAAACAATTTGATGCCACGCCCCGAAAACTGGAGCAGGCAAGAAAAGAAGGACAGGTTGTTAAGTCTAAAGATTTTTCAACCGCGGTTTCTCTGCTTGTTTTATTTTCTGCAATTGTCGGGGTTGCGCCTTTTATCTGGAACCAGATTGCACAGCTGTTTACGCTGATGTACGAACAAATACCCAATGCTCATCTTGATGATGTAGGAATGGCATATATCTTTACGATTACGGCAAAAGCCGCAATTTTAATTATCGGGCCAATATTATTTCTTGCGTGGTTTATTGCGATTTTAGCGGATTTTATTCAGGTCGGGCCGCTTGTGGCTACCGCTCCTCTTATGCCAAAACTCGACAAACTTAACCCGACTAAATATTTCAAAAACATTATGTCCATCAAAACCCTGTTTGAACTTTTCAAAAACATTGTAAAAGTTATCCTCCTCGGGTATATCGGCTGGATGGTCTATATGGATCATATTGAAAATATACTGATGCTTGCGGCTATTGATAACAACTTTGCGGTTATGATAGAGTTCGGGAAACTTATTACGGAATTTATTTTCAAAGCGTGCATTGCGTTCCTTGTGATTGCTGCGGCAGATTACGGGGTTACAAAGTGGAAGTTTTTGAAGGATCAGAAAATGTCCTTTAAAGAAATTAAAGACGAATACAAAAACACTGAAGGCGACCCTAACGTAAAAGCAGCTCTGAGGCAAAGACGTATGCAGATGCTTCAGCGCGGTATGATGGACGCTGTACCGGACGCGGATTTTGTTGTTACAAACCCGACACACATAGCCTGCGCGCTTAAGTATAAAGCGGAAGAAATGGATTCGCCCATGCTGATTGCAAAGGGAACAGAGCTTATTGCAAAAAAAATCATTCAAATAGCAAAAGACCACAACGTTCCGGTTATTGAAAATCCGCCTGTTGCAAGGGCCTTATTTAAGATGGTTGATCTTAACCGGCAGATTCCGCCCGAACTCTACAAGGCTATCGCCGAAATTTTACTTTTTGTTTACAACTTGAAAAATAATCAAAAGAGAAGTAGAATAGGTACAGAGCCTAAGACTAAAAAATAATCATGATTATGCAGGAAAAAAACAGATTACAGGAATACCTTGATATAGTTAAAAAAGTTGCAAAGGTTGAACATAGACGAATACCTTCACACATGGTCGAATATGAAGAGCTTTTGTCAATAGGCATTATTGCAGTTCAGGCGATTATCAAGAATAAAACACCCGAACAGCTTGAAAGATACAACCTTGCTTATATTGCAACTGCTGTCAGATGGGCTATCAGGAATGAACTCCGCATCCGCTACAAATGGTATTCAATGAAACACGCAGCTGACGATGAGGTGACACCCGAGGAAGAAGTCGACGGAATGGACATGCAAAAAGCTAAAGTCCGTGAAACCATTTACGAAACGGTGTTATCTATTGACGGACTTGCGGCTGCAGCAAGCGACAACGATTCTCCTTTTGACTTTCTGAAAGATCCTCACGCAAAACCTGACGAACAGGCCGAGATTACGGAACTTGGCAGGATGATCAGAGCTGCAATTTCAAAACTTCCGCCTAAAGAAAGAACCGTTGTTGAATACAGATTTTACAGAAATATGCAGGTTAAAGACATCGCAACCCAAATCGGTCTTTCGCCCTCCCGTGTTACGCGTATTGTTCAGTCATCTTTGAACTTTATAAAAGAATACCTAAATAACCACGAGCAATACGACTATTAATACTGCTTCTGCGGCTGTATGTTCTGTGCCGGAGATGTCCCGTTGTAAACATTTACTACGAATTTTTAACGGTATCCTGCGAGGATTTTAGTATAGTAACCCGTTTATCATCTCTGATTTCAATAGGTTTGTTCATCTTTTTGATATAATCACAGGCTAGTTTGTTTTTGTCCACATCATACTTTTTAAGAATAAAATCAGGATTTTCGTTGCTGGGCAGGTAATTATCCCCTCCCATTGCGAAGAAATCATCCATAGCGCATGTCAGTTTATGGTTCGGGTCAGGATTATTTATGTCAATTCCGTGTTCATTGCCGTCTTTGTCAAAGTAAGAAAGTGAGAGCAATTCGCCTTTATCATTCATTGTATATTTCATGCCGGACACAAGAAGAATTCCTGGTTTTGAATTGTGCGCGACAAGAGATTTTCCGCCAACTTTGAGAGCGTCTACAATATCTTTTTCTGAGATATTTGCAACGAGCATCTTGTCTTCAAACGGGGTTATATCGTTAATCAGGCGGCTGTCGACTTTTCCGACATCAAAATGCCCTCTGATATTGCCGGCATTAAGGATTGCGATTTCAGTGCCTAATTCCTGCCGCATAGCATCTGCAATAAGGTTTCCGTGCGGATTATTTTCTATCAGCCTGTTTTTAGGCTCAGGGTCAGCGTAAGCAACGGTTCCGAGAACCTCGGGTTTACCGATTATTTCCTCAACCGCTGTCCGGCTCGGAAGTGTTCTGTTGAACTTTCTTGTATTAACAACGTTGTTTTGAACTTTTGATAAAACACCATCGGCTGTCCACTCAACATTCAAAACTCCGACATTTTCGCCGTCTTTGCCGGCCTGAGTGATTACTACCGGTTCTCCTGATTTGGAATAGAAAAGATTTTCGCCTTTTTTAACATCTTTTATCATATCGTGCGAATGCCCGCCGATTATTATATCAATTCCGTCGGTTTCCTGCGCAATTCTCCTGTCTGATTTCAATCCGCTATGAGAAAGCAGGATAATTTTATTTATTCCTTGAGATTTCAGGCGGTTTACCTCAGCCTGAACCTTCTTAACAGTTGTATCAAAATCGTCTATTTTAATATCTTTCATGGAAGCATTTAATTTCACCCGCTCTGTCATGTCTGAAGGCGCAATGCCTATTATACCGAACTTCTGTCCGTCATGCTCTTCTATGATTGAATTCTGAATTTTCCCTGACATCGGACTTGACGGGGAAACTGTTGCATTTATTGCAAGGAGTTTATAGTTTGCGTTCTTCAGCAATTCTGCAAGACGGGAGGGAACAACATCAAGTTCATGGTTACCGACAGCATTTGCAGAAACCCCTATCCAGTTCAGGAATTTGCTTGCGACCATATTTGAGATAAAATTTGCACCTAAAATAATGTCGCCGGATGCAAGTTTTAAGCGGGCAGTGTTTTCATCTTTCGGAGATTTGTCAAAGATGTCCGAAACGGTCTTTATACGCTCCATATTTGTCATTTTACCGTGAACATCGTTGACGTAAAAAATACTCGTCTTTACAGGCGAGTTTTTATCTTTTATTTTATTTTGCGCAATATTTGTCTGATTAGCGTTTATATATTGCGCCTGAAGATTGGTATTCGGATACGAACTGTAATTCATCATTATATTTACCTTGCTACATTTGTTTTAACGTTTCTGAAAATATTTTTTGCTTTTTTACGTGGAAATTGTGACGAAAAGTTAAGCGGCATTTCTACGCTGTTCCGGCTGAAGTTTTATGTTTTTCTTCATTTCTTTATAGGATTTAAGACCTTCAACCCAGTTTTCAACGAGATTTACGTCTTCTTTTACTACAGATTGCGGAAGTCCGGCATGGTGGATCTTCGGCAACAAAACATCCGCTCTGTATTCAACAGCCGACGGAATATCGTCGTCTGTATCGTTGCAGATATAAATCAGATTGCCGGATTTGTCGTATTTTTGTCCGGTAATTGTTATTTCATGACCGTTTATTATTTCGTTATTGGCATCAACTTCAGTATAGCCGATTATGACGTTTTCTCCGAGATTCAACGCGTCGGATATCTGTTTTTTCATTGTTTCAAAATCCGTTTCATAGCCTATCAATCGCGCATTATCATCTACGGTCTGATAAGTTACGGAAATTTTGTTTTTATCTTCTACAACTGACTCGGTAAAGGTTTTTTCAAATTCTATCAAACCCTTGTCATTGTTGTTGAATTTACCTTTGCGCCTGTCGCTCAAAGAGTCGTAAGTCTGCTGGGAGCCAACCTGCATAAAAGTTGACTGCATAAGAACATCAAGGGCTGACCTTTCGTTGGGGTCACGGTTTGTAGTTTGAATTCTTGCTCTGATTATTGCGTTTTTATCAGGTGCAAAAGTAAGGTTTGCATTGTCGTAATCATCCATTCTGAACGGAATTTCAAAAGCATTCAAAAGCCAGATGGAATCAAGCGTATTGTCTGTCAGATTTTTCATTTTTATATTCTTTTTAACCGACATAGCAGGAGAAGTCAGCCCTTCGGCAAATCTTGCAAATTCAGCCGGCATTTTTTTTGCGAGATTAAACTCTATGCTGGAAGCAACACAGGTTCCTGAATGTTCGACATTTATATCATTTTCAGCTGCTTTTTTCTGAACAATGTTGCTTTTATTAAGTTTATTTTCCTGCATATAATTTTCAAGTATATGACCTCTTATATTTTCAGGAATATCGCCGAACTGCTGGGTTATAATATAAGGATCGGCAATAGTTTCTATTGTATCTTTTAAAATTTCATCACGTGAAAGTCCGTTAGCCCGCTCTTTTACAGCTATATTATAAAGATTATCAAGAACAGTGGAATTATCATTTGAATCGGCATTCAAAAGCACTCCGGACTTTAAAAGATTTTTCATCTTCTTTTTGGAAGCTCTGTCAAGATGCGACAAAACAGTATTATATTTATTCTGCTCCTCCTGACTGTTAAGACGAGTTCTGAGCTTTGATGCTGCAAATGAAGGATTAAACGGAATTCTATCGCGGAAAAGCGGGTTTGAAACATAAGTAGTCTGCGTTACAGGAGAATTTTCACCTCCTGCTTCTACTTTTTCGGTTTGTTTGCCGGATGTTGTGCTATAATTATAATATCTTGGATATGAACCTACTGAATACACTACTTATAACTCCACTTATTTATATAAACAACAATAACGCAAAAAAATTGCTATAATAATTTAATTAAGTTAATAAATGTAAAGAGGAAATATTGGAAAATCTTAAAATCAAACCGCTTACAAAAGAACAAATACTGATTTCGGCTTCACGCCTGACAAGATTTAAACACCCTGAAATTAAATATTTAAGAGTTTTCAAAGACATTATAACCGGAAATCTAATCACTCCGAAATATAAAAAGCAGCAGCTTGACGAATTTGACTATGAAGTTATTAAAAATCTTGCAGAACAGATTATAAATTACTCTCTTGAAGCCGCCGGCATTATCTCTGATGGTGATTGCCTGATAAATCAAAGGCTTTTTGAATATGAAACATCGGTTTTCAAAATCAACACGGAAACCGAAAAACTCCTAAAAAATAAAATTAATTATAAAGGAATAACAAAACTTTTCACAGGCACGGAGGAAAACAATCTTAAGTGGCTGAAGGCGCTTGAAACAGCACCTGACATCAGACAGGCAAGGTTTGAAGAAAAGCTTCATTTTCCGGTTGAAAAAATAATAATCTGCGAAGGGATTACGGAAGAAACCCTTTTGCCGGCTTTTGCACAGATTTACGGGTATGATTTTGACGGGAACGGAATACATATAATTTCGGCCGGCGGCAAAAATCAGGTGGTTAAAACGTATTATGAACTGTCGGAGTATCTGAAACTGCCTGTCTTTATTCTTCTGGACAAAGACGCAAATGAAAACCTCTGCGCCGTAAACAAAAGACTCAGGGAAATTGATGATGTTTATATCCTTAACAGCGGGGAATTTGAAGATCTTCTGCCGCGCGGGCTTGTTGAAAGGACGCTTGCTTATGCTTTTGAAAACATTTCGCTTGTTGACCTTAAACTTCTTGATAATACGGCTTCAAGAGTAAAAATTCTTGAAGAAATCTTTAGAAACCGCGGGCTGCACGAATTTAAAAAGGCTGAATTTGCAAACCTTGTTAAAATCAACATCAAAGATAAATCCGACCTTTCTGAAGAAATCATAAACATTCTGGACAAAATCAGCACAAACAAAAAGGAACTTCCTCAAAAAGTTCCTTCGTAAAATGGAGTTTAAACCTGATGCAATTTTTAGAGAATGAATTAGTTTCCGACTAGTCTCAGAGCTTCTTCAAGAAGTTCTTTGTTGGTGGAAATAAGTTTGTTTGAAATTTCCATCTGCAATTTTGCCATCTGGAAGTATGAAATATTACCTTTGAAATCTGCGTTTGACATTTCTAACAGTCCCGAGCGGATTTCGCCCATACCGAGAACAGGTTTGCCTGATTCTTCGGTTTCTATAAAGTAGCCTTCTTTTATTTCGTAAAGGGCTGCCGCGTTGTGGAAATTACGGGTCGTAATTCTATACAGCGGTATTGTTCTTTTGCCGCCGTCAGCTTTTCCGTAGATTGTTCCGTCTTCTTTAATTTCGTAGTCGTCATATTTGCCGAGAAATTTGCCGTTGCCGGGGTCTATCCAGAGTTTTATGCTGGTTGTAGGAACGTCGAGCGCACCGCCGTTAAGAGCAGTCTGCTCGTACAAATCCTGAGAAACAGTCTTTGTTCCCTGCATAATCTCGCCTTTGTCATTCAGGATATACCCCTGAACAGTATTTCCGTTCTTTGCGCGGTAAACACCTTCGCCGTCAAATGTAAATTCGCCAAGACGTGTGTAAACACTCTTGCCTTCCGGTGTTTTGGTTAAGAAAAAGCCTTTGCCTTCAAGAAACAGGTTGTCTTTTGAAGTACCGGGGGTTGATTTTCCCTGATCTGTCTTTTTGTCATAATCGTCTGCAATCGCACCGCCTAAAAAAGTCTTAAAATTAACCTGTTCTTCACGGAACCCCGGAGTGTAGACGTTTGTCATGTTATGCGCTATTACGTCCATCCAGTTCTGGGTTGATTTCTGGGTATTCAGCGCCGTGGTATAAGAATCATTCATTGTCATTCTCCTTATTTTTACGTTTTTCAGACTCCTGTTCACGCTCCTTATATCTGCTGTATGAAAGTTCGTTATAAGGAAGATTTTCTTCGTCAAAACGGCTTCTTAAATATGAAATATTGTTTCTTAAATATGCTTCAACAGCCTTGTCTCCCGGGATAAAATTGGCGTTCAGATTGCCGTCTTTATCCACCCTCATTACAACCGAAACATCCTTATCAAAGTCTATTCTGAAAGCTTTTCCGGTTTTCATGGAATCCGCCAGAGCGTCCATTAAGACGCTCGAAACTTTTGCTGTCTTTTGAACCTCCTGAACTTTTGCGGTATTCAGAGATTTCTGAAATTCTCCGGCGATACCTGTCATTGACATATCGGTTTTGGTGACAAGATTTGCGAAAAACAGAGCGTCGCCGTCTGACATTGAAAATCTTGAATAATCAATTTTTGCAGGAGAAGCAAAAACATCTTCGCTTATTCCGGCTTTTAAATTTGTATTTTGCACCTGATTAACTCCGGTTACTTTAGAGTTTAGCTTCATCATCTCTGCAATTTCATCGGAAAGCATTGATGATTGCCGATTTTGTTGGTTTTGCCCGTTGTGAGAATTTTGCCCCTGCTGGTTTTGAGGATTGTTATCCGAATCATCGTTTTTAACCTGATTATCCTTTGTGTTTTCCGTTTTTTGGGCTTTATCATCAGCTTTAGAGGTTACTTTTGAATCATCTTCCGTTACATCCTCCGCGGCTGAGCTTTCAACTTTTGAAGTTTCTTCAGAATCCGTTTCTATTTCTGTACTTTCAGTGCCGGTTCTTGAAGAAGATATTGTTTCCATCTGAAATTTAAACGCGTCATTACTCTGCGCTTTGGAATTTTGATATGCTGATATATAGTTATTTTTTTCGCTTCCGGCTGTTAAGATTGATGTATCTATATTCATTTAACCCTCCAGTTGTTCAAGCTGTTTTAAGATTTCCTCTTCTTCTTCCTGACGCTCCTGCGACTGCCTGAAGAACCTCTGAACTCCAAGTTCGGAATATCCTTTTAGTTCTGCTTTCTTCTCTTCTTCAAGATATGCCTCGCGGCTTTTTTCTTTGTGTTTTTCAAGAACTTTTACCGCCTGTTCGAGTTTTACAAGCTTTGCCTTTTCCGCATCCAGAACCTTCTGGGCTTCCGCGCGGATCTGTTCAAGCTGTTCTGCCTTTTCCCACAAATATATGAGGTATCTGTCATAGGTCTCATACATCAGAGGATTCGCCTGCCGCATGTTTATTTGTGTCTGACGAATTTCTTCGTTATTCTTGCGGATGTTTTCTTCTGCAATAAATACTGCCTGCTGGGCTTTTTGAACGACTAAAAGCTGTTCTTCTTTCTTTCTTATCCTGAAGTCAAGTACTTTCTGCAGTCTGTATCTAAAAGGCATTTTTTACACTTTCTTTATGTAATTATCCGTTATTTTGAAAGTGCTACAAACATCTATTTGTATGATATTAGTTTAATGATAATTTTTTATTAGTCAATAATATGCACTCCCATGCCGCCTCCGCGCGTTGTATTGTTGTAAGCATATCCACCCCAGTTGTCCGTATATCCCTGCTGAATGCCGCTTCCTCCCATACCAAATGCAGGCATTGTTTGAATTGGCGGCGTCATTCCCGTAGGATAGCCGCCGAAAAAATTACCGAACCGCCCGAGAGTGCTTCTCCAGCCGGATTGAGGCATATAACCGCCATAACATGTTCCGTATGGAGAAACCGGAGCTTTCTGAGCTCGCTGCATTTTCTTAGCCTCAATTGCAGCCTGAAGTTTATTAAGTCTTTTATTCAAATCTCCGCTCTGGATTGTCCCGAAAATCTCTTCTTCAAGTCTTGAAATTCTCTCCGGCACAGGATTTTCGCTGTATGTGCGGTTTAAAATACTTTTTTCAAGTTTTGAAATTTCTTTATCAGGTATTGAATTTGCACTATAGTTTACGAATATGTTGTTAATCCGCTCTGCCTTATCCATTGTTGGAAAAGTCCTGTTAAACATCTCTTTTTCAAGCCTGTTAAGCCGCAAATTCACAGGCTGGTGCTCGAATGATTTTCCGTAAACATTCTTCTCTACAAGCGACAATCTCGGATCCGCTAAATCCTTTTTAACATCCGTTACCGGAACGATTGAGGCAAGCTCATTCTCTGACAGACTTTTCATTCTGCAGCTTAAATCCGGATCGTCGACAACTGCTCCTTCTTTATGAAGCTTGCGCTCCATTGTAAAAACATTTTCAAACATTTTATCTTTAACTGACTTTTCGTCTTCACCCGAATAACTCTCATACTGCGGTGTTTCTGAAACCCTGTAGTAAGAACTGTCTTCATAAACCGGATAGTAATGCCCGCCGTAAATCCGCCCGAAACTGTTTCCGTAATAATAAGGTCTTATAAAATTACCTCCGTAAAACCTGTTATAGTATCTGTTATAACCGCTTCCAAAATTTCTGTAATAAGGTCTGACAAACGGATTTCTGTTATACGGCACCGGTCTGTACGTTCTTATAACACGCGGAACAGCCAGAACTTCAGGCGCCGCCAGCATTAAGACTAAAAATAACACAATTCTCTTCATTTTTCTCTCCTGTTACTCACTTATTTAAAAGTTATAACAGTAAGAAAAATTCCGCATTATCCTGAAGGCTATTCTAAAGGAGGATTTTCTTCCCCGTTCCGGTCTTCTATTTTTTGAGAATTCCCGTTATCAAATGTTGAGATAATGGCAACGAAAATAAAAGCTATAATTACTCCGAAAGGCCATGCCGAAAGTACAGAAGCGATATACAACAAAACAGAAGGAACCGAGTTCCACAATTTTTTACCGGACACAACCGCACAGCCCATAAAAAGCGTAAATAAAAAACCGATTATCGGTCCCCATAGCCGGCCTATTTTATAACCGGTTTCAGCTCCGCCATCAGAGCATGCCTGAGGCTCATAAACGCAATACCACGCAGCCATAAACGCACTGGCCAAACCGCACAGCACCCCGCCGGCAAGCACATAAACTATATAAAAACCTAAAGCATTCCATCCATTCCGTTTAGCCGAAAAATCAAACAAATTTTTAAACATCAAAATCTCCTAACATATTTCTTGCAAAATTTCCGTTGAATGAAATTTTTTCGGGGAATGCTGATTTATATACCCTTTCAAAAGTTCAAAACAGACTCCGCAAACCTTTTCTGTCGCTTTTTCTTCAAATTCATTTTTTTTATCAAACCCAGTTGTTTCAAGGCTTTTGAGGAAATCTCGGAGTTTGTGATGCATAACTACAGGTATCCCGTAAGATTCGTTGCATTCTCGGCAAATTACGCCCCCCAAAGTTGAAGAAAAATACATATTTTCTTCTTTGAGTTCGCAGCCGCATTTTAAACATGTATTAAGCTCAATTCCGAAACCCGCCAACACCATCATTTTCATCTGAAATTTCAAAACAGCCGACAAAATTCCAACTTTATCCGATGCTTCTGCAATTTTTTCCAGCGCCATGTATAGCAAGTCAAAAATTTCGCCTGAACACGGGTCATCCTCTACTCCAAAATTTGCGACAACTTCGCTTATATAAAGTGAATAGAAAATTTTATCCATGTTCTGACGGATTTGATGGAATGTATTCAAAGCCTCTGCCTGACAGATTGTGTCAAGGTTTCTGCCTTTATAAAGCATGAGTTTATTGGCAACAAGAAGATCCATTCTTGCGCCCAGTTTACTCTTTGGCTTTTTAACCCCCCTGGCAACTCCTCTTATAAGCCCTTTTTCTCTTGAATACATCACTATAATTTTATCTGATTCGCTTAAATTATAAGCTTTCAGATTAATAGCGTCCGTGACAAAATTATTCATGATTATTGAAACTCTCTGTCTTTGTTTGAACTTGTTCCTCTGAATACTCCCCGGAACATCTGGCTGAGTTCGTTTTTGTCATCCGAATATTCAAGCGCAACTTCTTCAGACACAAGACCGTCACTATATAAGTTATACAGCGACATATTCATGGTTATCATATTGTTGAACGAACCTTTACGTACAAGATCATAAATATCTTCAAGTTTATCTTTTTCAATGAAGTCTTTTACTGTCGGCGTCACTACAAGAAGTTCACATGCCGGACGTCTGCCCATTCCGTCTATTTGCGGTAATAGTCTTTGAGAAACGGTGCCTCTTAAAATTTGCGCAATCTGACCTCTTACATGAAGTCTGTCTGCAGGTTCAAACATGTTTACAATTCTGTTTACAGTCTGAACGGCATCGTTTGTATGAATTGTAGCGAATACAAGGTGTCCCGTTTCTGCAGCTTTAAGAGCACTTATAACAGTTTCTCTGTCACGGATTTCACCGATGAATATTACATCCGGATCCTGCCTGAGGGCATATTTTACACCGTCAGGGAAAGATGGAGTGTCTATACCTATCTGCCGCTGTGAAATTATTGACTTGCGGTTGCTGAAGATAAATTCTACAGGATCTTCAATTGTAATTATATGTTTAGGATAATTCTGGTTAATATAATCAATCAATGATGCGATAGTTGTGGATTTACCGCTTCCTGTCGGCCCTGTAATAAGCACCAGTCCGTTATTTAAAGTTGAAAACTGCTCTATTGCCAGCGGCAGATGTAATTGCGCAACAGTTTTAATTTCGTAAGGAATTGTTCTTATTACAAGTGAAAACCTTCCTAACTGCCGGCTTAAATTAACCCTGAAACGTGAACATCCTGCTATCTCATAAGCAAAATCCAGATCAAAAATATTATCCAGCATGGTATTGTTAATGCTTGCGGGAAGCAGGGTACCGTATGCCTCGTCTATATCGGTCGCCGATAAAACAGGCATGTTTATTTTTATTATTTTACCGTCTTTTCTAATTGCCGGATACTCGTTTACTGACAGGTGAATATCCGAAGCCCCTATCGCAACGGCACGTTCCAGAAACGCAACTATATCAAAACTGCTATCTGCCATATTTTCCTCTCTACTCTTATATTCCGAATTATACCATTTTTATTAGTATATGACAAGAATTTTACAAAAAACCCGACCATTTAAAGTATTTATTACAAGCTTGTAACAAAATATTAAAAACAGTCAATTTTTAATCCTAAAAATACTTTATATATATGTAAGGGATCTTAAAAGTTATGATTGGATAGTAAACAAAAAGATAATTTAATCGTTAATATAGCAGGACGAAATTAAAGAAAAAGTTTTTTTATACTCTCTCTCTTAATATCCTCGTGTTTATTTAATGTTGCCTATTAAAGGCAACTTTTTTTTGCGTTTTGACTGGCAGTCTTCGCGTTCTCACCGGCAGTCTGACGGTTAGGCTTTATTTATGACGCACTTCTGACGCGCTTAAAACTATTCTTAACTGCTTGAATAAAAAATCTTTTAGTAGTAACATGAAGTCACACAGCGGTATCGTCTAGTGGTTAGGACGGGAGATTCTCATTCTCCAAACAGGGGTTCAATTCCCCTTACC
>CALUPM010000055.1 GCA_944322665.1 Candidatus Gastranaerophilales bacterium | reverse complement strand
TAGTCATCAGCTAAACAGCAAAAAGAAAAAAAAAAAAAAAGTGTGTAAAGGTTTTCGTTGACAAGGTTCAGAACAGCCTGACAGTCGTGGTTTGAAAGGAAAGGTTTTAATTCTAATATTGTATAAGTATCAGAAGACGTTAAAACTCCTTCAATGCCTAAAATGCCGAGATACGGAATTTCGCGGGCGGCAAGGTTTTCAAGTACCGGCGCCGCGACTTCTTTCAAAATTCTGTCCTGCAGTTCGTAAGAAAGCTTGTAATCCGGACAGTAAACACCCATCCCCGGAGTCAGGATACCGCCGTTGCCGTCCTCCATAAACTTGTAATTGGCGCAGGCGGTAAGCGGCAGAAAATGATATCCGTCAGTGATTATGTAGAGGATAAACTCGTGTCCCTGCACGAAATCTTCAAGGATAATTTTTCCGGCTCCCGACACAAACAAGTCTTCCACAAACAAAGCCGCCGTCTGAATAGTATTGCAAACCTGCCTGTCGGCGCCTTCAGAGCTTTCGTCCGTTCTTATCACAACCGGATAATCGGATTTTTTCAAATATTCAACAGCCTGCTGCTGTTTTTCAAATATTCCGAACCTCGGAGTCGGAATTCTTAGTCTGTAAAACATTTTTTTGCCGGCAGATTTTGAAATTGCCGGAATCGCACTCTGTGCCGAAGGCCCGAATATAATCTGGTTATTTGCCTGAAAAATCGACACAATATCAGACTTGATTGCTTTTTCATCCGTGCATATCGTCATATCAATATCGTTTTCCATTACAAAGTTCAGAAGTTCTGCAGGATTGTCCGGTCTTATATCAACAAGTTCACAAAACTCTCCCATTGCATCATTGCCGGAAGCTGCATAAATCTTTTCTACAAAATCATACTTTCTTAAAGCAGACGCAAGCGCGTGTTCTTTAGCGGAATTCCCGACTATCAAAATTTTTTTATTCTCAAGAGCCATAAAGACATTATAAAGCATTAAAATAATTATGCAAGGTGTAATTTTCTACAGCAAAATGATGATTTTGTTAAGATTAATAACAAAAAATTAAATTTTGTGTTATAATAGTGACAAATAAAAAATTATAATTAATACTTTATTGTAGCAAGTGTAACAGGTAGAATAATTATGGCAAGTTTAGTTAGTTTATTATCAAATGTTTTTTCTTCACAGCAAGCTCCGGCAGCAGTTTCAATGCCGGCAATGCGTCCTGTGTCCAATAATCCGTTCAGCAACAATCCTTTTGTAAATTACAACGGGCACACATACAACAGCGCAACTTACGGTAAAAATACGCCTGTAAGAGGCGGATATTTTGCGGGTTATTACAACGGCAAACAGAATATTGTCGGGCAAAGATTGTTTGTTGAAGTTTAGTTGTGAGGCTTGGCTGCCGGAAGTCAGTTTTTTGAAAAGCTTGAGAAATTCTCAAGCTTTTTCTGTATCTTGAGTATTCCGGCGTTTATAAACATCATTTTTAAATGCGTAAGCATACAACACATAAATTGTAATTATCGAGAAAACAACAGCTCCTGCTAATGCAGCATAACTATTAAATATAAGATTCAACGAAAGAATTTCTTTTAACTGGTCGCTGCTCAGGAAAAATCCCGCAAATCCCAGTATTATCGCAGGAATTGATGTTATCTTCCAGAATTTTTGAGGGCCGAATTTTATATTGTAGGCAAGCCCGATCATTGAAAATGCGCTGTAAAAATAGAAAACCGGTATAAAAATATCCCAGACATTCATAGTCATAAAATCTGCCATAATCAAGGTATAAATTATTGACAGTATGTTGTTTGCCGCAAAAAATGTAAGAAATATTTTCAGATAAGGGCTTTCAACAGGTGCCATATTATTGTGTCGGCTTTTATACTTGAAATAAGCTATAATAACAGGCGAGTACATTATAGAATACAGAACTAAGGCTGATAACCCCAGAAGCATTACTGTTGAAAGATATATTGAACTATCAGGAACCGTGCCTGCAGTATTGTATTTTATATCAAAAACGACAGGCGCAATTCCGTTTAGTACTGCCATTATCATTGAAAATATGATATATAAGACAATTCCCGAAAAAATAATATTGTTTGCTTTAAGCGAAAATAGTTTTTTATTCCATCCGAGCGAGTAAAAATAAGCCAGAATAAAAATTAGTATGCAGGAAAGAATATAGGAAAGCAGAATATTAACCTCTGCAATTGTCATGTAATTTGTAAGTCCGCCAAACTGCAAATATGCTAAAATTATTGCGCATATTATAAATAATATTTTCCAGATCATTACTCTTCCTCCAGATTATGCTTAAAAAGATAGCATATTTGTCAAATTTTGTAAATTATAACAAATTAACTAATATAGTAATATTAAAAATAAATTATTTTAAGTATAATTATATAGGACATGTAAGGATTTTGTAAGGAAAAATATTAATGAGTGTTTCGCAGATAATTGAAAATGTTAAAAATACACAGGCATATAAAAATTATTCAAGAATGTGGCCTTTTGTTAAGCCGTACTGGGTAAGAGCGTTGTTTGCGGTTTTGATTTGTATTCCGATAGGTTCGCTTGACGCTGTAATTGCGCTGTCTTTAAAACCTTACATGGATCTTGTAATGGTTGAAAAAACTGTTGAATCTCCGTGGTACATACCGTTCGGAATAGTAGCTTTTACAACTATTCAGGGAATGCTTAATTACCTCGCAACTTACCTTAATACGTGGGTTGGCGGAAAAATTACAAACGATTTGAAATTTGAACTTTATAAAAAACTTTTGACTTTTGAAACATCCTATTTTGACCGCAAAAAATCAGGCGATATTGTATTTAGATTTAACAACGACGCTGACACTGCCTGCGCCGGATTGTTAGACAACCTCAAAACTTTTGTATCAAGATTGTTTTCATCAATTTCGCTTGTCGGGGTTCTTATTTATAATTCCTGGCAGCTTGCACTGATTGCAATATTTATACTTGGCTGCGCATTCCTTCCGCTTGCAAGAATCCGGGAAAGAATCAAAAGCGTTATGGATAAATCAGTTGCCGCAGCGTCTACAGTAATCACCGCCTACAACGAAAGCTTTGCAGGAAACAGAACGATTACTTCATATAACCTTGCGGATTATCAGGAAAAGAAATTCCATAATATCCTCCATGAAATTTTTAAATTCAAAATAAAAATGATACAGAGAACGTCCTGGCTTTCTCCGATGATGCACGTTATTGTGTCAGTCGGTATCGGTATTGCAATCGGCTACGGCAGCCACCTGATTTTAACCAAACAGATTACAAGCGGAAACTTTGTATCCTTTATAACGGCTTTAATCATGCTCTATACCCCGATTAAAAACCTCGGAAATAACTTCAATTCAGTTCAATTTTCATTTATGGCAATTGAGCGTGTGTTCGGGGTTCTTGAAAGTACTCCTAAAATCAAGGACAAACCCGATGCTGTTGAATTGAAAACTATTAACAATGGTATCAGTTTTAAAGATGTGTGCTTTGAATATTTAAAAGACAAGCCGCTTTTAAAACATATTAATCTGGAAGTAAAAAAAGGTGAAACAATAGCGCTTGTCGGAAATTCAGGCGGCGGAAAATCTACAATCGTAAGCCTTATCCCGAGATTTTACGACGTAAAATCCGGCTCAATTATGATTGACGGTATTGATATCAGAAATTATACACTCAAAAGCCTGAGAGAAAATATTTCAGTAGTGTTTCAGGACAACTTTCTGTTTTCAGGCACAATAAAAGAAAATATTCTTCTAGGTAAAGAAAACGCAACGGACGAAGAAATTCAAAAAGCTGTTAAAATGGCATATTTAGATGAATTTGTGGCTACGCTTAAAGAAGGCCTTAATACCCAGATCGGTGAAAGAGGGATGCTTCTTTCCGGCGGACAAAAACAGCGTGTTGCAATTGCAAGGGCATTTATAAAGAATGCACCGGTTGTAGTTCTTGATGAAGCAACGTCAGCGCTTGACAACAAATCAGAAGCAATTGTGCAAAAAGCAATTGATAACCTTATGATAGATAAAACGGTTTTTGTAATTGCGCACAGACTTTCCACAATACAGAATGCTGACAGAATTGCCGTTATAAATGAAGGTGTTCTGGCAGAACTCGGAACCCACGACGAACTTATGCAAATTGAAAACGGTAAATACAAAAATCTTTATAATATGCAATTCCGCGGACAACAGAAAGAACATCAAAAAACTCCGGTTGCAGTAGTTTAAATTCAACATAATTTATAAAAGGGATAAATTTAATGAAAAGCACACTGACAGCGAACCTTAAAGGGGACATCCTCGGCGGTATAACTGCCGGAATTATAGCGCTTCCTCTTGCAATAGCCTTTGGCGTATCAAGCGGACTCGGGGCTGCGGCGGGGCTTTACGGCGCAATTATCGTCGGACTTTTTGCCTCGATTTTTGGAGGAACGCCTACTCAAATCTCTGGCCCGACAGGCCCACTGACTGTTCTTGCAGCCTCAATTCTTGCGGTCAATTCTGACTCTCCGGATGTTATTTTTGCAGCTGTCTTTTTATCAGGAATTTTCCAGATAATCTTCGGGATATTTAAAATCGGGAAACTTGTTAATTTTATTCCTTATCCTGTAATCTCAGGCTTTATGAGCGGAATCGGAACGATAATAATTCTTCTTCAGGCAAACTCAATTCTCGGACTGGATTTTTCCGGCACTCCTGTCGAAGGCTTAATCAATGCCGTAAAATCTGTTCCGCAGACAAATCTGCAGGCTCTTTTGCTCGGAATTATTACACTTCTGATAGTATTTCTGACTCCGAAAAAACTTGCAAAAATTATTCCTCCGCCTCTGCTTGCGCTAATCTCAGGTACATTAATTTCCGTAATATTTAAGTTTAACGTGCCGACAATCGGCGAAATCCCGTCAGGATTTCCTGCATTTAATTTTCCGGAATTTCACCTGACAGAATTTGAAATCGTAATCTCATCAGCACTGACAATTGCTGTTTTGGGTTCTATCGACACACTTCTGACTTCTCTTGTTGCGGATTCAATGACTAAGACAAAACACAAATCCGACAAGGAACTTATAGGACAGGGAATTGCAAATATGATAGCGTCGGTATTCGGCGGGCTTGTTTCATGCGGCGCAACGATGAGAACAGCCGTAAACATCAGAAGCGGCGGCAGAACAGCTTTATCAGGCATGGTGCATTCAATATTTTTGATATTAATAGTCGTATTTTTTGCACCGGCAGCCTCAAAAATCCCGCTTGCCGTATTAGCCGGAATTTTGATAAAAGTCGGAATTAGTATTATTGATTACAAATTTATAAAACTAATAAAAATCGCACCGAAAAACGATCTTTTAGTAATGCTTCTTGTGTATTTCATAACGATATTCGATGATTTAATCCTTGCAGTAGGCGTTGGTGTTGTAATGTCATCCCTGCTTTTTGCGGCAAACGTTGCAAAACAAACAGACGTAAAACTAAAAGGTATAAAGGAAAACGAAAGCTACATCAACGAAGACTTAATCAACAACACAATGATAATGCACATAGACGGAACCCTGTTTTTCGGCTCAGCCTCACAGATTGCCTCACGGGTGGAAGATATCTGGAACAACAAAGCGGTAATCATAGACTGTTCTGACATAAAAACGATAGATATATCAGGTGTTTTTGCGCTTGAAGATTTAATCCTGACCCTGAAAGACCGCGGGGTTCATGTTGTGATAATCTTCAGCAGCAGAAGCCTTGCCGCATTAGCCCTCAAACTTGGCTTAAGAAGAATAATTTCACCAAATTCACTTGCTTTTTCAAAAGAAGAAGCTCTGAAAAACCTTGAATGAAATTCTTGGTTTACCTGCACAAAATTGAATAATCAGAGCTGTTTAAAGAATTTAATAATCTCATCAACATTATTCACTGTGAGGAGGGGATTAAAACGAGCCGTGTCGTTGGAGTTTTTAAACCCGAAGCCGTATGTAACAGCAATAAATTGACAGCCGGCTTCAGCTGCCGCAATTCCGTCAGAGGCGCTGTCCCCGATAAAGATAGTTTTTTCAGGTCTAGTATTTAAGTCGCTAATACAATTATTTAAGATATCTTTTTTAGTAAGTTTGTTATTGTTGTCAGCCCCGTGAATAGCATCAAAATATTTATCAAAACTGAAGTGTTTCATCAGGTCAACTGCGTAGTCTTCCCGTTTGTATGTAGCAACTCCGAGTTTAGTGTTTATAGACTTTAAGAATTCCAGTAATTCATAAATATGAATATAAGGTTCAGCTAAAAACACATCCCCCGCGGCATATTTTTTTCTGAAACAATCAGCAAATTTTTGTGCAGCTTCGTCATTCAATTTAAATATATTTTTACAGGAATTTTGAATAGGAGGCCCTATAAATTCATTGATAGAATGGTGAGGCGGAAGTTTCAGATTGAATTTATCAAGGGCAAAAAGCACGGATTTTTTAATGCCTTCAGACGCATCCAGCAATGTGCCGTCAACATCGAAAATGACCGAATTAAACAATTAAGGCCTCCTTATGCTGGTAATGTGATTTCGTCAGGAATTGAATGTCAATAACTTTTTGAAATTCTTGTAATTGTTCATTAACAGCTTTTGTAATTTTATTTGTATTTTGAGTCGGGTTGTAGAATTGCAGATTATCATCATAATAATTCTGCGTATATTTTGAAAACCCGTCAAAACCTGCAAGAATTACTTTTTTAACATTTAATTTGATTAAAACTTTCATCAGCAAATATAAAGAAGAATCCCCTATAATGCTTTCAGTCGAACTTAATTTAGAAAAATTCAGAATAAAATCCGCTTTTTTCTTGTTTTGCATAATATTATTTGTAATGATAAGTTTACTTTTATTATTATGTTTTTCGTAAAAATCAATAAATTGATCATATCTTTTTGCATTGCTAATAAAAATATAATCGGCACAAAATAGAGAATTAATGTGATTGACAGAAAAAACGGTAACTTTATTTTCAGTTATAAAGTTTTGAATTTTATCGTGCTCCTGCTTTATAGATCGGCCCGGTCCTAACAGCAGCACCGTAGCATTTTGCATCAAGTCTTTCAATCTGTTATACGTTTCAGTATCATTGAGTTTTTTGTTTCTGTATTTGATATACAACGTTTCAATATGTTCTTCGTCAAAACTCAATTTTTTGTCACCAGAAATCAACGTTAAAATTTCCGCAATTTCACGAACCGGCAAAGAATTTTTCTTTTCCAGATATTTTACATAATTAGGATGGCATTCGTAGAGCGCCGAGAGGCTGTAAGTCATCTGATATCCCCAGGAACAAACTTTTAAATATTTCAGGATTTCCATATCAATAATATTTAAAATTTCAAGAAGATCATAATTTTTATAGTAATTATTGTTCAAATAATCAGCCAGCAATTCAGTGTTGCAGTTTCCCGCACTTTTGCCCATACCGTAAAGAGAACTGTCCAAAATTAAGCTTCTGTCAGTTTTAATATTTGACAATTCAATGGCATTAGCGTACGCAAGCTGGAAATTGTTGTGCGCGTGATAGCCGATTTGAATATCTTTATTCAGATTGTTATCCAGAAGATAAAAATATTTAAATAATCTGTCTTTATGTAAAAGCCCGTAGGTATCAACAAGTGACATAGCAAAGGGATTTAGATCATTAACAAGATCAATTAAATCAAGCATTTCTCTGTCCGTATAGGTCGTAATAGAAACCGGCTGGACAAAAACTAAATAGCCTTTTTCTTTAATTTTTCGACAAAGCTCAATAGCCTCAATCATATTTTTCTTTTTAAAGATAACTCTGATACCGTCAAGAAAAGAATCTTTTCTTTCCTGAATATTTTCAATAGGGCAGGTTCCAAAATCAATCATACCGACAACAATAGCAGAACCTTTAGATTCATTTTTGAAGATTTTGTTGAAAGCTTGAGTGTCCGGATTCATGCTTCTGTCAAAGTCAAAAGCTCTTCTTGCATCAAGGAAGCCGACTTCAATAATATCAACATTAGATTTAACTAATCTTCTAAAGATGTTTAAGATAGAACTGTTTCCAAAATTCCAGTCATTCAGAAAGCCCCCGTCACGGAGCGTACAATCCAGCAAGCTAACTTTATTCATAATCTTTTCCTTCTTTAATTTTATTACGAACTTTTTCAAGATCTTTTTCCGTATCCACAGACAGAGCATCTGTTTCAACTAAAGTAAAATGCATCTGAATATTATTTTCTAAAAAGCGTAAGAGTGTAATATCCTCAATTTTTTCAATTGGGCCGCATTCTTTAGAAACAAAAAAATCTAAAGCATTTTTGTTGTAACATTCAACCCCGACAATTTTTTTGTACTTAAATTGAATAGTTTTATATGGAAACGGTATAGGGCTTCTTGATAAAGACACGCAATACCCTTCGGCATTAGTAGTAATTTTAATATTTCCGGGATCTATAACCTCTGTAGGCTCGGTAAATTCTCTCATTAAAGCAGAAACAGAAATAGGAAGAATATTTTTTGGGATGACTTGTTCAATAACCTCAGGCTTAATTAAGGGTTCATCTCCGCAAACACAAACATACAAATCCGCATCAACTTTATTAGAAACTTCGTGAATTCTGTGAATATGAGTCGGATGATTGTTCGCAGTCATTAAAACATTCATGCCGAATCCCTTGCAGGTATTTACAATTCTTTCATCATCAGTCGCAACATAGATGTCATTAAACAGCTTTACTTTTTTCACCTGATTATAAACCCACCAGATCATAGGCTTGCCGCATATATCAAGCAGCGGTTTGCCAGGCAGTCTTGAAGACTTATATCTTGCCGGAATAACAGCAATAATTTTTTTGTTCATGATCTACCTCCAACTTTGAAATTATATCACTTATTATTTTCTCTTTGTTTTCCTCGGAATAATCATATTCATATAGATTGTTATCAGCAAAAGGGAAAAGTTTTTTGCAATAGGCTGCTCTAATTATATCACAGGGAATATTATTTAAAATCATGTTGGTATATAATACACATTTTATAGCCTTAACTCTGGTAAGAGATTCAAAAAAACCGGAACATAACGCAACAATTCCTTTTGCTCTCTGTGCAAAATATAGCATTTCATCAACGCTTAATACAACACTTTTATGGTTTATATAAAGACTGTTATTCTTGCAAACATTCCAGTATGTAGAATAGCCCAAATTTTTCAGTCTGCGATCAATGTCTTCCCAGACAGAAAGCGGAATTTCAAAAAGACTGTTAGCCTCCGGCATTAAAATAACGTAATTTTCAAAATCAAGTGTTTTAAGTTTGTCAAACACTCTTTTTTCAATATTTTCATTAAAACGAGGTTGAATTTCTGTCAGATCCTTTCTGTTACAGTTATAATAATTTAATACAGCATCCACAAAATGAGGTTCAGTTATTCCGTTATTGTATCTTTCCAAAAGCTCGTAAATAAAATTTTTAGCCGAATAAATATAAAAAGAATAATTTTTATACTGATACTTTTCATCATCAAAAGCACACATTATATACTCAACAGGAATTCTAATATATTTACATTCCAAATCAGGATTATATAAATTTCTGAGTGCCGATAGAATATAGCCGCCAACCAGACAAAAATCATTCTTTTCTATATGATTTTTGTTCAACCAGGATTGGATAAAATGCTGTAATATATATATTTCACCTATCGGAGATCTGATAAAAAAATAATTTTTAAATAGAAATTCTGTTTCTTTTAAAATTTTCTTGAAAATAAATTCTCTAACAAACTCCTTTCCTGTTTTGGAAGAAAAGATAGCCACTTCCTTAACAGCCTCGTTATCAATGCGAATTTTGTAATATACAAATATTACAATTCCTAAAAATTTCAAAGTAAACTGAACATTTTTGTCAATGCTTATTGAAAACATGCCATTTAGAATATTAAAAGAAAACTCATTTCTAACTTTTCTTATTTTTAGTAAAGAAAAGCTTGCAAAATAGAATTCTTGTTCATAAGAATTTTTCTTCACTCCAAAAATCATCTTATACCCCCCACTGTAGTTGTATAATCTAACTCTTGATTTTTTTGCTTTTTTAATAGTTGCATATTAGTCCTTAAATGTTTGGTTTGCCTGTTGGAATATAGTTTTTGTAAAATTGAGAACATTCATTCTCGGATATATTTAAATCAAATTTTATACAATTTTGAGCAATTGTTTTTTTCCCTTTAGGATCTTTAAATAAGTCCCATAAAATAGGATAATAAATGTTACCGTTGAGCCAATAACATAAGTTTGCGTAATTTCTGCGGCAACAAAAATCATCCCAGTGGACAAACCTTAAATTTTCAATGTAGTATGTTGCAATATTTATTGATTCGTAATCCTTAAGATAGGTGCAAAACCAATCTATATTAATTAAAGTTGGTTTAGCTCTATACTTGTACATCCATTTTAAATCTTTAACTTTTTTAAAATATTTGAACCAATCAAATTGGTTGTCTGTATAAGTTACTCCGAAAGTCCAATGTGTCCCACCTGTATAACTAGTCCACATATCCAGAGAAAAAAGTTTGATATCTTTTTTGTCTGCGTATTTTTCAAGAGTTTTTAAAATTTCTGCAGCTCTTGTTGATGTGACAAGCATTGTTGTATCATCTGCATCAATATTCCAAAAAGCTTTTACTCCAAGACTCTTGGCATGATAAAATGTTGTAAGATGTGCCAGTGCTGCATTAGTCCAAGTTTTATCAGCTAAATTATTAGCTATTTTCCTTAATTTAAAGTTTCTTATACTTTTGATAATTTTAATATCAGTAGACGGAAAAACAATTTCTTTTAATATTATTTTTTTTAGTTTTTCATTATCACAAATTATGTAATAATCATAACCTAAAATTTCTACAATATTTATCCAATTTTGCAAATTTAATATTGTATAATTTCTAATTGAATTAACTTTTAAATATGCTACGATGTTTTTTTTAGATTTTTTAGGTCTAGTTGGTATATAATATTTTATATTTGATTGATTGCCGACTTGAATTTTGTCATATTGTAAAACAGGGATTCCAAATATTTTTATTAATTCTGATTTCCCGTCTTTTAGTTTAATTTTTATTTTTTCAAATATTTGCATTTATACAGCTCCACATAATAACGAATCTTCTATTATATCCGGATTTTCTTGGGCGATTTCAGGATGCTCAGCAAGATAAGATTTTGTGTAAACATCTTTAAATACTCCTTTTAAGTTTACAGGATTAACAGATATTATTTCAGTATAAGGGTAATAAACGTCTATAAATTTTTTTATATAGTTATAGCATTTTATATTGTGTAGGTCTATCTTATTCAGATTATCTCCACGTAATGCACTATCATATTCTTCGCCTTTACATATAAAGTGTTTAAATGATGCATTCGTGCAGTCAATACCAACAATATAAATTTTTTCAGGCTGTGTGTATAAAATAAATTGTAATGCCTGGATACTTACAGTTGCTGCATTATGCAAAGGCGCAACGGAAATATCCAAATAATATTTTTCAACAGGCTCTATTCCTGCAAAAGTTATGTATCTATGAACATTTTTTAGAGGAATTAGATTTTCAGGAATTTGAAAATTAGGACCTAAATTCTGATCACTGATAAATTTAATGCATTCGTCTTTTCTGTATCCAAAGAATTCCTCATACCATTTTTCAATAGCAACTTTATCCGCCGCAAACAGAAAATCAAACTTAACTTTGTCATATAAGAAAGCACGGTTGCATCCGACATAAATAGCATCTTTAATAGGCTCAAAATAATTAACGGTAGGACCGGCTCCCATAAGCACAACTGATTTGCCGCGAAATGCCGCTTTATAGGGAGCAAAAGCTTTCTGATGCCATCTTGCCGCTATAATTTGACGTTGATTGATATATGCCAGCCTGTATACAATTCTTTTTTCCAAATTATCCAAAACTGACAACTTATCGCATTTGTTTTTTAAGTAATTTAAATCATCAATATTTTTCAAAGAGTTTATATGATCCTTTGTATAAATTTGAATTCCACAAAAATAATATTTTTTTTTGTATTTATGTATTTTTGTTCTCCATAGTCCTGCTAAATATCTAATATCAGGGCCATCTTCTTTTTGAACCTTTTTATATATCTGTAAACCTAAAAATTTAATTTTTTCTGTACGTCCGTCGTTGGTTGATGAATAAATTTCCACAATAATTCTCCTATGTAAAATAAAATCATAACGATTGATTAATCCTATACTGCACCATAAGCGCCGCATCTCTAATCTTGTTAATGGCAAACGCGGTATTGAGTCCGGAAGGCTTTGCGTCGTTAATGAGGATTCTCTCTCCAGTGGGCATGTCCGTTAAAAGATAATCGTAGCGGATATGGTTCTCATTTAAGAACAGTTTTAACGCCGGTAAGAATTCCTGTTTTCTTGCCGTCAGAAGTATGACTTTGTCACCCTCCGGCAATGACTCAAAAAACTCCCTCACCCCTTCAAGCAGCGTGTCAAAACCGTCAATTTTGTACCCGTTGTGCTTTACTATCGTCCCGTCCACGTCAATAATCCAGGTTTTATCAAGTGTAGAAAGTTCTAACATATCTTACAATACCTCGTTAAGCTTAATAATGCCGTTGTAAAAAGCCCCGCAAATACTATCGTAATCCTCCCACGCATAAGTCGTTAAAGAAAGCCAGATAATCGCATGAAGGAGCTTAATCTTGAACTTGCTGACATTCGGCAGACAGTCAAAGAAAAATTCCTCCATATCCGCCCAGTTGTTCGGCTTAATCGCCATCTCAACATCCTTATCCCTAATGTCCAGCGTGAACTTTTTGCGGTTAAACTGATCGTATTCACCCTTCAAGGAATAATAAAGCTTTGCCCAGTCGTAATCCACATCGCCGTAAAACTTCGTCTTGCCAAAATAACCCCTCGGATCAATCAATATTGCCTTCATATTGTAGGTGTCAAACATTAAATTGGAAAACGTGCAATCTCCGTGTATAAGCCTGAATTCCTGCGGATATACAGTTTTAACAGCCTCTGCTAATTCGTCTTTGTTGAAAAAGACGTTCTTGTAATAATTCCCGTTAATCTTAATGAATTCCCTGTCCGCAAACGGTACAAGCTTCTCAACCTTCTTTAACCTGTCAAATGTCTTGTTTAAAAAATTGTCCTCAACATCCTGAATATTAACAGGCTGCGTAGGCTCAAGATTGTGTAATTCCTTTAACGCCTCAATAAGTTTCCTTAAAATTTCCCTCTTCTGCGTCCTGGTTAAACAATCGTATTCAAAAATGTTCTTCCCCTGTACACGCTTCATAGTAAGCGGTTCGTAATTGAATATTTCAGGAATGTTGTTGTAGCCAAGTTCTTTAACATGCTTGTACCAGGCAATCTCATCAACAGCAATCTTCTTCCCCTGCTCGTTAATGCCACGTTTTACAATAATATCTCCTTTAAATTCCATAGAATTAAAGGGTCTGCATCTTGGAGCAGAATCGTTGTTGTCCGAATAAGACAGCAGTGTCCCAATTTCTTTAGCCCCGAATAAATCTAACCTGTTGAACTTAATATCCTGAGTCTGCAGCCACGGCACAAGCGCCCCTTCATCCGGAATATCTTTGAGTAACTTTTTGTTTTCAAAAATAAATAACCCAGCAACCCCGTTGTCTTTTGACGGTTCTTTTACGAATTTGCCGTCAATAAACGACCAGCGGCATTCAAAATCCTTTGAAATTCCTATGTAATTTCCTTTAGTCTCCGGAATTCCAAAAATGTCGGATAAAATAAGGTCGCACCAGAGAATCATAAACGGCTCATCCTCGCCCAGACCCGAAACAGCTTCTTTTATCCCCGAAGCAGTCCCTTTTTTGTAAGCTTTAACAATCCTGTAGTCAATCCCTGCCGCAAAGGCATTAAGATATTTCTCAAGCACATCAGTCTTGTAATCCGCAATAATAGTAAAGTGTGCATCCTTGAATTTCTTAAATGCATAAAAGATAATAGGGAGATTATTAACCGGCACAAGACATTTAGGTTTGTTTCTGGTTAAACCT
>CALUPM010000054.1 GCA_944322665.1 Candidatus Gastranaerophilales bacterium | reverse complement strand
CTAGGAATTTTCTTTGTTTTTTTAGATTCAGCCAAATTTAAAAATATTCTTTATAATTTTATGTCCTAATAAAGTCCGTTTTCGTCCAGTTTGATTTTGGTATAATCAAACAACTTCCGACGGCTAATATTTAGTGTCGTTGAGCGAATATGCCCAACCGATATTTGATTCACTTCCGACTAAATCACTCAAAAAAGTACAACGTCTTTGGAAAACCCTAAAAACACTAAAAAACTGGAAGTATCAGGGTTTGATACTTCCAGTGAAATGGTTGCGGGAGCTGGATTTGAACCAACGACCTTCGGGTTATGAGCCCGACGAGCTACCAGACTGCTCCATCCCGCGTTAATTTTTCTCAAGCCGAGCATACCCGCTTGATATTTACATTATTATATGCTGAAAATCAAAAATCAAGTACCTGTGGTTGTCGAATTTTTTCTCTTTTGATAACTTTAAATGCGGCATTTTTATTAAAGTTTCCGGCAAGAAATATTTAAAATCTTTTGAATATCACATTGCTGCTCTGTATTTACAGGTAACATTTTTTCTGTAAATTATTCAGGATAATTAAGCACTATTGGTTCTATTACCGCGTTCAAGGGCATTTCTATACCGTCTTCTAGCATCCATTTTTCACGGATTCCGGCAGATACAAATGCTGCTTTAAAATCATCAGGTGTCATTTTTAATGTATGAGATGAATCATGCGGATTTTTTAAATATACATAATTTTCGTCAGCTTTTATTACGGAATAAGCGTGTTGTCCAAACAAGTTTACAGAATTTCCGTTTTCATCAAGTGCTGTTTGCTCAGGTTGCTTGCTGCCGGTTCCGACAACAACAAAGTCGTTTCCCTGCCTTATTCTGTTGACCAGAGCATCATCTATTATCGTGGTACCTGCAGTTCTTCCGAACATTAATTCTAATGCTTCATAAGTTGTGCCACCGTCAATAGGGTAATCCGTATTTTCATTAGTACTTCCTGTTCTCAACCTGTCCCAGCCCATAGCTATTTCTATAGCTTTTACATCAAGGTCGCCTTCTGCATAAGTATCTATTGTTTCCAACGCTGTTTTATCAACCTTGTAGGTTTGTCCGTTCAATTCTACAAGCACATTTCCGTTTCCGTCATGTTGAATGATAGAATTTAATTTTTTCTGCCCTTCCGGAGTTTCCGCAAGTGAAATAATCGAGGCAAGAAGCCAGCAATCACCGGCTTCACCCTGCTTAAAATCTTTATCTATTTTACCGTTAGGTTCCTGTGCGTTTTCAGTTGGATTATTGTCCGGAACTTGTGTTGATTGATTGGTTTCCGATTTGCCGCCAAAAAGTTTTAACGCAAATTCTTTGGCTCCTGCCGCCGCATCTTTTATAATCTGTCCCATAGAGGGCATTGCAGCATCAATTTCATTCTGAGTCAGTGTGCCGTTTTTATCCCGGTCTATTTGATTAAAAATACTCGTAGACATAGGATCTGTGCCAAAACTTGTTGCACCGTTTTTTAGCAGACTGCTGTAGTGAGTCTGCATACTGGTAAATATTTGTGAATTTATGCCGTTATTATTACCCATATAAAGCTTCTCTTAAGCATATAAAAACTTTAAAGTGAGTATAATTTCAGTAGTCGAGATTTTATTTACACAACTTAATAAACTATCTTTTAATAACTCCCCATGCTTTAATTATTCCGCGGATGTATTTTACAAGGTAATAGCGGCCGTCAGGCACGTATTCAATTGAGGCTTCCATGTAGATTTTTTCTTTTTCTGGCGGCATTCCGGCTTTTGCCCGTTTTTCGTTAATCTTTTCTCTCTGTTTAGCTTCTTTTTTTAATCGTTTTTTATTTTCAGGATCATTAAGTCGGTCACGCTCAGAGAGGTCTTCTTCCACTTTTATTACGGGAATTATTGCGATTGGCTGCTGGCTCTGGATAAGTATGAAGAACTTCCAGTCGTCAGAGAGTGCAAGTTCATAGTGCCCCGGAGGTATAAAGTCCATTTCGCCGTCAAAGAGGTAGTCAGGAATTGTGAGAGTAGGATAATCACTTTCCTGCAGAGAATACCTGTAGATAGAATCCGAGCCTAAAGTTACGCCCGAGGTTTCCTGCGGCTGCTGCGGGTAGGGGCGGATTGTCGGGTGCATCAAGACTTTGTCAGCAAAAGCGCCTTCCAGCATCAGAGCCTCCCCAGAAGCTGTTTTATAATATTTTGAACTTCTTTCATCGGCTTGCCGAGAGCGTTTTCTCCTCCGACAAAAATTAGTGACAGGTATTGCTGAGAATTTCCAAGTTCGCCGGATTTTAGAAGAAGCCTGTAACTTTCTCTCATAAGTCTTTTAAGACGATTACGCTTAACGGAGCGTTTGTGGGTTTTCTTTGATACGACAAAGCCGGCGCGGGTTGGAAGCTCTTCTTTCTTTTTTTTGCCGGCAAAAAGGGTTATCCCGCCTTTATGGAAGGAGTTTTTAATCCTGTATGTTGCGGCAAAAGCCGCTTTATTTTTCAATCTGAATTGTTTTGGAAGCATAGGTTTTAATTTTCTCACAACAACACAGCATGCCTGAAATATTCCGACCTGCTGTGTTATTTTTTATAAATTTGCTTTTATTCCTGAGGGGTACAAGGGGGTCAGGAATTAAGCAAGTTTTTTAGCTTGAATTGCCAGTCTGTGGCGGCCTTTAGCGCGGCGTCTGTTCAAAACTTCGCGTCCGCCCGGAGTTGCCATTCTTGCTCTGAAGCCGCTTACGTGCTGTCTTTTAATTTTTGTTCCTTCTAGTGTACGTCTCATTTTTTTATTCCCTTTTGTTATTTTTGTCGTATAATTCAAATGTTAAACAAAAAAAAATAATTAGTCAACATCAAAGAGGGAGTCAGGTTAAATATTATGAACAAAACTTTAAAAAAGATAGGATTTATCGGCTGCGGCAAGATGGCAGGTGCAATTATAACGGGTATTAAGGCATCAGAAGGCGCAAAAAATCTTCAACTTAAGGGTTCGGAGGTAAATTTTGAGATTGCCGAACTTGCGCAAAATAAACTCGGAATTGAAGTCTTAACGGACAACAGGCTTCTTGCAATGGATAGTGATGTCATTTTTATTGCGACAAAGCCTAATCTGGTCAGAGATATTCTGGATGAAATTAAAGATGAAATTACGCCTGACAAACTGGTTGTGTCGATTGCTGCAGGAGTTTCTATTGATACAATTGAAGGCATAATCCGGAACAGCCGTGTTGTGAGGGTTATGCCGAACACTCCGGCGCTTGTAAAAGAAGGGATGTTCGCGCTCGCAAAGGCTGAATACGCAACGGAAGAAGATCTTGAATTCGTTATGTCGCTTTTATCTTCAATCGGCAGAGTTATAGAAGTTGACGAAAGCCAGATAGATATAGTGACTGCAATTTCTGGTTCAGGCCCTGCATTTTTCTATAAAGTTATAGAAGATATGGCGCGTGCCGGCGAAAAACTCGGGCTTGAATATGACAAATCCCTTCTGCTAGCAACGCAGACGGCTCTGGGGTCAGCTAAGATGGTTTTTGAAAGAGGAGAAGTTCCTGTGCAGACTCTCATTGACAATGTCGCAACAAAAGGCGGCTGTACGTTTGTCGGGATAACTGTTATGAATGAAGAAAAATCAGACAAGCTTTTCTATGATGTAATCGAAAAAACCACTCAAAAGGCTTACGAACTCGGGAAATAAATCACCATGGATAATCTTTTGGAAATTCCCAGCTATTCTTGTACAGTAATGTCGAACATGTAAAATATGCGTTTCCGCCCGGGTTTTCAGAGGTGCAGCGCTCTTTTAGAAAGTCATCTCCCCTATCCATGTACGGCGGCTCAAGTATTCCTGTATCTTTATTCATGACAAACCAGAAAATATTTCTTGAACCTTTCATCTTCCCGTAATCCCAGAAATCCTCTTTTTTAATAAGTGATTTGGCAAGATAAACACAGGCAAGAATATCCCCCTGCCATGCACCGTTAATTCTCTGCGTGCATACAAATTGAGAACCATCAACAAGTGTAACTGCAACTCCGTCTGAAAAACTGCCTGATATCTGTACGTTTGTTTCTACATTCAGAGTTTTAAAGTGTTTAATAATGAAGTTCCGGCATAAAAATTCAGTGTCTGTATAAATCCAATCTTTATATTCTCCGTTTTCGACTTTCGCCAGCATCATAGCCTGATTAAAAATTGTATAGAACTTCTGGACTTTCACGGCAGTAGATTTTTTCTGGTAATGTCCGAGCAGTCCCGGAAAAGTCATGGCTGCGACTACCCCGATAATCCCAAGCGTAATCAGCACTTCTGCCATTGTAAATGCAATATAATTCTTTTTCATTAGTATATGCTTCCATTTATATGAACTATATTTCTATATCATGAATTATATTAGATATTTTTTGCTTGTCAAGCTATGTAAAATGTTGCTATGGATGATAAAAAAATATTGGATTCTGTATCAGATAATATAAGAATGGCTCGTTTGCAAAAGCGGTTATCGCAGGAAAAACTTGCAGAAATGGTTGATATTTCAACCAAATACCTGAACATGATTGAAAACAGAAAAGCAAATCCGACAATTGTTATTGTCATTAAAATCTGCGGGGCACTGGATATTGACCTTAACACTATCTGGTCAAAATGATTTAATAACTCTTTTTTAATATAATTTCATCAGCATGAGCAAGGAAATCAACGACATTCATAGCTTTCGGGTGCCGCCTGTGGTTAAAGCCCCGCAAAATCCCGAGAATACAGGCAGGACAAGTCGTTAAAACAACATCTGCGCCGGTTTCGATTATGTTTTTTGCCTTGTTTTGAGCAAGTGTTATCGAAAGATTACTGTTTTTCAGCGCAAAACTGCCGGCAAACCCGCAGCATTCGTCAAAATCTTTCATCTCAATGTATTCAACATTTTCACAATTTTGGAATAATTCAGGCACAAAATCAGCGCTTTTCAAGTGGCATGGTTTGTGGAAAGTTACTCTTACCGGCTTTTTGAAACGAAATCTGACGTTTTGTTTGGCAAGAAATTCTGCGGCATTTATAAATTCCGGCGCTTCACATTCTTTAAAGTATTCTCTTAATGTGCTCTCGCAGCTTGCGCAATCCGTCAAAACCGCATCAAAATCACAATCCATAAGTTTCAAATTCCACGCCTTAACCTCTTCAAATCTTTCAAGGTTTCCGCCGGACAAAAACGGCTGGCCGCAGCAGTCAAAATCACGTTCTATCAATTCTACATCAAGCTTCTGCAATATTTTTTTCAGAGCTTTTTCGGTTTTCGGGTAGATATTATTCACACACCCTTTAAAATATAGAAGCCTTGTTGTTTCTTTGCCGTCATTCGCCGGTTGGAGGCGGCTGGCGCCAAAGTGCGAAATTTTGCGCGCAAGTTTTATGCAATTTCCGAACACAAAATCCGATTCTAAAAAATTCTCAATTTTGCCATGCAGAGTATTTTTTGCGCACTCGTATTTTGCAATATTAAAAATTTCGCAAACATCAATTCCACCCGGGCAAAAGTCTTTGCATTTTCCGCATCTGAGGCACATATCAAGGTATTTTTCGATTGTCCTGTTAAGTTTTAAATCGCCTTTCAAAACGCCTTCCAGCATAACGAATTTTCCGCGTGAAACCGCGCAGTCATTGCCCGTAATTTTGTAAACAGGGCAGACAGACTGGCAGAGTCCGCATTTTGAACATTTGTTTATGTCGTCCGCAAAATCTTTTAATGTTTTCATAACGGTATAATATCACAAAATGTTTAAACAATAGCGCCGTGGCTTGCATCCTGAACATTTTGTGCGTATTTTGCAAGGTAGCCGGATTTAACTTTTAATTCAAAAGGTTTCAAGTTTTTCCGGCGGGCTTCAAGTTCTTCTTCGGTTACGAGAAGTTCGATTTTTCTTTTCGGAATATCAATTTTTATTTTGTCTCCGTTTTGGATAAGCGCAATGCTGCCGCCTTTTGCAGCCTCCGGGCAAATATGTCCGACGCAGATGCCGCGGGTTGCGCCGGAAAATCTTCCGTCAGTAATCAGTGCACATGATTTGCCAAGCCCCTTGCCGGCAAGAAGTGATGTCGGCGCAAGCATTTCCCGCATTCCGGGGCCGCCTGCAGGGCCTTCATAGCGGATTACGATTACATCTCCCGCCTTAATCCTGTCGTTTTCAAGCGCTTCCATTGCCTCTTCTTCGCTGTCAAAAGTTACGGCAGTTCCTTCAAACTCATAACATTCAGGAGCCACTCCTGAAATCTTTATGACACATCCGTCTTTTGCGATGTTGCCGTAAAGTACGCCGAGTCCCGCTTCCGTGTATTTGGAATCTTTGTAATAAGGAATAATATCAGTGTTTATGTAAGCCTCTTTTGCAATCTCTTTGTTTGTCTGACCGCAGACGGTTTTTGTTTCGGCAAGCAAATCCCCGAGCGACTTAACAACTGCCGGAATTCCGCCCGCATTATGAAAATCTGCCATCGTTAATGTCGAGGAAGGATTAATCTTCACAATCTGGTGGACTTTGCGGCTCAGTCTGTCGAAATCATCAATTGTAACATCAAGTCCTGCCGCGTTTGCGACTGCCAGAAGATGCAAAAATGTGTTTGTCGACCCGCCGAGCGCAAGCGAGGCGGTTATTGCATTAATAAGCGCGTCTTTTGTTATTATGTCTGAAGGCTTTGTGTCTGATTTTACAAGTTCTACAATCTGCATACCGCTTTCAAATGCTATCCTGCGTTTTTTTGACGAAACTGCAGAGCTGGAGGCGCAATAAGGAAGCGACATTCCCATAATTTCCGTTAAACAGGCCATTGTATTTGCAGTGTACATACCCTGGCATGCGCCGGCAGACGGGCAGGTTTCTTCTTCAAGTGCAAGAAGTTCTTCTTCCGTAATTTCTCCGTTTCTGAACTTTCCGACAGCTTCAAATGAGCCGGTCACCATTGTTAATTTGTGAAATTCCCTGCACTCTCCGTCAAGCATATGCCCTGCTGTCACAATCAGGCATGGAATATTCAGCCTCAAAGCTCCGATAAGCATTCCGGGAGTGATTTTATCGCAGTTTGAAAGCAGCACCACCCCGTCAAGCTGATGAGCTGCAGCAACGCTTTCAACACAATCCGCAATCAGGTCGCGTGAAGGCAGAGAATACCTCATTCCGCTGTGCCCCATCGCAATCCCGTCGCAGATTGCCGGAACCCCGAATATAAAAGCCTGCCCGCCTGCTGAGTGAATCCCTTTTTCTATCTGTCTTTCAAGATCGCGCATTCCGATATGCCCCGGTACAAGATCCGAAAATGAACTTGCAATCCCGATAAACGGCGCCTTCATATTCTTTCTGCTCACTCCCGCAGCCATCAAAAGCCCCCTGTGCGGCGTGCGGGCTATTCCTGTTTTGATATTGTCGCTTCTCATAACTTTCTATCCTATTTGAACTTTTTCAATGTTCCAGTTGTCATCCCACTCAATATATCCCGGAAGATCAACTTTATGGTAGATATACGGATTTTCGATAAATTGCGGGTTGAAAAGGTGTACCGAGTGAAGCCGCCTGATTATTTCCGGCAAAAGCGTTGTACTTCCCGCAAGTGTTCCTTCTTTTGATGTTGCTTTAATCCCGTCATAATAGATTTTTTCATCCGCAAAAATCATTTCCTTCAGATTGCTTTTTGTTATCGGCAGGCTGTCGCTTATCAAAATAATTCTGTCTGCAGGTTTCATCCTGAATACAAGCTTTAAGGCATCATTTGATACGTGAATCCCGTCGGCAATTATTTCAGTGTATAAATAGTCATTAATCAAGGCTGTTAAAGCTGTTGAAACCCCTCTGTGCGCTATTCCGCTCATCGCATTAAAAAGGTGGGTTACTCCGCGGCAGCCGTTTAAGTGTCCGCTTATACAGTGCCCCGCCTGAACTTTTACCCCTTTGTCCCATAGATAATATATAAGCCCGTCATCAAATTCCGGTGCCAGTGTGACTATTTTTATAAAAGGATCTTCTATTGTCCGGTAATTTTCTACTGTAGGTTTTAGAAAATACATAGGGTTGTGAATTCCGCGTTTTTCGACATTGATAAAAATTCCTTCCATGTGAATACCCAGAATTTTTGCCATATCAGGAGTCTGCTTTTGTGCAGCCTGTTTTATAACCTCTATCTGGTGTTTGATGTTCATTATGTTATCGGTTACAAGTGTCGGAAAAATCCCGCCGATACCGTATTTTGTGATCTCTTTTGTCAGCGCAAGAATCTCATCTGCCGAAGCTGTGTTAAAAGATACTCCGAACGCGCCGTGCATGTGTTGTTCTATTAGAAGTTTTGTTTTCATATTACGCTTCCCTCAAATACTTTTCGTGCTTCTTCTCTGTCGTCAAAGTGAATTGTTCTGTCTTTTAAAATTTGATAATCTTCGTGTCCTTTGCCGGCAATTACAACAACATCATTGTTTCCGGCAATTGTTTTTAAAAGTGCAATTGCGTGTCCTCTGTCCGGCTCAACCGTAACCGTTTCGGTGTTTACATTTTTCAACCCTGCAATAATATCTGTTATAATCTGCTGAGGGTCTTCACTTCTCGGGTTATCGCTTGTGATTATTATTTTGTCGGCAATTCTTTCTGCAATTGCGCCCATTTTTGGTCTTTTGGTTGCATCTCTGTCGCCGCCGCAGCCGAAAAGGCAAATTAACTGTCCGTCTTTGGGGGTAATTTCGCGTGCTGACTTCAAAACATTTTCCAGCCCGTCCGGTGTGTGCGCATAATCTACAATCACAAGCGGTTTTTTGACAACAACTTCAAACCTTCCGGCAACACCTTTTACGTTTTCTAATGCTTTGAGTGCTGTTTTTACGTCAATTCCCATTGCTATCGTCGATGTGACCGCTGCAAGAACATTATAAACGCTGAACATTCCGTTCATGTGAAGATTTACTTTACAGGTGATTGAACCTGTTTCATCAGATAAAATTCTATTTTTCACAACAAGCGTAAACTCTGCGCCGTTCAGTGAAAAATGAATATCTTCAGCTTTCACGTCAGCATCTTTTTTTACGCCGTAAGTGTATTTTCTGACTCCTTCCGGAACAACGCCGAGAAATTTTTCCGCATAACTGTCGTCAAGATTGATGACAGCAAAATCGCCTTCCTCAAGATGTCTGAAAAGAAGCGCTTTTGCTTCAAAATAATTTTCCATTGTTACGTGATAATCAAGATGATCCTGCGTGAGGTTTGTGAATACTGCGCCGTTAAACCGGCAGCCGCCGACACGGTTCTGCTCAAGTGCGTGAGAACTTACCTCCATAACTACATTATCAATCTTTTCAACATCCTTAATCATTCTCAATGTCGCCTGAAGCTCAGGTGCCTGCGGGGTTGTATGTTTTGCATCGCGGTATTCCCCGCCTGACGAAAGCTTGTATCCTAAAGTTCCGATAAGTGCGCATTTCTGCCCGTTTTCTTCAAGAATTTTCTGGATAAGATGAGTCACTGTTGTTTTGCCGTTTGTGCCGGTAATTCCGATTAAATTTATGCCTTTTGAGGGGCTTGAATAAAATCTGTCTGCGATATCCGCAATTTTGTGTCTTGTTGAATTTACAACAATCTGCGGGATTTTGCCGGCGTCTACAGGGTGTTCAACCATTAATGCGACAGCTCCGTTTTCTACTGCGTTTTTTGCATATTCGTGTCCGTCCGTATATTCTCCGGTCAGGCAGACAAATATATCTCCTTTTTTCGTCGTTTTTGAATTGTATGAAATCCCGTTGATTTCTACGTTTTTAAAGTTTATTAAATCTTTATAATCCAAATGCTCGATTAGTTCATCAAGTTTCATCTTTTAATCATCTCCTTTTTTAGCGGGTATTTTGTCTTGTTTAAGGTTTAAAATTCTTGCTGTCTGCGTTGCAACTTCTTTAAAAACAGGGCCTGCAACGGTGTTACCCCAGATTGCGCCGACTTTTGCGCTGTCAACCATTACGTAAATCAATATCTGAGGGTCAGAAGACGGCAGATATCCAATTGTTGACGTGTACATATAAGGGGTATAGCCTGCGGCGTTTTCTTTCGGTTTTCTTGAAGTTCCGGTTTTTGCCGCAACATTATAGTTATCCATTTTTATGACTGACCGTCCGTTGTTTACACTGGCTGTCAATAGTTTTGTAATTGTTTTCGCTGTTTCCGGCGTCACAACCTGAGTATAGTGAATTTTTTTGTCGTATTCTTCCTGAGGATATTTGATAATATGCGGCGTAACTTTAACCCCGTTATTAGCAAGTGCCTGAACGGCTGATATCATCTGCATTGCAGTAACCGAGGTTCCGTATCCGTAGGACATCGTTGCCTGAATGCCCTTGTCCCACTGAGCCCAGTACGGAAGAAGCCCTGAAGATTCTCCCGGAAGGTCAATTCCCGTTTTTGACCCGAAGCCAAAATCTTTTAAAACATTATAAAACTCTCTCGGGGGCATTGTTTTTGCAACATTAATCGCGCCGATATTGCTTGAATGTTCAAACAGGTATTCCAGAGAAATATCGCCGGGGTACGGATGAATATCATAGTCGTAATTTTTGATTTCCCAGTTCCCGATTTTTGTTTTTCCTGTATCAAGAATTTTTGAGTGCTCGTTAATTTTGCCAAGACTCATTGCGGCCGCAACCGTTATTATCTTAAACGTTGACCCCGGCGGAAAAACATCCGTCAGCGTCCAGTTTTTTATCTGCTCGGGAGTTGCTTTTCTGTAATTGTTCGGATCATACGCCGGATAAACCGCATAAGCTAAGATTTCACCGTTTTTAGGATTCATTACAAGCACGGTTCCGCGAAGCGCCTCTTTTTCCGTTACCATTTTTTCAAGTTCTTTTTCGCAGATATGCTGTATTGCCGCATCTATCGTAAGCGTTATATCTTCACCTTTCGGCGGCTGGGTCGTCGCAACGGGATCTGTTGTAAAGTCATAGATAATCTTGCCGTCGCGGGTGCTCTGAAATTTTACGGGATTTTCAACATTTTCAAGTTTGTCTTTTGCCGTGTATTCAACCCCGTTTGCGATATCTGCATCAAAGTTGTAATACCCCAGAACGTGCGCAGCAAGCGTTCCTTGAGGATATTCTCTTGTGTTTTTCTTGCCCATTGAAATTTCTCTTAAGTGAAGTTTTGCAATTTCTTTTGCCGCATTTCTGTCTATATCTTTTTTTATTGTTATAACAGGGCCGGGTTTTTTAAGAGTTTCGGCAAGCCGGTCTTTTGGAATTTTCAAAATCGGTGCAAGTAGTTTGGCTAGTTCCTCCGGCGTGCTGTCATAGTTTGCCGGATGCGCATAGACGTCAGAATACACCTTATCTGTTGCAAGTTTAATCCCGTTCCGGTCATAAATGTCACCACGCATTGAAAATGTTCTTCCTGCGCGCTGGTTTTGTGCCCGTACTCTGTATTTGCCGGTATCAATTACCATTATAAAAAATAAATAAATAACAAGCGCCGCCGCAAACCCTACAAAAAATATATGCAGACAGCTTAACAGCCTGTCAAATCTTTTAAATCTCTTTTCCTTTGTGCGCTCGGTCTGCTTCTCTCTCACGGCTATCTCCCCTTACGTAGATTTATTTTATCATAAGGAATGCCAAAATAATGAAATATTAACGAATATTTACGCTTTTTATAACTCTAGGCATTTTTTGTCCATACCATGCGGCAGCAATCTTCTGAAACCATTTTAAAATCTTGTTTCAGGTAAAATCTTATGGCGGAAGACGAAGCAAGCAGGCTGATTTTGTTGTTCATCTCCTTTAAATAATTCAGAATTGAAACTCCTACATTTTTAATATACCTCGGTCCGTATGAGTAAATCAGGGCAGGATCAGTCTGCAAATAAATAAGTTTTATTTCCCCGTTCTTAATTTTCAGAATTTCAGCAACACCGAGAACTTCTTCAGCATCAATTTCTTCAAAATTCCCTGCCTGTCTGGTTAATATAAATGCTCCAAAACGTTTGTCATTTTGACCGTACTGATAAGCAAGCTTTGCATCATAGCTCACGTTATTGACATAGCTGTCGCCGCCAAAGGCTTTTGCAATTTCTTCTATGGCTTCCACGTCCTTAATGTTATGTGACTCCAGCTCTACCAGATTGGCATAAGAGGGCAGGTATTGTTTTTCTTTATAGGCGTATTTTTTTACAGGCAGCTTTTGTATAAAATTCCCGCCGAAAGTAATATTGTTATTCATTGCAATATTACTAAAACTCCTGAAAATATTTTTTTGCTTAAATTATTTTAATTAAGCTTTGCGCCCCAGAATTCAAGTTTTTCAAGATTTTCCTGAAGATACTGTGCATCACGTTCTTTAGGCTGGAAGTAGAAATATAAAGCTTTTTTCTTTGGATTAACCACGCAGAAACTTCTGCAAGTTTTTCTGAGTTCTTTTTCTCCTTTGATGATTCTTTCGCCTTTTTCGCCTTCAAACAAAATATTATTCCGGAGAATTTGCAGCTCTCTGAAATTATACAATTCACCCATTTCAGAATCATCAATCGCTACATCCAGGGCATCCTGAAATTGTTTTGGATATTTATATTCTTTATCGCGTCTTGCAACATAAAGAACAAGCATCTTCCCGCTGTTGTAGTCTTCTGAATAACTGCTGTCCGAACCTGCAAGATACGATGCCAGTTCTTCAGAAATTTCTGTATAGCCGTAAGGAGTTCTGTCAACATGGAAAAAAGTAAAATAAATAATAACGCATAAAACAACAAAAAATATTGCAGCCATAATTTCTTTTGGCCCGAATGTAGAAACCTGTTTGTCAAATTTATTTATAAAATTATTGTTCATACATAAATTTTATAAAATTACTGAAGAAGTGTCAATATAAAACGGTTAAAATCAATCATACATATTACATTAATTTTGAGTTAATTGAGCAAAAAGCCTCTCAAATTCAGGGAAGGAAATGTCCGCCCACTCAAACCCGTTTATAGAAACCGGATTTTCGCAAACAAGACCTGCGACGTAAAGACTCATAGCCAGCCTGTGATCGTGATAACATTCAACCTGAGTCCCTCCATTAAGCTTTGTTTTACCGGAAATTTTAAATCCGTCCGGAGTTTCTTTTATATCAGCACCGACTTTTGAGAGTTCGCAGACAATTGATTTTATCCGGTCGGATTCTTTATTTCTTAAGTCTTCAGCATTTTTAACAATGGTTTCGCCTTCAGCCTGTGTAGCAATCACTGCAATAACAGGCAATTCGTCAATAAGCCGCGGAATAAGCGCTTTTTCTATAACACAACCTTTCAGTTTGGAATATTTGACCCTGATATCTCCTGCAATTTCTCCGGAATGAACATAGCTGTCAATAACTTCAATGTCGGCACCCATAAGTTTTACAGCATCTATAATTCCTGTTCTTGTCGGATTTAACCCGACGTTTTTCAGAATAATATCTGATTTTGGAACAATCAAAGCCGCAGCTATAAAGAAAGCTGCCGACGAAATATCCCCGCAGACGTCAATCTTAAGCGGTTTAAGCTGTGAACGTTTTATTGAAACCTTGAGTCCGGAAATTTCAATATCGGCCCCCATGTGCTTAAGCATGATTTCTGTATGGTTTCTGGAAAGATAAGGTTCCTCAAAGCGAGTGAGTCCATCCGCAAAAAGTCCGGCAAGAAGCAGGCACGATTTGACCTGAGCCGAGGCAAGTTTTGAAGTATAATCAATCCCTAGCAGCCCGCTTCCCTCAATCTCCAGCGGGGCATGGCCTTCTTCAGAATTTATATTAGCCCCCATAAGAGAAAGCGGTTCAATAATCCGCTTCATCGGACGTTTTGAAAGACTTGCATCTCCTGTCAGAACTGAATTAAAATTTTGTCCTGCGAGAATTCCCGCCATCATGCGCATTGTTGTTCCTGAATTTCCGCAGTCAAGTATTTTGTCAGGCTTTTCGAGCCTTCCTGAAGAATTTATAATCAAAGTATTTTCATCGTTGAACTCAGCATCTACTCCTAGAGATTTGACAACGTCAAGCGAAGACAACGGATCCGCACCTTTTGAAAAATTTTTAATTGTCGATGTTCCTTTAGCCAGAGATGAAAAAATAACCGCCCGATGGGAAATAGACTTGTCAGACGGGATTGTGACCGAGCCTTTCAGTCCTTTAAGATTTTTATAAACTGTTTTTTGCATAAATATTACCTTAAGACAATTTTAGCATATAATCAGATAATGAAAAATATATTTTTAGAAACAGAACGTTTAAAATAATACGGATTGGTTATATTAAGCGGGAGTTTTATAAAAAATGTGCGAGGAAAAGACATGAAACATTTGATTTATAAGATTTTTATGGTAAGGTAAATGTATAACTTTCCGAAGAGGGGTGTCCGAGCGGTTTAAGGTGCAATCTTGGAAAGGTTGTGTGGGATTATGTTCCACCGTGGGTTCGAATCCCATCC
>CALUPM010000053.1 GCA_944322665.1 Candidatus Gastranaerophilales bacterium | reverse complement strand
GTGAAGGGTGAAGGGTGAAGGGGTAGGAGGGTTGAAAGGGTCAATGGATTTTGTGTCATCCTGTGCCGAAGGCGAAGGATACCGTTAAAATCCGATGAGATTCTTCGGTCGTTGCACTCCAGCAGAATGTCGCTGCGCAGCGTAAGGAGGAGATTCTTCAGCTAAAGCGCTCGTGATAAACAGATCCGGCTGCCGCCTTTCACATTCTCCTCATGCGGCTCAGAATGACGTGACATGGTTTGTGATTCTTCGGGTTTCGCCATTAGAATGTCAAGTCTTTTATGTTTATTCTTCTTTTGCCTTCTGCTTTTTATTAATGTAAAAAGTGAATCCTAAAATTGTTATCTCTTTTTGAGTCCTGTTGTCGGCGTTTCTTACCTGAAATATTTGAGAAACTATAAATTTGATGACGCTTTTGATATACAGTTTTGTAAATTCAAGTTTATAGCCGGTTTTGAGAAACAGCGGGCAATTCATTAAAATAAAACCCCACTTACCTCCTAAATAGTGTATAACCTGTGCAGTTTTTACGTTTTTCATAAAACTTGAAGTATGCGTAAAATGCTTATTATAATTCCATTTTGGATCCAGTTCTTTAATTTGGTTTTTAAAATACAAATTTAAAACATCCTGATCGTGCTGGTATAATTTTTCGCTGTTTTCTTCTATAAAATCAAAAAGTTTTTCTGTAAATTTTTCTTCACGTAATTTTTGTAGATTTAAAAGCAGCATACCTGCGTTATAATAGGAGTTCAAATTTAAACGTTTGCAATGAAAGTCTGCATCAATATCTTCAGCCATAGCAAGCGGGTAGAGCGAAATTTCTGTATTGTACAAATCTTTAAGAGAACCGCGGGCTTCTATGTCACAGTCAAAGTATATAACTTTATCGACATGCGGCAGAAAATCAGGAAGTAATAATCTGTAATATGTTGAAAGAGTCAGGGATTTTGTGTGTTCAAGCGGGAAATTTTTGAATTTATCTTTGTCAACTGTGATAAACGTAATTTCACACGGAGCAATACGTTTCAGATTCAGAATTTTCTGTTTATCTTTATCAGAAATTCCTCCGTCTAAAATATAAAAATGAATGTTGTCATCAGGAGCTTTTGTATTCAAAACTGTAGCCATTGACAGCGCCATGTATTTAGCGTAATTCTGATCGCTGGAATAACAAACGTTGATTATGTTTCCGGTGTTTATCCCTTCCGCGGGTCTAGAAATCGCTTTATCTGTAGTGCTTTTCACAATTATATCTCCTTTATTATTGTCTGAATTTTATCCGGCTTTTGAGCTTTTCTTTTTATCAATGTAAAATGTAAATCCTAAAATAGTTATCTCTTTTTGTTTTTTGTTATCAGCGTTTCTTACCTGAAAAATCTGGTGGAATATCAGTTTTATAACACTTTGAATATACAGTTTTGTGAATTCAAATTTGTAGTCTGTTTTTAAACATACAGGAAAATTCATTAAGATAAAGCCCCATTTTAGTCCTAAATAGTGCACAACCGGTGCATTTTTTGTGTTTTTTATAAAGCTTGAAACATGGACAAAATTCATATTGCAATTCCACTTCGAGTCTATTTGTTTAATTCTGTTTGCAAAATACAAATTTAAAACGTCCTGATCATGGTAAAGTAATTTTTCGTTATTTTTTGCAATAAAATCAAAAACTTTTTCTGTAAATTTTTCTTCACGTAATTTTTCAAGGTTTAAGAGCAGCACGCCGGAGTTATAATAATTATCTAAGTTAAATCGTCCGCGAAGCCAATCATTGACAACATCTTCTGCCATACCAAGCGGGTAGTCTGAAATATCAATATTGTATAATTCTCTAATAGAACCTCTTGCTTCTATGTCGCAGTCAAAGTATATAATTTTATCCAGCGCAGGGATAAAGTCAGGTATTAACAGTCTGTAGTATGCTGCAAGTGTCAGGTTAGTATTTTCAAGCGGACAGTTTTTAAATTTCTCTTTGTCAACTGTGATAAACGTAATTTCACACGGAGCAATATGTTTCAGATTCAGAACTTTTTGTTTATCTGACTCAGAAATTCCGCCGTCTAAAATGTAAAAATGAATTTTATCATCAGGAGCTTTTGTGTTTAAAACCGTCGCCATAGACAATGCCATATATTTTGCGTAATTCTGGTCGCTTGAATAGCAAATATTAATTATTTCGCCCGTATTGACGTTTTCTTTTGCTACTCTGGCTGGTGCTGCTGTTTCCATTCTCGATACTCCTTCTGGTGTTTAAAATAAATTTAATTATAAATAGAATTGATATTTTTTGCAAGCAATAATTAATAGGACTTATATAACAAATTCAACAAAAAATTTCAAAACTGCGTCGTCCTGAGCCGCAAGCGAAGACACCCTAAAACCGCAAGGGGATTCTTCGGACTAGCGTCCTCAGAATGACAAAGCATGCAAGAGGATTCTTCGGTCGCAAGGCTCCCTCAGAATGACATGAAAAAAGAGTACGTCATCCTGAGCCGCAGGCGAAGACACCCTAAAACCGCAAGGGGATTCTTCGGACTAGCGTCCTCAGAATGACAAAGCATGCAAGAGGATTCTTCGGTCGCAAATCTCCCTCAGAATGACGTGCTTTTTAGATATATAAGTTACTAATTAATTTTGGTGCCTTTTAATTAATGTACCTAAACAAAGTAACAGCTTTGAGATAAAAGTTGTTATCTCTTAAAATCAATTAGGATTATTTCGCACTAAAATTGTAAACTCTAGCCTATTTGGGCATTTGCGCCGGATACAACTTCTATAATTTCCTGCGTGATAGCAAACTGGCGGGTTTTGTTGTATTCGGTGGAGAGAGTTTTGAGCATTTTTTCGGCGTTGCTTGTTGCGGCTGACATTGCGGTCATTCTGCTTGCAAGCTCCGACGCCTGTGCTTCCAGAAGTGCCTGAAAAATTATGTTTGCTATATACATAGGTACAACTTTCTGCAAAATATTATGCATATCTGGAATAAATTCCATCAATGGTTCCGCTATGTTGTCGTGAAGCTTTTCGTGGATATCTTCCTGCGTTTGAAGCGGCAGAACTTCCCAGTTTTCAATAAAATAACTCATCATATTTTTAAATCTTGTTGTGATGATTTCAATTTTATCAATTTTTTGATTTACATAATATTCCGCGATATCGGAAACAATAGCGTGAGCACCTTCGCCTGACGGATTGTTTGCGATTGCAATGTAAGTCTTTGCAATTTCGCAGTCAAGATTTTTGCATCTTCTCTTTAATGTGCCGATACCTTTCTGTCCTACAATAAAAAGTATTGTTTTTATGCCTTGTTCATTGTAATCCTTAATAGTCTGCACGGTTTTTTTGATGATATTGGCATTGTATGCTCCTGCAAGCCCTTTGTTTGACGTAATTACAAGAATACCTGCTGTTTTAAGTTCTCTGGACTGCAAAAGTGCAGGGTAATTGTCAATAGCAGATTTGATTTTTAAAGTTGTATCAGAATACGTTCCGACTGATGCTAGAAGCTTTCTGAACATTTTGTTCAGTTCTTCCGTAAACGGACGCGACATTTTAACGGTGGTTTCCGCGCGTTTAACCTTTGCTGCCGCAACCATTTTCATCGCACGGGTGATTTTTTTTGTACTTTCTACACTTTGTATTCTGTTTTTTATATCTTTTAAATTTGCCATTTTATATTACCTAAAACGTTTTCTTGAATTCTTCAAGACTTTTTCTTAATTCGGTCTTATCCTCATCAGAAAGAGCACTTCCGTCATTCAGATTATCTGAAAGTTCTTTCAGATTTGATTTCAAATGAACAAACCAGTCTTTTTTGAACTTGGCAATCTGAGTGTTCGGAACATCATCAAGAATTCCTTCGTTTGCGGCAAAAAGGATTGAAACCTGTTCCGCAACGCTCAAAGGTGCATATTGAGGCTGTTTAAGGACTTCTGTCAGTTTTTCACCTCTCAGAAGCTGGTTTTTCGTTGCCTGATCAAGGTCAGAGGCAAACTGCGCAAAAGCTTCAAGTTCTCTAAATTGCGCCAAATCAAGACGAAGTTTGCCGGCAACCTGTTTGATGGCTTTAGTCTGAGCCGCACCGCCGACCCGGGAAACTGATATACCTGCGTTGATTGCCGGTCTTACACCGGAGTTAAACAGGTTGGATTCCAAAAATATCTGACCGTCAGTAATTGAAATTACGTTGGTCGGAATGTATGCTGAAACGTCGCCTGCCTGTGTTTCGATAATCGGAAGCGCTGTAATACTTCCTCCGCCCAGTTCGTCATTCAACTTAACCGCACGTTCAAGAAGTCTTGAGTGAAGGTAGAATACATCGCCCGGATAAGCTTCACGTCCCGGAGGTCTTTTTAGAAGCAAGCTCATTGCACGGTAGGCTTGAGCGTGTTTGCTTAAATCGTCATAAACAATCAAAACATCTTTGCCCTGTTCCATAAACTCTTCCCCGATTGCGACACCGGCAAACGGTGCGATGTATTGTAACGGAGCGCTTTCGTTTGCTGTTGCCGAAACTATCAGAGAATATTCCATTGCGCCGTGTTCTTCCAGAACTTTTGCAAGCTGTGCAACTGTTGAAGCTTTCTGCCCGATTGCAACGTAAATACAAATTACATTCTGACCCTTCTGGTTCAAAATTGTATCAATTGCGATTGCTGTTTTACCGGTTTGTCTGTCGCCGATAATCAATTCTCTCTGGCCTCTGCCGATAGGTGTCAGGGCATCAATTGATGTCAAACCTGTCTGAAGCGGCTGGTGAACCGATTTTCTTGCTACAATACCGGGGGCAACTCTTTCTATCGGACGGGTTTTGTTTGAAACTATTTCACCCTTGCCGTCAATCGGTTCGCCTGTCGGATCGATAATTCTACCTATCAAACCGTCGCCCACAGGAACAGACGCAATTCTGCCGGTCGTTTTAACCGTCATACCTTCTTTAATCTGGGTATATTCACCCAGAATTACAATACCGACGTTATCTTCTTCAAGGTTAAGCGTAATGCCTAATGTATCCCTTCCGTCATCAAATACGACAAGCTCGTTTGACATAACGTTTCTAAGCCCGTAAACACGCGCAATTCCGTCGCCGATTTCTATTACGGTACCCGTGTTTGCAACTTCTGTCTGAATGTCGTAATTCTCAATTTTGCTTTTTATTATTGAACTAATTTCATCAGGTTTTATTAGTGCCATAATTTCCCCTTTATATTAAATTTTTACTCAAATTTTCCAGTTTATTTTTCAGGCTTGAATCAATGACATCATCGTTGATTTTTACAACAAGCCCTCCGATAATTTCTCTGTCAATCAGCCATTCCGCCGTGACTGTTTTTGAAAGACGATTTTGAAGTTTATCAATTATTCTTTGTTTCATATCGCCGTTGAGTTCGACGGCTGACGTGACTGAAACACGTTGCAGATTGTTTATCTTATCCAGTTCATCCCTGTAAGCTTCATAAATCCCGTCTAACTCGCCAAACCTTTTTTTCTCAATCAAAACTTTTATAAAATCAATAATTTTTTCGTTAATATCTTGTTTGAAAACCTCATCAATAATAGAGTATTTAACATCATCTGAAATAGTCGGGTTTTTTAAAACATCAGACAGATCCTTTGATGTTTTGCAGATTTCTCTGACAGAGTCGATATTTTTGAGAATATCATCAAAAGCCATAACTCCGTCCCGCCCCATCTGAACAAGAGCGTCCGCGTAATTTTTTGCTGTTAAAGATATTTGGATTGAATTCATAATTTATCCCAGTTCTTCAATACTTTGATTGATATATTTTTCGTGGAGTTCCGGATGAGTCTCAAGAACCGCTTTTATATGCTGTTTTGCAAGTTCTGCCGAAGCCGCCGCAGTCTTTTTTGAAAGTCTTGCAGAAATTGTTTTTTCTTCCGCCCTGACTGACCTTTCAATATTGCTTTGAATATTTTTTACTTTTTGTTCTGTTTCTTCAATTATATTCTTCGCAATTTTTTCTGCCTGATTTTCGGCTGCAGTAAGTTTTTCCTGAATTTCAGACGCCAGATTTTCAACTGATTTTTGAGCGGAAAGAAGTTCTTTTTCTCCGGCGGCTTTTTCGCTTTCTGATTTTTCGATTGAGTTTTTAATATTTGAAACCGCTTTTTCCAGAATGTCGCCCAGATTGATTTTATTTATAATCCACGCAAGGATAAGCACCATTACAACAAAGTTGAAAAAGTTGCTTGTTACTATAAAATTCCAGATTTGACCTATTGAATTCATTTGAGCACCTTACTGATTAATTCATAATCAACATTATCAATTGAAGTTTTTTCTCCGAGAATTTTTTCGGAAATGGATTCAGCCAGTTCCTTTATGTTTCCGGAAAGTGAATTTGCCGTTTCAAGTTCTTCTTTTCTGAGATTTTCTTTAACAGAAGCGATATTCATTTGAGAATCCGTTTTTGCTTTTTCTGTTAATTTTTTTGCATTTTCGTTTTCTATTTGAACCCTTCCGGAAACAATTTGTCTTGAATTAGCCGAGGCCTCTGTAAGTTTTGCTTCCCTGTCGTCAAGAAGCCCCTGAGCTTTTGTTTTTGAATCTTTTGCAGCATTAAGGTTAGAGTCAATATAGTTTTCTCTTTCACTTATGATTGACTGAATAGGCTTGTATAATATCGCATTCATAATTATTATGAATACAACAAAGCTTATCATTGCTATTAAAAATGTTGCATTAAATTCAAACATGACAAATTCCTTTTAGAAAACTTTTTACGCAAAAATCAGGAGCATAGCAACGAGAAGTGCATAGATAGCTGTTGCTTCTGCAAGGCCTGCACCGATAATGAAGTTTTTAAAAGCTTCATCTTTCATTTCCGGCTGTCTTGCGATAGCGTCAAGTACCCCTTTAGTTGCGATACCGAGTCCTAAACCTCCGCCGATTGCACCGAAACCGATTGCAATACCTGCTCCTAACTTCGCTAAATCCAAATTTGCTAATTGTTCAACTGCCATAATTTTTCTCCTTTATAAGTTATTCTTCATTTACTGCCATTGATATATAAGTTGTGGAAAGCAGGGTGAATACCAGAGCCTGAATTAATGCCACAAAAAGTTCAAACAACATAAACGGGAGCGGAATAAAGTATGCAAAAATCCCGACAACCGTAAATACAAGCACTTCTCCCGCAAAAATATTTGCAAAAAGTCGTAATGCCAGAGAAAAAGGTCTTACAAAAAGTTCCAGAGTGTCAACGAGAGTAATTATAATCCCGTCAATGCTGAACCCGTGGAAAAAGAAGTGAAACCCTTTTTTCTTAACGCCGTAGAAAATATAATAAAGTGATACAACGATTGCCATTGCTGCCGTCATGTTTATATCATTGTTCGGAGAAGCAAGTTCTCCAGTTTTTAAATGAATCAGATGCCAGGGAAGCTGCCCGACAAGGTTTGCTGTTAAAATAAACATAAATAATGTGAGAATAAGAGGAAGATGCCTTTGCGAAGCTTCTTCGCCCATGCTTGCTTTTGCTATTCCGGAAAAATATTTAATAATTCCTTCTGCCGCAAGCTGAAGCTTTGACGGGACAAGCGAAGTTTTCCTCGTCGTGAAAAGCGCAAGAATTATCAGCAGAATCATGGTAAACCACATTGTAATCAAAGTATCCATATTTGCTGATACAGGATGCCCTAATATATTAAATGTACAAATCCAGTGTTCCATTTTCTCTCCCTTTTCAAATTTTATTTTAACTCATAAAAAAAAAATCGCAAATTTTTTTTGTTTATATTAAAATTATGGTGTGTGACAGGGATTTTTGATAAGAGGGTGCAAATGAATTTTCTGAGTCTGGAAGAAGTTGATTCAACCAACTTATACGCCAAAAAACATCTGGCTGAACTTGATGACTGCACGGTCGTGACAGCTTCAAGGCAGACTGCAGGAAGGGGAAGACTGAACCGCTCATGGCTCGATTTAGGAGAAGGAAATTTATTTGTTTCAATTGTTCTTAAACCATCCGCTGCTTTTAATAAAAATTTTGTAAATCTTACGCAGTTTCTTTCTGTCTGCATTTGCAAGACCCTCGAAGATTACGAACTTAAGCCTGATATCAAATGGCCGAACGATGTGAATATCAGCGGAAAGAAAATCGCCGGGATTTTATCGGAAACCGTTATGCAGGGTGCTAATTTTAAAGGTATTGTTCTGGGTTTCGGAATAAATATTTTGGCAGGAAAAGAAGATGTAAAAAAAGTTGCCGATAAAGCCGTCACTTCCCTTTCAATCGAAACGGACGGAAAATTCTGCGACAAAAATGATTTCTTAACAAAGTTGCTAAATTTATTTTTTAAGAATTATAATAAATTCATAGAAGAAGGCTTTTGTTTTATTAAGCATGATTATCTCAGCCGATTGAATTTTCTGGGAAAAGAAATTAGCGTAAAACTGCCGGACGAAATAAAATGCGGAATAGCCGAAAGTATTGATAATGACGGCGCTTTGCATTTAAAAAAAGATAATGAAATTTTTGTACTTACAATAGGAGATATATTATGATGGGACAATTTTGGACATTATTGGAAGAAGGGCTTGTGCTGATGGCAATTGGCATGGGGTTTGTATTTGCATTCCTTGCAATTATGGTTTGGACAATGGACGGTATGTCATGGGTTGTCAGACTTTTGAACAAATTCTTCCCTGAAGAAGTCAAAGTCGTTGAAAAACCCGGCAAACGTTCTAACGTTTCGGTTGACGAAGCCGTTGCCGTTGCTATTGCAGTTGCAAAACTCCGCGGTTAGAATTTTTTTAATTTACGAAAGGATATAGATTATGGGAAAAAAACTTATCAAAGTTATGGACACCTCATTTAGAGACGGTTTCCAGTCAGTTTACGGAGCAAGGGTTTTTGTGGATGATTTCATCCCCGCTTTGCAGTCTGCCGTAAACGCAGGTTTAAGACATTTTGAAGTTGCAGGCGGCGCAAGATTTCAGTCCCCGATTTTCTACTGCAACGAAAACGCTTTTGAAACTATGGACAAAATAAGAGCTGCTGTCGGCCCCGATATAAACCTTCAATCTCTAGCAAGAGGTGTAAACGTTGTAGGTCTTGATTCACAGCCGAGAGATATTATCAATCTTCACGCTAAAATGTTCAAAAAACACGGAGTTACAACTGTTAGAAACTTTGACGCTTTGAACGATGTAAACAACCTTATTTACTCGGGTCAGTGCATCAGAGATAACGGTTTGAAGCATGAAGTTACAATCACGATGATGGAACTTCCGATTGGCTGTACGGGCGCGCATGACGTTGCTTTTTACGAAAGAGTTTTAAGAAACATTCTTGACGCGGGCATTCCGTTTGACAGCTTAGCATTTAAAGATGCTTCAGGAACTTCAAATCCGAGAAAAGTTTACGAAACAATCAAGCGTACAAGAGAAATTTTAGGCGCTGATGCTCATATCAGATTCCACTCCCACGAAACCGCAGGAACAGGTCTTGCTGCATATCTTGCAGCCCTTGACGGCGGTGCTGACGGCATTGATCTTTCAATGAAGCCTGTTTCAGGCGGAACTGCCCAGCCGGATATTGTTTCTATGTGGCATGCTCTTAAAGGTACAGACTACGACCTCGGAGTTGATATTGAAAAAATTCTTGAAACAGAAGAAGTATTCAAAGAATGCATGAAAGATTACTTCCTGCCTCCGGAGGCACTTGCTGTTAATCCGATGATTATTCAGTCACCTCTTCCGGGCGGAGCGTTGACAGCAAATACGCAGATGCTTAGAGATAACAATTTGATGGATAAATATCCTGAAGTTGTTGCAGCCATGAAAGAAGTTGTTGAAAAAGGCGGTTTTGGAACTTCCGTAACACCGGTTTCTCAGTTCTACTTCCAGCAGGCATTCAACAACGTGATGTTCGGAAAATGGAAAAAAATAGCGGAAGGCTACGGAAAAATGGTTCTCGGGTATTTCGGCAAAACTCCGTGCGAACCTGATGCTGAAATCGTTAAAATCGCAGAAGAACAGCTTAACCTTAAACCGACAACCGAACTTGTTGTTGATATAAATGACAGAGATCCGGAAAAAGGTATTAAAGCCGCAACCAAACGTCTTGAAGATGCAGGTCTGCCGGTTAATGACGAAAATATCTTTATTTCGGCCGCATGCAAAGAAAAAGGTATCCTCTTCCTTGAAGGCAAAGGTACAATCGGAGTCAGAAAAAATGCTCCGGACGCAAATGAGGCTAAGAGTGAAGATTCTTCAAACGGTTACACTGTTACAGTCAACGGCAAAAAATATGCTGTTGCTTTTGAAGGAAACAAAGCAACCGTCAACGGAAAGCTTTATGACTTCAACTTAAAAGCCGGCATTGAAGCTAATCACGCAGCAGAAGGCGACGCAAAACCGGTTAAGGCCGCACTTCCGGGAACTGTATTGAAAGTTCTTGTTGCGGTCGGTGACACAATTGAAGAAGGCGATGTAATTGCTGTTATTGAAGCAATGAAAATGGAAACAGAAATTAAATCACCGCTTTCAGGTGTTGTAAAATCGGTTGATATTGAAGCCGGAAATCAGGTTAAAACTGGTCAGGAACTTGTTACAATCGGTTAATCAGGTACGAAAGGCTGCCTGAGGCTTAAAAAGAGGCAGCTTTTGATAAAACAGTAAAAGAAGGATAGAAATATGAATATTGCAGACAGCTTATATAAACTCTGGCAGTCAACAGGTATCGCAAATTTTGTACAGCCTGCTGATCCGTCAATTACAAGCGGGTTTGAACAATTCCTTCATCAATTCGGCGCGCCGATTATGATTTTGATTTGTTTATTCCTGCTATGGTTAGGTATTAAAAAACAGTTTGAACCGTTGCTTCTTGTGCCGATTGCATTCGGCGGATTGTTGTCAAACATTCCGGTTGCCGGTATTGCGGAGCCAAACGGATTTCTGGGGATTATTTATGAAGCAGGTATTCATAAAGGATTGTTCCCGTTGATAATTTTTATGGGTGTAGGTGCGATGACAGACTTCGGCCCGTTGATTGCTAACCCGAAAACAGCGCTTCTGGGAGGTGCGGCTCAGTTCGGAATTTTTGCAGCACTGCTTCTTGCTCTTTGCTGCTTCGGTTTTACACTTCCGCAGGCAGGTGCAATCGGTATTATCGGAGGCGCTGACGGCCCGACATCAATTTACGTTACAACAAAACTTGCGCCTGAACTCCTCGGTGCAATTGCGGTTGCGGCATACTCTTATATGGCTCTAGTTCCGGTTATTCAGCCTCCGATTATGAAACTTTTTACGACAAAAGCTGAAAGACAGATTGAAATGAAACAGTTAAGAGAAGTTTCAAAAAGAGAAAAAATCGTATTTCCGCTTGTTGTACTCGGGCTTTGTATAATCTTCCTTCCGGATGCATGCCCGCTTGTCGGCGCGCTTACATTCGGCAACCTCTGTAAAGAATGCGGTGTTGTTGAAAGATTATCAGATACAATGCAGAATGCTTTGATAAACATTGTTACAATTTTCTTAGGGCTTTCGGTAGGCTCAAAATTGTCGGCTGATCAGTTCCTGACAACACAAACTTTGTTTATCTTGATTCTCGGGGTTCTGGCATTCTCTTTTGCAACAGCAGGCGGTGTTATTTTTGCCAAAATAATGAACCTGTTTTCGAAAGATAAAATCAACCCGCTTATCGGTTCAGCAGGTGTTTCAGCCGTTCCTATGGCAGCGCGTGTTTCTAACAAGGTAGGTTTAGAGGCTAACCCTCAAAATTACCTCCTGATGCACGCAATGGGCCCGAACGTTGCAGGTGTTATCGGTTCTGCAGTTGCTGCAGGTATCCTGCTTGCACTCTGCCACTAATAAACAGAGAACAATTTAACGTAGAAAAGACCGTCTGTATGGCGGTCTTTTTATATGGTTATATCAATTTCATTCCCGATTTTATCAATCAGAGGACGAATTTTTTGATTAAGTTCGGATTTTGTAATATAAGGATTCCGGGCGGCTATTCTGTTTATTTCTTCGGTGGCTTCAGCAATCTGAGGGTATTTATTGATGATTTCTCTTCCTGTTTTAATTGCAAAATATCTGTAGCCTTTGCTGCCTGTAGCTTTTATTGGTTCATTCGAAAGAGCTTTTATAACATCTCTGACGCCTTCAATGCCGTCGCTTTCAAATATCCGCTGGCTTGTAACTTCAAGCACTTTTGCCGTTTCTAATTTTATCCCGAAATTTACGGGGTTTCGTCTTTGAATATCCATGATTTATCTTTTCTCGTTTCTCTGTTTCTTATAAGTCTTTTTACATTTAATTCTTCGCCCAGCTGGGTTTCTGCCTTTTGTATTAATTTTTCGCGGCACGGGGCGTTTGTGTTGTTAATAAGATCGACAAAAAGTTTTAATTCCGGCACCTGCGTAAGAATGTAATCTCCAGCCTTTTTCATCAAAATCCGAAAAATGTCATCATGATGCATCATTTCTTTTTTTTCATCTTTTGTTAATTTTAAGATGGAGGTTATAAGATTAACGCTGTCACTTTTTGTGATAAAAGGTTTATTACAGGCGCAGCTTATGAGGCGGTCCACCTGATATTTTTCGCCGAATGCTATTTGTGGATTGTAACTGTTTATTTGCATAAAATTATCCTTCCTTGCTTTTTAAAATACGTAAAGATTTTTTTTTGCGCATATTTTATTTTTTTTAAAAAAAGTTTTATAATAAATTTATAAGGGGGAGAATGATGAAGAAAAAACTGGTGATTATGGGGTCAAACAGCGGACGGAACCTTGAGGCTGTCGTAAATTATTTACGGGGTTCTGACTCTGTAGATATTGAAATAGAAGCGCTTTCTGACAATTTGAATTCCGAATTTTTGCAAAAGTCTTCTGAATTGAATATTAGACACAGATATCTTCCGCCTGAGGAAAATGCGGGATATCTTGGAGCCGGAGATTTTGACCTGATAGCGTTGAGCGGTTATTCAAGGGAATTAAAGCCTAATATATTGGAACTGGGAAGATTTATAAATATTCATCCGTCGCTATTGCCGGCATTTAAAGGAACAGATGCTATAGCAAGGGCTTTTGGCGCAGGCGTTAAGGTTAGCGGAGTCACGGTTCATACTCTTACAAATGAAGTAGACGGCGGTAAAATCGTTGCACAGTATCCTGTTTTAATCGGTAATCTTACGCATTTTGACGAGTTTGAAGAACAAATCAGACAGCTGGAAGATATTTTGTATCCAATTGTTATTTTAAAAATTTTAGAGGATAAAGTTTTTGATTTTCAAGATCTTTTGGGCGGCTGCGGCGGAAATTGCTCCGGCGAATGCAGCGGCTGCGGAAGGCATTAATATAAATACAATGCTGTTAGAATAATAAAAATTAAAAAATCTCAGATTTTTTAAGATTGTATTTTTTATTAATTTTGTTAAGTGTGTGCATATTCAGCAGATTATGGACAAAGGCGATTGTAACCGCGCTTGTTCTGTCTTTTGCAAAGGTTTTCTGGAATACTTTTTCAAGAGTTTTTTTTACGGTGCTTTTTGTCACGGAAAGTATTACGGCAATTTCTTTGTTTTTAAACCCCATTGCCACAAGAGAAAGGTATTCCAGTTCTCTTTCAGTCAAAATTTCGCGGGCAGAATTTTTACTTACAGCCCGTGCAGACATTACTTCCGTATCCTTTTTCATACGGATATAATACAAATTAGAATACAATTACAGTATTAGGCATTTGACTAGATATTTTTAAATTAATATGTTGTAAAATTTTTTGCAAATATAAGCGCCTTTTGCGGATTTGAAATGCAAAAGGCGTTTATTTTTTTTATCATTAATTAGGGGCTTAATTCTTTTTCTTAACCCAGCCTTGAATAATTCTTAAAGGAGCGCGGGTAAGACCTAACGCCCATTCGCCTATGTTTTTGGTAATAACGCTTCCGGCGCCTATGTTTGTTCCTTCTCCGATTTCTACAGGCGCTACCAGAACTGTGTTTGAACCTATTTTAACGTTGTCCTTCAGGACAGTTTTGCTTTTTGTTCCGGTTATCGGGTCAAAGTTTGCTGTTATTGTTCCGGCTCCGATGTTTATATGAGAACCGAGTTCACTGTCGCCAATGTAACTCAGATGACCTGCGTTTGTGTTGTGGCCGATTTTTGACTTTTTAACTTCCACAAAATTCCCGATTTTGCAGTTGTCATCAATTTCGACATCCCCTCGTAAGTGCGCGCATGGCCCGATTTTGCAGTTTTTTCCGATTTTGTTTTTCCCTTCAATATAGGTAAACGGATAAATGGTTGTGTCAGTTCCGATTTCAGTGTCTTCGCTAATCCATGTGCTGTCGGCATCAACAATCGTAACCCCGTTATCCATCAGCGAATTAAGCTTTCTTTCATTCATAATTTTTGTTGCATAAGCAAGGTCTTTCCGTGAATTAATCCCGTAGCTTTCATCACTGTTTTCAAGTATAAAAGCGTGAACATTAAGGTTGTTTTTCTTGCCCCATTCAATAATATCTGTCAGGTAGTATTCTCCCTGCGCATTGTTTGTTGTTAATTGAGAAAATGCAGCTTTTATTTTACGCCAGTTGAGAAGGTAAACCCCTACATTAATTTCTTTGACAGCTTTTTGTCCGGGAGTTGTATCTTTGGCCTCCACTATACATTTCAGAGAATCGTCGGTTTCTCTTATAACTCTTCCGTAACTTGCAGGATCCTCAAGAATTGTACTCATTATTGTAAGGTCAGAATTTTTAGAATTATGATATTCTATGAATTTTTTCAAGCT
>CALUPM010000052.1 GCA_944322665.1 Candidatus Gastranaerophilales bacterium | reverse complement strand
TTGTATCAGGCATACAATCGTGTATATATAGACTATGGCCCGGCAAAGGACTGGGGCATTGACGGCTCTAAAGAATCGCTTGAGCGCGCATACAAAATGCTTTCAAAATACCTGAATGTCGGAGTAGAATACGGGTTTGAAAGACCTAATAATCATGTTGTTTATAAAGATTTGTTTAATAAAAACTTGGGAGACCGGTACGCGCCCGTATTTTTCACAACAAAGACTTATAATTTCACACTTTCGGACGGTTCTTTATTCGGATTGGTTTATGACGGAGAAATTCCGGGGCTGTTGATGCAAGTTGACATTAACGGAGATAAAGGCCCTAATCAGCTTGGCAAAGATTTTTTCTACCTTTCATTGATAAGCAGAAACAATGCCCCGTTTGTTGCGGGGTTTGCAAAATGGTGGACTGCATGGCCAGATAGTTGTTCTTTAACCAAACCTGCTACGGGTTGGTATAGCGGCGGCTCTTGTTCAAGCTGGGTAATCGCAACAGGGAATATGGACTATTTGCACAGAGAAATTACGCTCGAAGAATGGAACAGAACTGTTATATTGTTGCTGGTTGAGAATAACGAAGAAGAACTTGATTAGTATTTCAAGTTCTTCTTTTATAATATCTGCTCTTGCCTTTGCCGGCAAAGTATAATGAAAGTTTTAAAATTTTAATCTATACCCATCAAACCGTTAAACAGGTTGTTAAGCGGAGAACGTCTGGCTTTTGCTACTGCCCATTCTTCATCAAGCGCTTTGAGTTTGCCGCCGACTGCATTATAAAGTTCTTTAACCGCCGCATCTGCACGTTCCTGTTCTGTTGCAAACTGTGCACGGATTTTTTGAAGCTCTCCGTTATCTAAAAATTTGCCGCCACAGCCGTAGCATTCATCAATTTGAACCTGATGGAGCGAACTTGCAAAGTTTTTAACCATTTTCATCCCGCATACAGGACAGGTTCTTGTCGCCGCTCCGTCAACCGGTGCAAACGTCTTGCCGATTATTGCGTTTGTAATTTCATCAATGCTTTCCGCCTGTTCGTCAAATTTTTTAAATTCTCTGTTATCAAAGAATATTCCGCCGCAGCCATTAAGGCAAATATCAAGATTTATATTCGCAGCAGGTACGGGAATCTTTGCCATCGGTTTTCCGCAGGCAGGGCAGTTAATTATTTCTTTAGTGTCAGCCATTATTAAATCCTCCTGATTTTATACAGGATATCTTAATATATTTTAACATTTCTGTCAATCGTTTCAACGGATTAAGGGCTGGAAAAATCCCCTTTTCTTCCTATTGATTTAAATTTTAAATAATTGTAAAATGGTTATACTGGATAGGAGACATAGTTATGGAAAAAGAAAACAAATCTTTACTTGTGAAAAAGATTATAATATTGATTTTGACCTTAGTAGGTTTTGTGACAACAGTTAAACTGGCAATTATATATTACAATTCAAATTTCAATCCTTATGCTCTGCCGAGTTTTTGTACGGTAAACGAATTTATCGACTGCGACGGGGTTGCAAGAACTAACGAATCCCAGTTTTTCGGGGTTCCGCTTGCTTACTGGGGATTGTTTTTGTATTCATTTATTACAATGCTTTTGTTTGCACCGAAGCTTAAAAATTTCAAGCTTTTAAGATTTCTGGAGGTGTTCAAAAATCCGCTTGATTATATTGCATCTCTCGGTATTATCGCATTTTTAATAAGTATTACACTTCTTTGTGTAAGCCTTTTTGAAATTAAGAAACTCTGTGTTTTGTGTGCGTTTACTTATGTTTTAAATCTTTTAATCGCACTGGTTGCGCTGGATTATAAAAACGGAGGCGTTGTTAAGGCTTTCAAAAACAGCGTTGTTGACCTGATTGACGGGTTGAAAATTAAAAAATATATGATTGCGTTTATTGTTGTAATGCTTGCAGCGGCAGGATTTTTAACTTATACATCTCTGTCTTATGTTTTCACTCCTCAGGTTAAGGCAAGGAATGAATTTAAAGAGTTTGTTGAAACAACTCACAACAAATATGCCGTAAGCGGTAATCTCCTCGGAGAAAATGATGCAAAGGCCGTAATTTATGCCTATACAGATTACAGATGCAATATCTGCCGCGCTTATAATATAATGATTCATAAAGCTGTTAAAGAGTTGAAAAATGTGAGAATTGTACACAGAAATCTTCCTCTGGATATGGAATGCAACAAATATTTGAAGCAGCCGTTCCATGTTGGTTCATGCCTTATGGCAAGATACGCCATGGCGGCTGAAAATCAGGAAAAATTCTGGGATATCAATTCTATATTCTTTGAAAAACAGCCGAACAGTGAAGAAGAAATTCTTGAAATTGCAAAATCTTTAGACCTTGATACGGAAAAACTTAAACGTGATGCTAACAGTGAGGAAGTAAAACAACGAATTCAGTCAGACATTGAAGAAGCAACCTCGCGCGGAATTAACGGTACACCCGCTACCGTAATCGGGTCTAACGTGTATATCGGAATAAGACAGTATGATGAACTCAAAAGAATGTTTATTGAAGCAGGTGCTGAAAAAAGAGGATTCTAACCTTCTTCTTCACGCCTGCTGTGGAATTTGTTCGGCGTATCCCGTGTCTTTTTTGAAAGATGCGGGATACAATGTTATAGTATATTTTTACAACCCGAATATTTTCCCCGATACCGAATATCAAAAACGTCTTGAGGCTGAAAAAACTCTCTGCTCTCATTTTGGTGTTGATTTGATAGAAGAAGAATATAATCAGGAAGAATTTTTTGATTACGTAAAAGGTTTTGAAAATGAACCGGAAAAGGGGTTAAGATGCGACAGATGTTTTGAATTGAGGCTTTCAAAGACGGCTGAAAAAGCAAAAGAATTAGGGATTAAAAACTTTACCACGACAATCGTCATAAGCCCGCATAAAAATTTCCAAAAACTTTCTGCAATAGGGGAGGAAATCGCCGCTAAAACTGGTCTGACTTTTCTCTCAATAGATTTTAAAAAGAAAGACGGATTTTTAAAGACAAATAAAATCGCCAATTCACTTTCTCTTTACCGCCAGAATTACTGCGGCTGCAAATTCAGCCTGAGGTGATTTATATAGCAAATTCCGCCAAAAATTTTCAAAACTACGTCATCCTGAGCCGCAGGCGAAGGATCTCCATAAAATTCCGGAAGATTCTTCGGGCTAAAGCCCTCAGAATGACGGGCTTTTAATATTGTCTGTGGAATTTACTACATAAGTTCCAGCCTGAGATGATTGCAAACTTGTCGGACTTTATGGTAATATTGTTCAGGAAAAGAAAATAGTTCAGGGCTTTAAAAAATTGAAAAAGAATATTTTTGACTCATATCTTGAAAAAGTTATAGACCTTCCCTTATGGGTAAGACAGGTAATATATGTAAAACTGAAGGAAAATATGCAAAAATTGCATTGTGTTGAATTTTTGGATAAATCTTCAGGCAATATGTTTTCGCTGTATATTCCGGTATTAACATTTTCAGGCGCACAGGAACTTAAGAATAAAAACTGCGGGCTGGATGTAAATATTTATAATTTTTTGCAGATGTGCAGCGATGGTTACAGTATTCTTGATATTTCTTTAAATATGTTTTTAACAATGGAAGAAACCGCCAAATACTTTATGTTTTGCGTGGAGCAGAATTACATTGAATATCCGGAGTCTGATGAAATTTATGCAATGGCAGGATTTATTTCCGGAAAATTTAAGACCGGAGAATATTTTGAAAGAAATAAAAAGCTTTCATTCAAGGATGTTCAGGCGGCGCTGGAGGAGCAGAAAAAAATTAACGAAAGCGCTGATAATCATCTCAAATATCTTGATGTGCTTGATGTGATGGGTTTGATTGATAAAGATGATTATGAAATAATTTTTATGCTTCAGGAAGAGGCTAAAAAGCGGTTTGTCATAGATTACAATCTCGTTCCTGAGGCGGAAAGAAGCTTTACAAGCGAACAGGAAAAAGAGTCAGCCGAGATTGAAGAGTTGAAGTCTGAAAATAAAAAATTGAAAGAAAAATTGGCACAGTTATTGAAGTTGGTGAAGAGAAATGTTTAACCCCAGACCGGAAATTTTAGTAAAATATTTGCGCGGAACCCTTGTAGAAGAGGAACACTACGGATTTCGCATGCTTGCAGACAAAGAAAGAATTCTTGAATATAACGGAGAAACCGGTCATTATCCATTTTACTTGCGCTCTTGTGCAAAACCTCTTCAGGCAAGTCTTTTGATTGACTATGGAATGGATATTAAATATGATATGTCGGAAGAAGAAATTGCAATCTGCTGTGCTTCTCACGCCGGAGAAGATGTGCATTTAAATGTTGAAAAATCATTACTAAATAAACTGGGGCTTGATGAAAGCTATTTGAAATGCGGAATTCATAAGCCTCTTTCAAAAACAAAACAGCAGGAAATGCTCCTAAAAGGCGAAGAAGCGACCCCTCTTCACAATAACTGCGCCGGAAAACATATTATGATGCTCGGTCTGTGCCTTATGAATGGATGGGATTTAAAAACTTACGATAGTGAAGAGCATCCTCTGCAAATAAAAATTAAAGAGAAAATAACGGAGCTTTGCGAACTCAAACACCGTTTCCCCGTAACAAAAGACGGCTGCGGGGTTCCGATTATGTCAATGCCGCTTGAAGATATGCTCAGAGGCTATCTGAATTTGTTCACAAACCCCAGATATGACAAAATTACAAAAGCTTTTCTTGAACATCCTTACATAATCGGCGGTGAAGACAGGTTAGATACAAAGATTATTGAAAATTCTGAAAATCTCGTCGCAAAAGTCGGTGCCGGCGGGCTTTGTGTTGTTGTAAATCTGAAAGAAGAAGAAGCTTTTACGGTTAAAATCAGTGATTGTGATATGAAAGCCCGTGAAGCCGTAGTCGTCAGAACTTTAAAAAATCTTCACTGGGCAAATGTTCCTTTTGATACGCTTATAAGAACTATCCACGGCGATATAGCCGGAGAAATTGTTGCGGTTTAATGTTTTTAGTTTCCCGCAGCAGCCCAAAATATTGAAGATTAAATTTTTATAACCGGAATTTAATCAATGTATATCAGGCTGTAAGTTCCGTCGATATTGGCGCGGATTTTCAGTGTCAGCGGGTTTCCGTCATAGCTTTTTGGTGGCGGATTGTAGCTTTTGACCGATGACAGCATCTTTTTTGCTGCCGTTATTAAAGGTTTATTTGCCGTATTCTGGTACAGTTTTTTCTTCTTTAAATTGCCGTGTTTGTCCAGCGTGAATTGAATATCACATGTTCCGGAACCTTCAATTGAAGTAGTGTCAAATTTTGTCAGCAGGGCATTCTTCAGTCCGTTTTTATAAACGTCAATGTCCGCATTATAATCAGGGATTACTCCGTACGCCGGAGTGTCATCCCAGAAACTGTCTATTGCCGGAATGTCTTTTACTACAGTTTTCTGATTTGTAACAGGAGTTTTTTCTTTTTTCTTCGGCTCAGGCCCCATAAATAATATAAAACATAGAGAAAATGTACAGCATAAAACAAATATGGCAACTGACAGCAATCTTGCCGGTAAAATCGGGTGCGGGGTAAACGCCGGTTCCTCAACTGCTGCAGGCGGTGCTGCCGCTGGCGGAGCTGCAATTTCTTCAAAAACATTATTGCCGCAGTCACAGTATTCTACTTTTTCCTTAAAGGTCTTTTTGCAATATTTACATACATACATAACTGTATTTATTATAACATATTATTTCTTAATTTTCACATTTATTATTTCAAGCAAAAATGATTTATGCAGCTGCGGCTTCATACCTGTAATCACGAAGGTTGACGCGAACATAGCAACAATAAATACTATTATAGCTGTAATTAAAAAAGTTTTTTTGTTCATTATAACCTGATCCTTTCATAATCCGAGTAATCCTCCGGTGTGGAATACTGGGTTGTGTAATCCAGCAAAAATCCGCCTTTGAATTTTACATCAGTTCGTTTTGTATTCTGCGGGAAATTGAGAATTGAATCGCCCTCCAGTTTCCTTAAAATTCTTACCATATCAGCTCTTGCATCAATTGCGTAATCTTTATTTGAACATGTATATCTTAAGTTTGTGATATGTCCGTCATCTGACACATCAAAAGAAAATAGTATCAATGTTCCGACAGGTGCTTCTATTGCTGATTCATCCATAATTCGGTTTTGAAGGTTGCTCCGCCAGACATTCCAGGCTACAATTTCTTCTTTTGAACCTCTAAATCTCCAGCTCCCGATTTCATCCTTTGCTTTTAGCTCCACATCTGTCTGCGGAATATCATCTTCTGTCCATTCTTGTTCCTGCCGGTTTATGTTTTCCTGATTTTCAAATCCGATTTCGTGTTCAAGATATCTTTCATTGTTGTTAAACCCGGATTCACTTTCGCTGTATAGCTCTTGATTCCCGGAAATATCTACATTTACATCTCTTGAACCCGCTCCGGTATTATCTTCAAACGAGATTGTTGTTTCTCGTGTACCTGTATTTCCGGTCACATCAAAAGATATTCTTTTGTCGTCATCTCCGGGCTTGATATGAATTGACGTGTCAGGCTTTTTGGCTGTAGTTTTTGTTGTTCTGTAAAATTTTATACTGACAATAAAGTCAGATACATTTCTTGTTTTAGGGTGCAGAAGCTGGTCTTTTATTTTGAAATTTACATTTTCAATCGCAACAGGCTTGTGCATGGCCGGTTGAATTATCAGCACAAGCACTGTCAAAAATATGTATAAAAATATTATAAATCCTTTTATGCGCTTCATTTTTCATTTCTAATCTTTGTCGCGTCTTGCGATTACTTCGTCGCAGGCATAGATATCAAACATTGTATTAGACAGCATAAATGTTTCTGCAATCAATATTGCGGTTGGAACCAGAGCTGCCAGAAAACTGGTTACAAGCCCCATTAAATCTCCGCCGATTTCTGTTGCAAAATAGGAAACGTTCATTGTGAATTCTATAAAGATAATTGCGCAGCCGATGTATAAAAGACGCAATTTTTCTGTTTCTAATTTTCTTGTGCCCTCTAAACCGAAAATACTAACACCGTGTTGTCTGTAATCGCTGTAGCCGTCCTGTTTGATAACCTGAGAGGCTTGAATTTTTTTTGCGGTTGTAAATGCGCCTGCAAATGCGAAAAATGCAAATATAATCATAAATGACGCCAGAACAAGGAATACCGGCGAAAATCTTAAACCGGAAATTCTTATCCAGCCGGCAGCTTCCGGAAAACACATTGCAAGAGTGTTTGAAACACCGTAAGCCAGAAACGGCGCTGTCAAAATACCGAGAACGACTTCCCCTGAGGCTTTTAGCTGCAAATTGAAAATTCTTTCTTTAATATTGTTGATTTTTGTTGTTGAAAAGCTGTTTATAAATCTTTCAATCCACTGTCTGTAAGATTTAAGAACGGATTCAAAATCTTCTCTGTATTCGTATTTGTTGAGTGTCTGCGCCCATTCGCCGGATGTGTGTTTGAAATACCCGCAGCCGAGAGATAGTGCAGTCAGCAACCCTGAGAAAAACAGAGATACAAAGATTGCAAACGTCACAAAATCATTCAAATTCATATAATACACAAGGTTTACAACATAAATTCCGAGCATAAACAGAAGCGACAGTACAACCATAAACCCCTGTGCAAATTTTGCGGTTCCTGAAACGTTTTTGTTGTCGGAACTTTGCAAAAATAAATATACACCCTGCTTTAGCATTATAGCCGCGCCGAATACAAGAATTGAATAAGCAACCCAGACTTTTATGTTTGTCGGCATGTGAAGATAGTTTGAAGATTCTTTGATAGAAAGCCCCATCAAATAATTTGCAAGCCCGAATGCGCACAGAATAGAGCTTATTGCCATTGCAAAGTGAAGGAAAATATTTGTTCTTGTGTTTGAACCTATTTTATTTTTCAAATCGTTTATTTGAAAAGCAACCTGTTTTATGATTGAAACTCTGGCGGCTTCAATACCTGCTTTTTGTTTTTCGAGTTTTGCTCTCATAATTGCATTCTGGTCATTCCCGTAAAGAGTTCTCATATCTTCTTCGGACAATTCTTCTCTTGCGATTGCCGCTGCTGTTTTCGGTGCAGAAGAGTTTTCTATTATCTTGATATTTATAAACTCTGGACTGTCCGCAAACATAATTTTGCAGATATTTCCGATTTCAACTTTTTTTATCGGCTTGCCTTTAAACAAAACTCTTTCGTTATGAAAGGTATTCATCAAAACGCATTTGTTTTCATCTTTGTCATACTGAAGCGTCAAAAGTACATCAAAATCCAGATCAAGGTGAAAATCACAGTTCGGATTTGTCCCTATATTAATTACATCTTTTTCATCAAATACTTTTTCGAGTTTTGAAGATGAAACAACTATTGTCATAAAATTCCCCTTATATTTATAAATAATTCAAAGTTTATCTGCCAAGAGCGTGGACAAATTGTCTTATGGCTTTATCAATATTTTGTTCCGGAGAAACGATGAGTTTTTTTTCGCCGAGAACAGGCGTAAGTTTTTCTTTAACCTGATCGAGTTTTTCAGGATGTGCGTATAAAAACATCATTGCAAGGTCAGGCATGTATTGTTTTGCATTCTCAATATTTTTTGGAAGCAAATCCCAGTTAATCTGTTTTTCAATAGCGCCTTCATTTTCAAGATCCCCCAGAACCACTATTGCAGGCACATAGCCTTCCTTTTGCATTGTAAGTGCGTGGTTGAACCCTTTTTTCAAACCTGTGCCGTAGGCTGTCCCGTAATCTTTGCTGTCATAAGCCGTAAATGCATCAAGTGCTTTTGTAATTCCCGAACCGTTAAAAGGTGTGCCTTCATAAATCAGGTATGCATCTTCCGAAACCCGTAAAATTTTAATTTGATCTTCCGGATCCAGAAGGTTGCAGATTTGTCTTAATGTTTTTTTCTGATCTGCAAGGGCTTTCTGGTTTGATGCGGATGAATCCACAAGGAAGATTACCGCTGCCGGTCTGAAATCGTCTATTTTTACATTGGACATCGCTGACCATAAAAGTTTTCCGATGATTGATAAGGCAACTATTAATATTCCTAATATTATTAATCTTCTGTTTTTCATAGCTCTCTCATAATTTTAGCATTCTTATGTTTAATATAATATCATACTGAACCCTTTAAATCAATCTTTTAGTGTAATTTTAACAATATGCCAAAATTTTTTAATTGTGATAAAATCATAAGACAAAGGAGAATAAATTATGGAACAATTTATAGAAATAATTGCGGTAGTTTTAGGTGCATATTTAATCGGATCAATTCCGACCGGATACATAATCGTAAAACTTGCAACAGGACAGGATATCAGAACAATCGGCTCAGGTTCTACGGGAGCAACAAATGTTAAAAGAGTTATGGGCAAAAAATGGTTTTTTATAACGCTTCTGCTGGATGCTTTTAAAGGTGCTCTGCCTGTGGTGCTGGCGTATTTGTTATGTAAAAATTTTACGGATATAGGACTTCTGCCTGTGCTGGCTGCAGTTGCCGTAATCTTAGGGCACAGCAAATCTGTATTTCTTAAGTTTACCGGAGGAAAATCCGTTGCGTCGGGCGTCGGGACAATCCTTGCGCTTAATATATGGGTAGGGCTTATTATTGCTGCAATCTGGGGTATTATAACTTATACTTCCAAGTATGTTTCTCTCGGATCCATAATCGCCCTTGCGATTTCTCCTGTTTTGATGTATTTATTTAAGCAGCCGCCGGCTTATGTTGTATATTGTGCGCTCGGAGCGGTTTATATTATCTGGCTTCACAGATCTAATATCCGGAGGCTCCTTAAAGGCGAAGAAAACAAAGTGAGAGAATAATTATGGATTTAATGACAGGTTTAATAATTTTCGGGATTGTTTTAGCGATTTCTTTAATCGTCAGAATTTTCTTTGCTGTTACAAAAATCCTGATTACAATTTTGATTATTGCAGCAATAGTTATCGGAATTTTTGTCTGGCAGAAAGATAATATCCGGAGAATTCAGGAAAAATTTTCTGACTCAATGCAGGTAGTTGTTATTTAACTGCCTCTTCTTTTTTGACAGGCTTTGTTTTGTTGACGTTATATGACTGGATTGAACGTTTGCCGGTCAGACGTTTCATAAACTGGTAGTAATCTTTCTTAAAGCCTTTTGCGTTATTTTGTTCGGCTTCCAGCTTAATAAGTTCATCTCTTGTGTGCATTCCGATAGGAACACCGACCGATTTTCTTGTCAGCCATTCACCTATTGTGGTGTTGGTCAATGTAATCCAGCTCATTCCGAGAAGCGAGCCATTGTATTGTTTCTGGAAGGTCTTGTTAAACAGGTCAATCAAAAGCGTCTGGTAGAACAGTCTTGAACCTTCCTGTACAAATCTTTCTTTAAATTTCGTTTCCGCACCTTCAACGTCGTTTCCGTTTGACTTTAACATAACCATGTTGTAGTTATCTGTCATCAGGAACCAGATTGTTGCGGCTGAAGCAGCGGTTTTTGCAAGGTTTGAAAGGTCACTGTTCGATATGTTTGACATTGAATTTACATTGAAAGCTTTAAGGGTATTGTCCATTACAAAATCGTTGAATTTTTTGTAATATCTTTCCTTAAGTTTTTCATCCGTTGTTGAAGCAATTGCTTTTTTGTATTTGCTGACCTGCTCCGAAATTTTGTCGAAGCTTTTTGCGACAGCTTCCATATTCAAAGCGTCTATTGATTTTTGTGATTTCGGGGCTTTTTTCATAAATAAATTTACAAGCCCGTCTGCTATTTTATACGGGAATTTTACAACACTCCACATAAACGAGAACGGAGTTATTACAAAATTCACAAACGGTTTGACTTTTTTATCTCTTGCGCCGAAGTTTACCATCCCTTCAAGCGCATCCATGTAGTCGTTGTAGAGTTTTCCGTCTTTAAGCCCTGCTTTTTCAAGAGCTTCTTTAATCTGCGTTGTAAAGCTGTCGTCGGATATTTTGTTTAAACCGTTTTCAGAGATTCTTTTAACCAGATCTGCATTAAGCTGTCCGGCATTTTGGATTTCTGTTTTAACTTTTGCAAGTTCTGATTTTAAATTATTGTCGGATTTCACTTTGCCCGCAAATGAGTAACGGTATTTATCCGCTAGGTCTTTGTATCCGTTTTTGTCCAGAATATCAATCAGGGATTTAAAGCTTTTCTTAAAATCTTCCGGATGGGTATCTTTTTGGGAAGCTTTATCAAGGAATTTGTCGATAACTTTCAAGTCAGAGGACTTGTCCAGTTCTTTTGTAACTTTTTCGACAACGAGCTGCCTTGAGCGGATTGCAACCTGTCTATACTGTTCACCGCGTGTTTTAAATCCGCGTTCTATCAAAGTATCCGCAATTTCGTCAATCTGTTTTTGCGAAACTTTGTAGTCGGAAATTTCTGTCATTTCCTTGTAAATTCCTTTGAACGGTTTGAAGAATGCTTCAAACAGAGCATCCACACGCGGGATTTTTCTCAAACCTTTAATAGCAAACCCGCCGGCGATTACGGCAGCACTCGCTTTCAACAAAGTGTCGAATGAAAGAAGAGGTTTTTGGTGTTTGTCTTTTGAATTTGTTTTGTTTCCGGAATTTGATTGGAATGAGAGATTCTGCGGTTTTATTGAGGCTTCCGGGGCGTGATTTTTTTCATTCAAAGCTCTTGCCTGCTCCGGAGTGAGTCTTGTTATATATTTGCCGTTTCTCAGACGCGAATACATTTCCGTTACAAGAACCGTTGTCCCCGTCATTGCCATAATACCGACTTTTGAGTTGTTAATAAGCTTTGACAGCGCGCCCATTGTAATAAGTGTCAGATAGCCGCTTGTTAAAATTCTTGATGTTTCCTGTTTGAACCTTGTGCGTTTTTCTTTTTTAGCTTCCTGCGGGTTGTCGTCCATCATACGCGAGAGGTTGTAAGCGTCGTTTGCGAGGAATATTGCAGGCGGAAATCCGGATACAAGTCTGTTCAGAGCTCGTTCGTGTTTTGTGTCGTAGTTACCGACTTTTGTGTCAAACGGTTTCATTGAACGCTGGAATATAAGCCATTCAAAATTTTTATTAACCTCTGCTTCGACTTTTGCCCTGTCATCTGCGCTCAATTTTTTGACGTCAATCCCGAGTTCGGCTGCTTTTGCTTTTAAAGCATCATTAATTGAATTTTTCTTAAACTCCAGAAGTCCCTGTAAAGCATTAACTTCATAATCAATTTTTGAACGGTGTCTTATGTTTTTGAAAAACGGTTTTTGAAGAGTTTTTTCCGACCATTCGGAGAACGGCCCTATTTTTCCGATAAGTTCAACCGCGCCGTTTAAGATATCTCCGGGAAATTTAAGAATCGGATCTGAAAAACCATTCCCGATAAGAGTAGGAATGGTCTTTTGATTTACTGTTACTAATCCTGTTGCAGAATCGGTTTTAATAAGATTGTTTGTTAGTTTTGAAGATGTGACGGCATTATACAAATTACGCACCATACCGTCAAGCGGCTTGTCCATTTCGTTAAGGAATGCGTTGATATCGTATTTGCCGGCTTCTTTATAGAGCCTAAAAAAAGAGCCTTTAAAAGCTAACTCTTTTGAATTTGTTTTTAAAGGACTCTTATTTAAACTTGTTGAATTTGAGGACATGTGCTCTGAAGGAAAAACTGACGACTTCGGCACCTCATTTGGAGATAGTATGCCATAGTCTTTTTGCTTTGGCCGTATCGTCTGGTTTATATTTCCTACTAACATTTTTGTCCTTCCCGACATGTATTTTCAACTGAAATGAAATTTTTGACAAGTGAAAGTATATAAAAAATTTACGTTAATTTACAATTTTTGTTTAAGTGTTGAAAATTCTGTCGCCGGCATCGCCCATTCCGGGAATAATGTAACCTTTTTCATTCAACCCTTCATCTATTGCCGCTGTGATAATTTCTATATCCGGATAATGTTTCTGGATATTTTCAATCCCTTCGGGAGCCGCAATGATGCAGATACATTTGATATTTTTGACAGGAATTCCTTTGTCTGCATAGAGTTTAACAGCTTCAAGAAGCGAATTTCCGGTCGCAAGCATCGGGTCTGTAATATAGATATAAAATTTCTCCGGATTAGGTGCTTCCATCGGAACTTTGTTGTAATACCAGATGGGTTTTAACGTTTTTTCATCCCTGTACATTCCGATGTGTCTTATACACGCCTGAGGCAGAATGTCAATTGCTTCATCCGTAAAAATAAGCCCCGCTCTCAATATCGGTGAAATGATAAGATTGATATCGGGGTCTATGGTTTTTGTTTTGAACGTCGTAATCGGGGTTGTGATTTCAGTTTCTACAAGCGGAAGGTTCCGGCATGCTTCATAGAGAAGGCACCTTGTAATCTTTCTTGTTGCTATTCTAACGCCCTGACTGTCTGTCTTTTTGTCACGCATTGTGCATAAATTTAACAGAACTACAGGATTTGATATTACTCTGACTTTGTCTGAATTCATCTTTTCCACTCCTTTATTTTGTCTTTAAAATTCCGGTTATTTTCTTCCATATTATCAAGAACACTGTTAATTTTGTCAATTTCCTGTGTAATTATTGAAGGATTTATACTTGTGTGCGTTTTTGGATGTGTCGTTTCAAATTGTTCCAAAAAATATGAACTTCTTGTACCTATTGCCCCTATTTTGTCAAACATTTCGTTCAAAAGCGATATTGAATCGTGAAGTCTTTTGGGGTGATTTACTACAATCACTTTTTTAGAGGCAATAGTTTCCTCTGTCGGCTGGGTAATTTCAAGCGATTTAGACCCGCCGAGTCCGCTGAATTCTACGGTGGCAATTGAGCCTTGCGGAATTGTTACATCTTTATCAGTAATTACAAATTTTACGTAAACATTATTGTTTATGATATTTATTTTTTGAACATACCCGACCTGAACCCCCATAAATTTGACGGGTGAGCCTACAATCATACCGTCTACATCCGGCATAAATATCTGATAAGTTTTCAATTCTTTTGACTTGTGGTACTGATGAATTTTAATGCCGGAAACGGTTAAACACAAAATAAAAAGCCATATTAAAAATTCTATCCAGGCGTATAAATGCAGTTTGAAATGTCTAACCATGCCTTTATTATACATGAACACATGTTTTTTGCCACTTGCAAAATTAAAAATTGTATTATAATATTAATATTATTAAATATAAAATATTTTATGTGAGGTTTACATTTATGGAACAGATTATAAAAGTAGCGTGGGACTTGAACGAAAATACAGACAACAGATATCAGCTTGTTTATGAAATTGCTGAACTTGCAAAAAAACTGGTTGATGAAAATCAGGCTAAAAAAGCCCACGATGACTTCGGTTTTGAAGAAAACTTTGATACAGGTTACACGAAAGAAAACCCTGTAGAGCATGCCATTATGGTAAAAGCATCGGAAGCTGACGACAACAGACTTGTCGGTTAATAAAGTTTAAAAAATGCACAAAGGTTTTTTAAGAAAACTTTTGTGCATTCTTGTGTCAAAATATAGTGAAAAGGGGAGTTTTATGGAAGATACTTTGAAATTTATAAACGAAAAAACCGGCGGGTTTAAACCTGAAATCGGAATTATCCTAGGTTCGGGGCTTGGTGAATTTGCCGATGAACACTGTGATTGCGCGGTAAATTATTCCGAGATACCGAAATTTTTAAAGTCAACCGTACAGGGGCATAAGGGAAGACTTGTGTTTGCGGAAATTGAAGGCAAACGGGTTGTTATGATGCAGGGCAGAAATCATTTTTACGAAGGTCATTCCATGCAGGAAATCACTTATCCTGTCAAAATTATGAAAAAACTTGGCGTCAAAATCCTTATTCTGACAAACGCAGCCGGAGGGGTTAATAAAAATTTCAAACCTTCCGATTTGATGATAATAACGGATCATATAAATTTTATGGGTACAAACCCGCTTATCGGCCCGAATGATGCTGATTTAGGCGAAAGATTCCCTGATATGAGCGAAGTTTATAAAAAGGATTTAATCGAAATTGCAGACAGGTGCGCCTCGGATTCAGGGATAAAACTTCAGCACGGGGTGTATTTTGCCTCTTCCGGCCCTGGTTACGAAACTCCGGCAGAAATTCGTATGGTGCGGACACCCGGCGCCGATGCT
>CALUPM010000051.1 GCA_944322665.1 Candidatus Gastranaerophilales bacterium | reverse complement strand
CGAAGTCCACTCTTACACTCTGGAACGGTGCCTGCAATGGCGCTTTTACAGAGTATTCGGACAATCGCAAAAATCCAAACAGGGCGCCGGTAAAGACCCGCTCCGGAGCTTAGCGCAAGCGGCTCTAAGGTTCTAAAATAAGCCAAACAAAACTAAAACGTCATACACATTTACAGGAGAACTAAACTTTAAAAAATATATAATCGCAAAAATTCTATAAACACCTTATTTTTGCGATTTTTTTTATATCTTTATTTCAATTTCATTTCCTTTTTTCCCTTAATTTAAACGGCTTTTAGTCGTTTTTTTTTTTGCTTGCGAAGGAAAGTTGTATTAAAGAAGCAAAACTATTCAGAGAAAATAGAAATGTTCATTATTTCAATGTCGTCATAATCCGTATATGCAGTTTGCATAAGATTTTTGCCGGTTTTAAGAGTAATCTCGTTTTTTTCTCCGGGTTTAATCAAATTCTGCGGAATTTTAATTCTCTGCCCGTCGCCGTTCAGGTGGATTTCAGCGATTTTATTGCCGTTAAAAAAGACTTCCGGCGGGCTTGAAAAAGAATTTTTAACGTTATTCTGCCCCATTGCACGCGCCATTGCCGTATCTATACCGATTATTGAGCCTATAACAAGATAATTAGTACGGTTAAGCGCGGTTGCAGCCATCAAAAAAGTTTTTGTATAAAACGGGCCTGCCGCTGAAATCTTAAAATCGCCTGAATTTGCGGAATTTTTGGAATAAGTATTGTCGCCGAGGTGCATCATTTCTGAAGCAATACTTATATCGTCGGCGTTGCTTTTTTGAATACTTACCACAAGAGGTTTCGAGGCGGAATCTTTGTTTACTGTCAGGGAATACTGTCTGTAGCCCTCTTTTTCGACGGACATAACGGTCGGCCCGTTTATAGTTGCGCCTATTTGAAACGCTCCTTCAGCATTCGTAAAAGTTTTGTATTGAAGCTGCGGAAAAATTATAGAAGCATTTGCTACAGGCTGTTTTGTTGTGCTGTCAATAACCCTGCTGCCCGTGACGGCTCCGCTTTTTGTAACTCCGCCTTCGACTGTCGCTCCGATTGCAGAACAGGGAAATATTAAAAATATAATTGCCTGAATTATCAGAAATTTTTTCATGAAATTGTCCTTATCTGCGAAACATTTTAAGCGGGTTTGTCAAAAATATTAACCGCCCTGTAAGGGGATTTAAGAGAATCAGAAAAAGGGATTTATATAGCAAATTCCACAAATATTATAAACAGCACGTCATTCTGAGGACGCTAGTCCGAAGAATCTAATCACACTCCCACATGTCATTCTGAGGGAACGAAGTGACCGAAGAATCTCATTGAAGTTGAAGTTTTTGTTTTGTCCTGCGCGGACGGCGGTCGCTTTGGTGGCAAAGCGACGCAAACCAGCCGCACGCTCCGTTCTCTAATAATTTGCTAGACTCGGCTTTTCAGGCGGGTAAACTCGCTGCGCTCAAACAATACCCGCCTCTGACATCTGCCTCGTCTGCAATTATTGTTCACTCCGCTATCGCGGCATTTTGTTTTTTATTATTCACGTCATTCTGAGGACGCTAGTCCGAAGAATCCCATTGCTGTTTAAGAGTGTCTTCGCTTACTGCTCTGGATGACGCCGTTTTGAAAATTTTTGTGGAATTTGCTATATAAATCTACAGAAAAAATATTTGAAATTTAAAAATGTTTTTGTTAGGATAAGAGTACATGATAATTTAGCTTATGCCGATGTGATGAAATTGGTAGACGTGCCAGACTCAAAATCTGGTGTGGTTCACCCCACGTGCCGGTTCGACTCCGGCCATCGGCAAATAAAAAAGCCACAAATTGTGGCTTTTTTATTTGCTTTATGCTCGGATAGAAACTCAAAGCTTTAGCTTTGTCGGTTCGAGCGCGAGTGAGCTGAGGCTGGAGCGCTTTTGCCGTTGTAATTTCAATTACATAAGGCAAAACGCGGAATTGCCGTTAAACGCGAACGAGCAAGACACTCCGGCCATCGGCATTTTTTATTTTTCATGTCATTCTGAGGGCTTTAGCCCGAAGAATCTCCTTATTTTTCATTTTATCCTCCGGACAGGGAAAACTTTTTCGTTTTTATAATATTCATTCTTTTCTTTTGTTGCTATTTGGTACTTTCTTGTGCCGACAAGAAAGTACCGCAAAGAAGCTCCCGACCGATGCTTCATTCGCTAATCAACTGTAACCGTTTCAATTGAAACAAGTGAACTCGCTTACGCTCAAACAACACTTGCTTTGTTACTTTGAAACGGAACATTGATTGCTCATTCCGCAATGGTCGGAGTAAAAAACAGATATTTATACTTAACGAAACTGTTGTATGACAAACCTGCATTCTTTTCCATGTCATTCTGAGGGAGTTTACGACCGAAGAATCTCATCGGGTTTTAATGTGTCATTGTGAGAAGATTCTTCGCTAACGCTCAGAATGACATCACTGTTTTTTTAAGGAATTCTTCGGCTTTTGCACCCGCGCTAAACGGATGTGGCGTTACACCTTTCACTCTTTGTTCGTGCGCCTCATGATGGAATCCCTTAATAACATCATTATAAGCGTAAGCGAAGAATCCTGTTGGATATTGAGGAAATCATTCAAATAAAGCCTAAGCGTTACGACATACAGAACTAAGTCTTCAGATTAAATTTACTGCTCTTATAATATTTTTTGTAACATTATATTACAAATTTCAGGAATTCTGAAATCCGCTTTATTAAAAATATTTTATATATATACAGTTAAAAATACTGTTTTTATGTTCATCTTGAATGGAAAGGGGCGACGAGCCCCTTTCCTTCTTTGCGGATTTATAAGTGCAGGTTTGCGGTGTTTAAAGCTTATAGAAATTTTGTAAAATTTTGTTATTTGAATAGCAAAAAAAAAATTTATCTGTTTTTATACAAAAAAGGAGAACTCTATGCAGATAAATTCCAGATTTCACATCAGCAGACCCGCATTAAGAAACAATAATCCCGCTTTCGGGGCAAGATTAAGATTAAATTCAAAAGAACTTGAACGTGCTTTTTCTTTAGAATTGTCAAATCAAAAATGTTACAGCAATCTTTTCAAGACAATAGAAAAATTTAAAAATATACATCCGGAGCAGACAATTGAAGGGAATTTGCTTGATACAGGAAACGGGAAAGAATTTTTAGAATTGTACAATCCAAAAACCAGACATTTAAAATCATTTGACCTGACAGACAGAGGATCTTACACTATGAACACATTTTATAAGGCCTTTGAATTTCTTACAGGCGATGAGTCAAAAAAGTTCTGGGAAGATACAATAACTAAAGACCTGTTTGCATAAGTATAAAAATTATATTCAGGACTTGATTACAGCAAAACAGTTTTTATTCATGGTTTAATAAAATATATGAGAATTACCCCGATAAACAATTTCACAAAACTTTTTGGAATAACACTTGCGGCAGGCACAATTGCCGCCGCACCGATGCTGGCATCAAATAATACCACAGAACTTCCACAGGATACGGTTACTCTGTCTGCAAAAACAATTCCTCCGGAAGGCACTTCTGATAGTCTTGTTCTTGATGCCGCGCCGAGCCCTGTTGTTATTGTGCAGGGCAAAAAAAGAAACGCCGCAATAGTTGTTGATTTATCAAAAAACGTCCTTTACAAATACGATGAAGAAGGTCAGCCCGAAGCCGCATACCTTATAGCAAGCGGAAAGAAAAGGACTCCGACAGATCCGGGGTTAAGGGTTGTAATCAGGGTTGAAAAATACCCTTACAAATCCGCACCTGCTGCGACTAAAAGACATCAAAAGCCGTGGGATTACGGCCCGAGAGCCATTATTCTTGAAACTCTTGACCCGAAAACCGGAAAACAAGGCTCTACAGGCGAATTTATCCACGGCAACAACAACCCTGCAAGTATAGGCAAATACGCTTCTTTAGGCTGCATGAGAATGGATAACGAAGTTATCAAAAAACTTGCCGCTCAAGTTAAAAAAGGCGATCTTGTTCTTATCACAAAAGAAGGCGGCGTTGTAAAATTTTAACGGCTAACCGCTTAAATTTAATTCTACAATTCCAGCCACAAAACACCGTACGGTGCTATTCTTAAGTGCATTGTTTTGTTCGTCAGAGAAAGATTAACCTTTACATTATCGCCTGTCACAAGATTTTTAAGGCTTGTTATATGCCCGTCATTTTTAAGAATTACATTCACCGGCAGGGATATATCCGCAACAAGTTTTTTGTTTGAAAGATTGTTTATGACAAGTATCTGTTGGTCTTTATCCTTTCTTATGTAAGAAAAATTGGCAGGAGAATCGGTGTTGACAGGAATGAATTCACCCCTCGACATAACAGGCAGAGATTTTCTTAAATGAATAAGATTTCTGACTTTTTTATAGACTTTGCTGTTAAATTCATAATAATCTTTTGTTGAGCCGTAAAAGAGTTTTGCCGGAACTTCGCCTCTATGAATATCGCGTGAATCAAAATAACTCAAGAGTTTAAATTTGCCGGATTTCTGCTTTAACTTTCTTTCTGCTTCGGATTTTTTAGCGTTTTTGAAATTGTTTGCAACCCCGACTTCATCACCGTAATAGATTATCGGAATTCCGGGAAGCGACATCAAAATTGAAAAAGCAAGTTCTATTCTGTCCGGATCTTTGTTTAAGAAATTGGCAAGTCTGCCGCTGACTCCAAAACCTTTTCTGAATCCCGCACCTTTTGAAACCAGATTGTTATAAATAATTTCCCGCATTTCGGGCGTTGTCATCTCTAAGGTCAGTTCGTCATGAACCCTTAAAAACATTGCCCATGCGGCTGTATCGGGAATTTCCGGAGTTCCTTTCTTTGCTTCGTAAAAATATTTTTTGTCACCTGTGATAAGGCTTGCCCAGATTGCAGGCATATATGGAAAATGATAGGCAATTTGCGCTTCATCCGTACGTTTGAAATCTTTTTTAATACCGTCTATATCTGTTTGAACAGTACGTTCTTTGCCGAAATACTGAAGAATATCTTTCGGAAGCTGGCAGGCTTCAACCTGAATTACCGAAGAGGGCGCCGTTGCCTGAATATAATTGCTCAAAAGTCTTATTATTGCATGAGTTTTTGGCTGATTTTCGGCATTTGTACCTGCGGGTTTTGAAAGATACGGAATTGCATCCATTCTGAAAATGTCTATGCCTAAATTACTCCAGTAGCTGATAGTTTCAAGACTGTAATACAAAACTTCCGGCTTTTCCCAGTTTATATCTAACTGGAAAGGATAAAACGTATGGTAAAAGTAATAATCTTTTCCTTTGACTGTAACTTTTCGCCAGTGGTTTTCCGTGTTTTCGGGGAATATAAGCCTGCGTTTTGAAACTTTGCCGTCTTTTTCGTAATATTCAACAACTGTTCCGAGTTTTTCGTCCTGATATTTTTTGTAGACAGGCATGTTCTCTCTTACAACAAAGTAATCAAGCTTCGATAAATCACCTTTTTCTATTGCTTTAAACCAGTCATGCTCCTGCGAAAAATGGTTAAGCACAAGATCCGCTTTAATTTTAAAACCGGCTTTTTTAGCCTGAGAAATAAATTGTTTAAACTCTTCCATTCCGCCGAGTTCTTTGCGGACATCTCTGGGGTCTTTAACATCAAACCCCGCGTCCTGCATCGGAGAATCCGCAAACGGCAGCATGTATAAAGTTGTGACGCCTAAATCTTTTAAATATCCGAACATCTGTTCTGCATCTTTGAAAGTATTAGAGCTTTCCGGATTTTTAACCCCGAACTGGTCTATGTAAAACATATAAATAATTTCATCTTTATACCAGTCTTCAGATCTTGAAATATCTTCCTTTTTGAGGCTCTCAGCTCTTTCTTTAACGGATTTTTCCGCAATTTGCATAACATGTTCAAAAATTTCGCCGCTGTCATCTTTGCCGTAAATCTCTATAATAGCGTCTTTTATTCCTTTTTGCAGCCGCAACGGAATATTTTCGTCGTCTTCCGCCGGCAATACATTTTGAGGTTCCGCTTTTGCTGTCTGGATTGACTGATAGTTTAAATCCTGAGCATAAATCAGCCCTGACGGAGAAACACTGCATATTGAAAGCGCGAGAATTAGGCTTATAAAAGAACTGACTTTTTTATTCATTTTAGAATTTTAACATGCTCCTTGAAAATTTACTTTAAATATTAATTATTATTAAGTCACGGACGATATTGAACGTAAATAAGACAGTACACTGATATAAAAAGACCGGCGGGTGAATTTGCCCGCCGGTCAGAATGTTTGTTTGTTATTTATGATTTTTATTTTTTTGCATTTTGTTCTTCTGGAACCGCTTCTCTGATAGCTTTATCAATCTGAGTATCGCTAAGTCCCTGCTTTAGCAATTCAGTCTTTAGTGCAGATTTTAAGGCGGCTACGCTTGTATGACCTTTTGCACTGGCAGTATAAGTTTTATCGCCTATTTTGACTGTAATAGTACCGCTGTAGGTTTTTGACCCCGGAATATGCGTAATGCTTACACTGACATTGGGTTTTGTATTACCGATGGTCGGAGCATTACCGGCCTTTGGATCAGGAACATAAAAGTCTATTGCTTTAGCAAAGATTTCAGGATTAAAGGTCAGGTTATAAACCTTGTTATGTCTCTTGTCTTCATAGACAATTTCTTTTTCAAAATGCTGAGTAACAGGTCCGTCTTTTTTGGAACCGGTTTCCCAGATATCTTTGCCTTCGAGGAATTCTTTACGGAACCAGTTACGGAACTCCGGAGTGTTAGGTGCATTGTATGCAGCCTGAAGAGTCTGCCAGCCCTGATAGTAAACCTTATTACCTTTTTTCTGCGGAGCAGCGACCTGAACCGGCACGGTTTTTATTTCCGAATGGTTTTCGAGCCTGTCAGGAGTTGTCTGATCTTCTATTTTTATAGTAGATGATTGCTTCGTTTCTGCCTGTTTCGGCGGAGCCGGCGGATTAGGGGTAGTTGTGGGTTCAGGGGTACGAATATGCTTTTGTGAAACAACACGCATAACCTCGGCATCTCTTCTGAGACCTTCGTCTCTGACTTTGTTCATAGTAAACAGTCCCTGAATTGTTCCTGTGATAGCACCGGCTCCGGCAGCTATTGCGTATGTCGCAACACTGCTGAATTTCGGGTGAAATTTACGTTTTTTGGTACCTGTTTGTTCATATAATTCACGGTCAGCATCCGGGTTTTCAACTTCGCCATTAACAGTACCGGATTCATTTGCTGTATGCTCCCAGTGTCCATCAGAACCGCTGACATGCTCTGTACCGCTGACATGTTCTGTACCGCTGACGTGTTCTACACCGCTGACATGCTCAACACCGCTGACGTGTTCTACACCGCTGACATGCTCAACACCGCTGACATGCTCTGTACCACTGACGTGTTCTGTGCCTGAGGCATACCATGGCTCTTCCGTTGTTTCTGTATAAGTACCTGCTAAAATTCCATTTTCGTAATCATTGACTGTCCATTTATGCGTAGTAGAACCGCTTGCACTCCACGGAACATCAGCGCTCCACGGAACATCAGCACTCCACGGTACATCAGCTTCCCACGGAACATCGGCACCCCACGGTACATCAGCACTCCACGGTACATCAGCACTCCACGGAACATCAGCGCTCCACGGTACATCAGCGCTCCACGGTACATCTTTGCTCCATGATACCTCGGCATTCCACGGAACATCAGCTTTCCACGGTACATCTGCCTCCCAATTTACATCAGTTTCCCAATTTACATCGGTGCTCCATGTTGCATCATTACCCGAGTAAGTTTTAGTGAAACTCCAGTTGGCCTCATAAGGTATCATTTTTGTTAAAGAAGCCAGTTCAAAGACTTTTTCGGTAAATTCGCAGGTTCTCATTGTTGCCATAAAGTCGGACACAAGCACAGCTCCGGCTCCGCTCAAAGCTCCGATACCTGCTGATTTTAATACATGTGCAATTCTTTTTTGAATGGTTTTATCTGCTTCGGTTGTGATACCTGCGGCTTCCATTGCTTTTTTAATTACATCACGTTTTGTTTTCTGTCCGTCTGCAAGACCGCCGAATACAACACCTTCAAAGCATCGGTCTGCTTCCTGCAAATCACAGAAATAATCGCAACCAGCCTGATTTGTTTGAGCATCTCCGGAAGTTTTGCCTGCCTGAGAATAAGCAAGCATTTTTTCTTTAAATGTATCAGGATTAAAAGCATATTTTTTACCTGCTACCTCTGCTACAACTATACGTTTATCATTTGGATCCGTAATTTCATCACAGAACAAAGCAGGGTTTAAGCGTACCATTTCTTGAACATCCTCATCCAATTCCGTAAATTGCGGCGGAGGTGTTGTTTCGTACTTGTGTTTCTGCATATCAATCTGAACTTGCGCCAGAGCAGAAACTTCTACCAGTTTTTCAAAATTCTTTTCTCTGAATTCTGTTTCTTTAGAAACGGAATCTTTAACTGCTTTCTCTGATTTTTCTTTAAGTTCTTTTATTTTCTTTTGAACATCTTTTGGCAAAGCCGCATCACATTGTCTGTTGTATTCAGCGGTCAATTCCAGAGCTTGTTTTGTTAAATCTTTCTTTTTAGCTTCATCTTTTTCATTTTTTATTTTTTCATCCAATTCAGCTTTTTCTTTATTGTACTTTTCAGTTAATTCAGGAATAGGAGAAGTTTTTGCATATTGTGCTTTTAACTGTCCTATTTCAGCCTTGCACTCCTGAATTTCTACAATACCTGTATTAAGATTACGGTTTTTTATTGCATCAATCGCAAGTTTTTCGCAGGCATTAGAAACAAATTCTACGTCATAACCGCCATTTTTATCTACGCCGAGTTCATTTATTGCTTTAAACTGCGCCAGAGCCTTTAAGTCATCCATAGTAAGTTTTTTTAAGGTTATATCTCTGGTGTTTGATTTTATTTCTTTGGTTTGAGTTTCAGGTGCAAATGCTTGTTTAAAAGCACCTATCAAGCCGGGATCATCCAATTTATCCTTAAATTTATCAATAAATTCCTGTGCAGATTCCTCCACTTGTTTTTGTACTTCAGGATGGTCATTTACATATCTGGTTTTAAGACGAATAGCTGCAAGTCTTTCTGAAGGATCTGAAGAGTCTGTCTTCCGCCACAAATCCGCAAAAGTTCCCTGCATTTGTTTAACATCTTTATGACACAAAACCCTTACCATGTCATGAAGAGCTTCTTCTTTATTTTGGGTGTATCTTTCCCTGAAATAAGCTTTCCATTTTGAAGTAGTTACTTCTCTGAAATCTTTGTCGCCGAGTAATGCGGCAGTACTTTCCGGCGGTGGTTTTATTGTACCGTCGTCTTTCTTTTCGACTACCAGACCTTGAATCAGCGCACTATCTTTATAAAATTCGTTTACTTCCTGCGTAGAGCTGCCACGGCTCAAGGCTCTGGCAATACCCGCTGCAAGGTTAGCATTTTTAGCACATGCCTGTCTGATTGTGGGATCAAGGTTTTTCCATTGTCTTTCAGTAATTCCCTGCGGAATTGGAGTTGTCACATTACTACCCATAAGTTGTCCTTTCTGCGCGTTTCCCCTACAGTACTAACGCCTTATTTTCTTTACACTAATATGTAATTTCTATTTCGGCGCATTTCTCGAAAAAGTTTAATGCAATTTTAAGGCAAAAAATTCTTTTTCTTGATATACGTGGTTTTCAGGGGATAAATTCGCATTTACAATTCTTAATATCTACGGGTTAGGATATATTTTAGATATATTGGGAATATTATATTATATCACTTGCCCAAAATTTGCCATGAAATTATCAAAATTATATAAATTGTAAATATTTGTAAAAAAAATCTAAAAAACACTAAATTTTTACAGAGCAAATTACGTTTATATAAATATATAAAAAAATGCGAGTGTTATGTGCTAAATATAGAGATAAGAGGTTGAGTATGAGAAAATTACAAACCAGCAAAAAAAGATTAGCTCCGCTAATTGTGTGCTCATTATTAGTTTCAGCAATAGGAAACGTTACTAATACAGCCGATGCGTCACAAATTGTTGACGGTGCAGGAAATACTTTACAGCAAAACGGAGGTGCTTATCAAATCAGACCTGACCTATTTAACGGAAAAGTCGGGTTTAAAGAGTTTAATAAACTTGAGTTGTCGCAGGGCGATGTTTTGAACTTTATATTTCAGACATATAATATTGATCGTACAGAAGGCGGCAGCGGCGCTGATATTGAAAGATGGGATGTTGACACTTTCGTCAACTTTGTAAATACACAAATCAAAATTGACGGGCTTGTTAATGCTGTATCAAATCTTGGCGGCGAACTCAAACCTGACGGAAATCTTGTTTTCATATCACCTCAAGGCATGGTTGTCGGAGCAAGCGGCGTTTTGAACGTCGGCTCTTTCAGTACATTCACCCCGACTCCTGAAGGCTATACGGCTTTAAAAAGTGGGATGAGAACAGTGGAACTTTCTCCCGCAGGATTTCCGAACGCAGAAAGAACTGATAAAGTTTGGAATCCTAGTGATGCTGCTCTGTTTGCAGGCAATGCGCCGATTGATGTTCAAGGTATGATTGTTGCAAAAGGAGAAGTCAACCTGAACGGAAGCACAGTTACAGCAGGCGGAAACGGCGGGTATAACGGACTTATCGTTGCCGGCGCGGGTAATAACAGAGAAACTTTAAGCGGGCAGACCGCAGCGGATACGTTATTCAACAATCTTGTCAGTGCAGGCAATACAAATTCTGCTAACCAATTCTCAAGTTCCGGCGGCAAAATTGTTATTACATCTTCTCAGGGAACAAATATTGCTGAAGGCGCTAAAGTCAGAAATTACTCAGGCGCTGCAGGCGAAACAACGATTACAAACAACGGCGCGGGCGGCGTCACGATTGACGGCGAAGTTTCTAACGTAAGCGGCACTTTGACTGTTGAAAACAACGCAGGCGCTCTTGATGTCGGCGGAAGCGGTCTTGTCAGAAACAACGGCACTATGAATCTTACAAACCAATCTTCCGGCACCGGAATTTCTATCGCAGGCACCGTTGAAAACGACGGAACTTTAAAGATTACAAACGACAGCGGAAATAACGGGATTTCAATCAGCGGAAGCGTTACAAACGACACAGGTGTTGCTACTATTACCAACCAGTTCGGCGGGCTTGACGTAGGAGGCTCTGTAACTTCCAACGGCACAAGACTTGTTATGGATAACTACGGAGATGAAGGTATTGATATTTCAGGCACCGTAAACAACAACAGCGGCACCGGAACAATTACCAACTATGGCGGCGTCACTGGAGGAATTGATATTTCCGGAACTGTCTTTAACAGCGGTACAAGCATTCAAATAGATAACACAGGCGAAGGCGGAACAAATATTTCAGGACACGTTGACAATGATGCAGGCTCTGCGACAATCAACAACTATGAAGGCGGTCTTGCTGTAGAAGCCGGAGGAAAAGTCACTAACGACGGCTCCTCGTTATCTATGATGAATCAAGGCAACGACGGCTTTACAATAGCAGGACTTGTGGATAATAACAAAGGAACCGCTGAACTGACTAACAATTCCGGAAGTCTTAATATTGTATCAGGCGGTGAAGTTGAAAATGACGGCGAAAGCATAAGAGTTGTAAACACCGGCAGCGGGTTCAACATTTCAGGACTTGTTGACAACAATCAGGGAGAAGCAACCCTTACAAACATGTCAGGAACACTTGATATTCAAACAAATGGTCAGGTAATTAATGACGGCGACAACCTGTTGATTGACAACTACGGTCTAGGCGGAATTTCAATTTCCGGACTTGTTGACAATAATGAAAATACTGCAGAAATTCTTAACACGGAAGGCGCTCTTACTGTTCAAGCCGGCGGACGGGTTGAAAATGCCGGAACAAAAATCACAATGACCAATCAGGGCGACGGCGGCTTAAATATTGCAGGAACCGTTCACAATACAAACGGTCAGGCTGTAATGACTAACGAAGCCGGTGAATTTCTGGTTGCTTCAACAGGCGAGGTTATCGGCGACGGCACAAGCCTGAAAATAACAATGAAAAATACAACAGGTACCGGTTTCAGAATTGTTAAAGGGGGTTCAGTAACGAACACAGGCAGCCTTGAAATGGCAAACGTAGATGGTAATGACGGATTTACAATTGCAGGCACTGTTACCAATAACGGAAACGCCGATATTTCAAATGCTGCAGGGCTTTTAAATATTTCAGGAACAGTTACAAACACAGGCGACCTTGATATAGACAACCTCGATACTGGAACAGGATTTGATATTTCCGGATCAGTAAGCAACGCGAACGGCATAGCAAATCTGACAAACAATAACGGAGATTTTGATATCCTTGCGGGCGGAGTTGTAAGTTCTACCGGTAGAGAATTAAATATTACAAACAATGGAAGAAACTCTCTTTATGTTCATAACAACGGTACTGTAATTAATGACGGCGATGAACTTACTATGACAAACAACGGAGCCGGAGGATTTATTGTTGAAGGTCTTGTTGACAACAACAGCGGCGACGCAACTTTGTCCAACAATTCCGCAGGAAATTTTGACATAAATGAAGGCGGCATAGTTGATAACGGACAGAATGCCGGCACTTTAACTATGACCAACAGCGGCACAGGAGCTTTGCATGTTCACACAGGCGGAACGGTGCTCAACGATGGCGATGAGCTTGCAATGACAAACAACGGCGCCGGCGGTTTCATTGTTGAAGGCCTCATTGACAATAATAAAGGCGACGCAACTTTGTCCAACAATTCCGCAGGAAATTTTGACATAAATGAAGGCGGCATAGTTGATAACGGACAGAATGCCGGCACTTTAACTATGACCAACAGCGGCACAGGAGCTTTGGATGTTAAGACAGGCGGAACTGTTCTGAATAACGGCGAAGAACTTAATATGACCAACAGCGGTGCCGGCGGGTTTAATATTTCAGGCACTGTTACAAACCGGAGTGGAGATGCTTCTATTTCAAACACAGCAGGTGCACTTTATATCGACGGACAGGTTACAGGCGAAGCAAACAGCGAAAGCCTCGCTATTACAAATAAAGAAAACGGCACAGGCTTGACAATAGACGGAAGGGTTGATAACATCCATGACCTTAAAATATCCAATGAATCCGGAACAAACGGTTTGAATATAGCCGGAACAGTTACAAACATCGGCGATGCTGACATTAAAAACACTGCAGATGCAGCAGGCGGTCTGAATATCACAGGATCCGTTACAAATGACGGCAATGCAGATATTACAAACGACGGTGCAGGCGGTTTGAATGTTAAAGGCAATGGCACTGTCACCAACAGTACCGGTTATTTGCACATGACAAATAGTCAGGACAAAATGCTTGTTGAATCCGGCGCTAAAGTAACTTCTTCAGGCTCAGAATTGAATATGACAAACACCGGAACAGGCGGAATGCACATTCAAGGGATTGTTAAAAACACCAACAACAGTGCTACAGTTGCATTTAACAACAGCAATTCCGATATGGTTATCGGACACGAAGACACTGATGAAAACATTCAATCAAATGCAGATATCTTAATAGCAATTCAACAAGGCAACTTGCTAAATTACTTTGCAGATAAAAACATTACCCCTGATAATGCAGGCTACAAAGATGCGACCAAAACTCTTATAACCACAACAAACGGTGCAGATCTTACAATTAATGCACAAAACGGTCAAATCGGAACAGATTTAGGACTTTGTGACGGCGGCGACTGCACAGGTATCGGCCCTGCTGAAAGAAACTTAACAAAATCAATTAACACATCAATAGATGGTACAATCACAGCAGACAGCAAAGGCTCTGATGCACTTGTAAATATGGCAAGTTTGGATAAAGATATGCACGTTAACAGAATTCACGCAGAAAACGGCAAAGTTATTCTTCTTGCGGATGACAAGTACAACAAAGGTGCAACAGCATACGATATTATAAACAGTTCTGCTGACAATAACACAACACCAAACCTAAAAGGTGATGCTATTTCAGCAATAGCAAGCGGCAGTATCGGCGCAAGCAAAGCTGACAGAATTACATTCATACAAACAGGAGTCGATATTGATATTGCAAATGAAAACGATGAAGCTTCAGATCCGCACAGTGCAGGTCTAAGAGAAGATCCTATCTTAGCTTCAAACGGCGGTGTTGAATTCCTTGCAATCAAGGATGTAAATATCAAAGGTCTTGACAACGCTGATGCAAGCAAAAACGACACAAGAGTCTGCACGATAGTTTCAAGAGAAGGCTCTGTAAACGCTGAATTTTCGGGTGAAACTTATATCAAAGACATTACGGCACAGCACGAAGTCAACATTGACAACAGAGGCCCCGCAATTTACATTGAAAACCTCGGCGGAGCACCTTCAAGATACGCAGAAACAGGCGACTATTACGGAATGTATGACGGCATAGTTCCGGAAAAAGCTGATATTACGGCACTCGACCTTGGAACAACGGATGATCCGCATACATTTGAAAACGAACACTGGCCGAATTCAACAATCGTAATCAAAAACGGTACAATCAACGGACAGGGGTCAACAAGCCACCCCGGACTTGATCAGGACGTGACGGTTACGGCAGATAACGCTTATGTCGGCGGCTACTACTTCAACATGGGCAAACACCGTGAAGGCGGACTTTCTGAAGTAACTAAAGATCCTACTACAAATACACTGGTAAATGCAGGCGACCCTGACACTCCTGTATCAATCAGAGGTAAAGCTGTAAGACCAGATGATGTTACAGATATCGGGCAGGAATCAAATTTAAGATCTTACTATTACGCAGACCTTGACGGAGATGGCGAACCTGAAAATCCGTATCCGGACGGAGAAAGCGGCAGCGGTCAGAAAGATGATCCGACGTATGATCCTGATAAAGAACCCGCTGATGACTTAGTTGTCCCAGAGCCTGATCCGGAAGAACCGCCACCACCGGGCGATGATGATGACGATGAACCGGATCCGCCACCGCCGGGTGACGATGACGACGACGAACCGGATCCACCGCCGCCGGGTGACGATGATGACGACGAACCGGATCCGCCGCCGCCGGGTGATGATGACGACGACGAACCGGATCCACCGCCGCCGGGTGATGATGACGACGACGAACCGGATCCGCCACCGCCGGGTGACGATGATGACGACGAACCGGATCCGCCACCGCCGGGTGATGATGAC
>CALUPM010000050.1 GCA_944322665.1 Candidatus Gastranaerophilales bacterium | reverse complement strand
TCTGCCTCGTCTGCAATTATTGTTCACTCCGCTATCGCGGCATTTTGTTTTTTTATTATTCACGTCATTCTGAGGACACCAGCCCGAAGAATCTTATGGCGTTTTTAGGAGATCCTTCGGTCGTTTCACTCCCTCAGAATGACATGACTTAGACAAAATGGGGCGATCTCTTATCGCCTTATCGCCTTTCACAACGTAACCTCTTAGTGCCCTAACGCCTTAGTGCCTTAGTATCCTATTCAGAAACAAACCCTTCAACTTTTCAACCTTTCACCTCTCCTCACGCTACACTTTTCAGACCCCTCACCCGAATTTCTAAATTCGCTGTGCTCATTAAGAAATTCTTCCCTCTCCCACAAGGGGCGAGGGAAAATATTTTACGTAACGAACTTAACGCCTTATCGTCTTATCGCCTTAGTATCCTATTCAGAAAAACCTTTCACCCATTCAACTCTCTTCACTCTTCACCCTTCACCCTTCACTCTTCACACTTCACTTTATCAACTTAACGCCTTATCGCGTTGCAGTCCTATCATCTTTCACAACGTAACCTCTTAGCGCCCTAGTACCCTAGCGCCTTAGTATCTTTTTCCGTAACAAACCCTTCAACCTTTCACCCGTTCAACTCTTCAACCATTCAACTCTCCTCACCCTTCACCCTTCACTCTTCACTTTTCTTAATCCCCACTTGATTATCCGCAGTTTTTGTGATTATAATTAAATCGGAACGGGCAATTCCTCTTAAGCCTTGTTCAAGGATTGGCCGGATACGGCGCGGCTGCAGTGTTTGACTAATCCGTAAGTCTAAGATTTCTCAATTTAAGAAATCCTGTTTACTCAAAAATTAAGAAGGAAAATTTAAAATGTTAAAAATCAGATTAAAAAGAATGGGCGCTAAGAAAAACCCGTCATACAGAATTATCGTTATCAATTCAACAACCAAACGTGAAGGCAGACCTGTTCAGGAACTCGGTCACTACAACCCCAAAACTAAAGTGATGAAACTGGACAAAAATTCTGCTCTCGACTGGGTTAAAAAAGGCGCTCAGCCCACTGAAACAGTTGCTTACTTAATCAAAAACTGCAACGATGACGGTACTTTAAATTATCAGAAAAAAGAAGCCGTAAAACTTTCAAAGAAAGCTCAGGCTAAGGCGCAGGCAGAAGCCGAAGCAAAAGCTAAAGCTGAAGAAGAAGCTAAAGCCGCTGCAGCAGCTGCTGCTGAAACTCCGGCTGAAGAAACCGCTGAAGCTTAATAGTTTTGATAAAATTTTAACAACACAAAAGGACTTGAATAAAATAAATCAAGTCCTTTTGTTATTTTAGATATAAATTTGCCGGAAAAAAGGCGGGATTAAAACCCGCCTTTAAAATCAAAATAAAATTGTTAAACTTCTTTATACTTGCTTATTTCCTCAAAGTAATGTTCCAGAGCGACATAACCCTTATAAATTTCGTTAGAAACGTTTGCATAACGGTTTGAATCTATGTATTTAAGTTCTTTTGCCCTGATTTCGAGAATAGAATCGGCATCGTTTTTAAGTTTTATGTCCTGCGAAGCCGACCACTTTTGAAGAAGTGCAAGCTCTTCATACATCTGTTTTACGGTTGTATATTCAAGGATATTGAAATCATATCTGGCAAGAAGCGCCCTGTCAGTATTCGATATACGGCTGTTTACTGCCTGAAACTTAAAAATACGTTTTATAATTGTATAATTATCAGCAATCTTTCTATGTGAATACGGAATTGCATTTTTAGCAAGCAGAGCCGCGTAAGAACGAGATGTAAAAGAATCATCGTCTTTTGAAAAGGCACTCTTTGAAGTTAAGTCAAAATTAGATTTTTTATCAAGAATTTCTTCAATCATTGAATCCCCCGCTTATTTGTAATAAGCCGCACCTTAAGTGATACTTCCTCTTGAACAAATCATAGAATAAACATATCTTTTTTTTAACCTGAAAAGTCAAATTTTTTACATAAATTAAAAAAGGGCCGTACTTTTCAAGTACGACCCCTCAATAACTGTATTTTTTGCCTAATTTACAAGCTGTTCCATAATTTCAAACGGTTTTTCTGCAACTCTCATAGTTTCTTCGTCGATAATTCCGCGTTTGAGCTCAGTGAACGAAGCTTTTTTGGAATTGAATTTTTCTTTTAAGAATTCATAAGAAATTTTCGGGTCGCACTTGTCGCCGCAGGTGAACAAATCTACCGCAGCATAACCGAGTTCAGGCCATGTGTGGATTGCAAGATGGCTTTCTGAAATAATTACTACTCCGGAAACTCCGTAAGGGGTAAACATGTGGAAACATTTTTGGACAATAGTCGCACCACATTCAAGGGCGGCATCCACCATATATTTTTCTACTTTCTCTAAACTGTTCAATGTGTTAGGATCGCATTCAAAAAATTCTGCTAAAACGTGTTGTCCGAGGTGGATTTCTTTTTTACCGTTTTCCTTAAACGCTGTAAATGGTGATGTTATTGCCAATTCATGTGCCTCCTTTGTATAAATGTATATTTACTACCACACTGCAAAATTCACTTAATGTAAATTTGCAATCAACATATTACTACAAAAAACAAAAAATTTGTATTTTTTACACTTTAAAATTATTTTTTTACAAAACTTCAAATATTCAACCCCCGAAACGCACTGTAGTAGATTATCTTTACGGACAATTTTTATTAAGTTTTATTAACCATATATTTTGGATATTTTTTATTATAGAATTAAAGCTATGAACACAAAAATTCTTGTAATAGACGACGACAGCGCAATTAACGAACTTATAAAGGTAAATCTGGAGCTTTGCGGGTATAAGGTAATTCAAGCCCTAGACGGAATAAAAGGCTTTGCACTGTGCAAACAGGAAAACCCGTCGCTTGTAATTCTGGACGTTATGATGCCGGAGGTTGACGGGTTTACGGTCGCACAGAGAATTCGCAAAAACGAAGAAACCAAAAACACACCGATTTTAATGCTTACGGCACTTTCACAGGTAAACGACAAGGTGAAAGGTTTTAATATCGGCGTTGACGATTATCTTGTAAAACCTTTTGAGATGGAAGAACTTCAGGTAAGAGTAAGAGCGCTTTTGAAACGCTCTAATCAGATTCCTGAAAGCATCGCAACAAGAGAACTTCAGACTCTTGGCGAAATCACCCTTCTTCCAGAAAATTACAGCGTTCAAATCAACGACAAAATCGCAAAGCTGACCCCGATTGAATTTGATATTTTTAATCTTCTTTTTCAGAACCACGGGAACATGGTTTCATCCCAAAAGCTTTTGAAAGAAATCTGGGGCTATGCGCCGGACGACGACGTTGAAACAATCAGGGTTCACATCCGCCACCTCAGATCAAAACTCGACAAAATCTCCGGCGGGAAAAAGTATATTGAAACCATCTACGGTGGCGGCTACAAGCTGAATATTTAAATAAAAACGCAATTATCCCTTAACTTACACGACAGTAATTGGATTCTTCGCCTATCCGTCATTCTTAGGGCTATGCCCGAAGAATCTGATATTACGGCTCAGAATGACAAAATTATTACTATTTTCATGTACGTCAATGAATAATTACGAATAAAAAATTATCTTATTTTATAAGGATAATTTTTAGGCACCTTCCACCCGTTCCGTACAATTAAAGCTGAACATCTGTATGGAGAAGATTTGCAGAATTCAAGCAGTTCTTCATTTGAATAACTGACTAAACCATGAAAGGGTATTATCCCTCTTATATTTGTAATATTGGCACTATCTGCCCTTTTTCTGGCAATCTCAAATACAAACAGCTCACGACCGTATGCGTCCTGCTTGTCGGAAGTTCCTCCACTCATTAATGCAGTATATTTTTTATAATATTTTTTTGAGTTAAGAGTATATGTGAAAGTTCGCCCATAAGAAAATACCGCCATATCACCGGAAGGGAAATAAATTCCAACAAATCTGTCATCGTCCATTTTGGAAAAACGATTGTCATCTATCCGGTTATAATATCCGCACTCATATTCTGTTGTTTTCAAATAATCAGCCAGATATCGTTTATAAAAAGCACAGGAATCATCCCCGTAATCATCCCAATATTTTTCTTCGCCGTTATCGAGGGTTGAAAGATAAAATGCCTGATTCATAACTGAAAAAAATCTGGACATACCTGTTTCAAGAGCTTTTTGTCGGTATTTATCCATAACTCCAGGGAGAGTCAAAGCTGCAACAAGCCCGATAAGCCCTATTGTAATCAGCACTTCAGCCATTGTAAATGACTGCAGATTTTTGTTGAAGAATAAAGGTTTAAAAGGTTTATAAAATTTTAAGTTTTTTATAGATAACATTTTATTTATTTTTATTAGCTTTAAAGTTACATCACTGTTAGATTTCGACAAATTAAGTAGACATATTGTCTACGACATATGTTATTTAATGTACAACAATTAGAATTATGGGTCAAGATATTTGCAAAATTTTCGGCAGAAAGCTTCACAAACTGCGAACCGCAAAAGGCTTGTCACAAGAAGAACTAGGCTTTGAAGTCGGACTTGACAAGTCGACAATAGGAAAGTATGAACTTGCACACAGATGTATAAATATCCGTCAGGCTAAGACGATTGCAGATGCGCTCGGCGTAAAGCTTTCCGAAATGCTTGATTAAATTTGAACCAATAAGCTAAAGCTTTTTTATATCTCTGAAAACAATCTCATACCCCAAAACATTTGCTATGTCATTTATCTCTTTAAATTTAAGCGTGTTATTTTTTAATTTGTTATAAAAACTGGGATAGTAGGACTTTCCATCTTGTGTATCATCAAGCCGCGCCAGCAATTTTCTTAATGACATACCTTTGTAAGCGCATAAAGTTTTAATAAAATCAAGCAGTGTAATATTCTCAAATTTATAATCCATTTAAACATCATAGCTTTTGCGGCTGCAATAAACAAACAACTTGACAATTTATATTTATATTGATATAAATTATATTATAATTAATATAATTTATAATATTTTGTTTACAATGGAGAGTTTATGAAAAGAGCTTTTACTATGGCGGAAGTGCTGATAACAATCGGAGTTGTCGGGTTAATTGCAGCGCTGACAATACCGCAGCTAATCGAAGGCTACCAGAAAAAAGAAACCGTAACCCGCCTAAAAAGAAGTTATACTTTAATTCAGCAGGCAATCCGCATGGCTGAAGGTGAAAATGATGAATTCAAATACTGGGATTTCTCCTTGAAAGGAGAAGCCTTTTTTGAACGGTATCTTGCTAAACACTTCAATCACCCGATTATTATTTCAACAAGCGACTTAAACAACCTTAACGGAACCGCTTACTACGGCTCAACATATAACGGTTCTGATACTGTTAATTTTCTGACCAATGACGGCAGCCTTATAACTATCAATCTAAACAGCAGTATTGACGAGGGTTTATGGGTAAGAATAGACACAAACGGACTCGCAAATCCAAATGTTATGGGACGTGATACTTTTTTATTTTTCTTCAGTCCTGAAAAAGGGCTGCAGCCGCTTGGCAAAGAAGGTACACCCAACCGAAACAGCTGGCAGTGCGAAAACTGTACAAGAGGCGACTTTATGAGCAACAAAAAAACAGCTGCAACAAAGCAAATGAGGGCTACTGGTGCGCTGCCGTAATTATGGAGGACAACTGGGAAATAAAATCCGATTACCCGTGGTAAAAAAAGGTGATTTATGTAGCAAATTCCGCCAAAAATTTTCAAAATAGCGTCATACTGAGCACTCTGCAGAACAAAACGATACTTAATCGTTTTGTGAGAGTCCGAAGTATCTCTATAAAAAGATTCTTCGGACTTTAGGCCTCAGAATGACGGATTTTTATAGTATCAGTGGAATTTGCTACACAACTCACCAAAAAAGCCGCTTAAAAAAGCAGCTTTTAATAGTTACAAATTTACGATTTTGTATAATTACTAAAACATGCATCCTTTTTCGAAAAAGTTTTTCAAGCCCTGAGCAAAAGTTTTGCAGATATTTTTCGGAGGATTTGCCGGTTTATCAGCCTTTCTTGTCAAGACGAAATAATCCTTGTCCGACTGACCTAACAATCTTTCCAGCGCCTTGCTGTAATTCATATTAATTTTTCTTGTACCTGTTGATGTTAAAACAGCACCAGCATCTTCGTAAAAGTTCTGCGCAAGCGTATTTACTTCAAATCCTACTTTCATATTTTCTCCTTTTTTAAAATCTATACAATGAGCTTAACATTCGTGAAAAATATTTTTTGCTACTTTTCCTGTTCGTAGCCGAAATTTTTTAAAGAATTTTCTTTTTTGCGCCAATCTTTTTCTACTTTTACTTCCAGCCCTAAAAAGACCTTTTTCTCAACGATTTTTTCCAAATCCTGACGGGCTTCCATGCCGATTTTTTTTAGCATTGAACCGTTTTTTCCGATTAAAATTCCTTTCTGGCTTTTTGTTTCGCAGAAAATTACAGCGCGGATACGATCAATTTCATCTTCTTCCTGATACTGCTCAACCTTAACTGCGACTGAGTGCGGAATTTCATCAGAAGTATTCAGAAGAATTTTTTCTCTGACAATTTCTTCTGTTACAGAGCGCATAGTTTCTTCCGTCACAACATCTTCCGGATACAAAAGCTCACCTTCAGGAAGTTTTTTGAAAATGTTGCTTATCAACGTATCAATGTTGCGTCCGGTTTTGGCGGAAATTTTTACGACCGGCAGATTTTTATCAAACAAAGTTTTATAAGAAATCAGATTTTCTCCAACTTTTTCCGGCTTTTTTAATTTATCGACTTTGTTCATCACGATAATAACAGGGATTTCAGTTTCAAGAAGATTTTGAGCAATCCACCTGTCGCCTTTGCCGGCAGGTTCCGAGCCGTCCACAAGGAAAAGAATCACATCTGCATCAGGAACAGCAACTTTAGCTTCGTCAAGAAGAAATTCACCGAGTTTGTTCAAAGGTTTGTGAACCCCCGGAGTGTCAATAAAAACAATCTGCCCTTCAGGCGTTGTATAAATTCCTTTAATTCTTTTTCTTGTTGTCTGCGCCTTGTCTGTCGCAATTACAATTTTCTGCCCCAGCACTTTGTTCAAAAGTGTTGATTTGCCAACATTCGGGCGTCCTATTATCGCTGTAAATCCGCTTTTCATGTTTACAATCTTAACACAAAAGTATCAATTTTTTAAAAAACTAGCAATTTTTTTTATGTCAATGTATTATATAATATATAAAGTGGTAGGTAAGATAACGGAACAACTATGATTAAAAACTCCGAAAAATTCGGTCTTATTTTATTATTATGCCTCAGTTTAACAAATTTATCAGGCGGACCGGCATTTGCAGATAACACTCTCAGTCAGGTAGACATCAGAAAAAACTCAACGGACGGACTTGAATTCACTTTATATACTTCAAGCCCCTACGCGGATAATGTGGTTGTTACCAAAAAATCCGACAACAAATACGTAATCTTGATGCCGAACGTAAACAGCGCTTCAGGCGGCAAACCTGACTTTTCTTCAGCAAAAGATGTTATAACGGATGTTGACGTCAGAGCAATAAACGACGGTGCAGGCGGCTATACAAAAGTTACAGTAATCACAAACCGCCCAGTAAATATTAAAACAAACACCGCCAAAACGGCTCCAGTAACAGAAGGTGAACGTGAATACAGAGCGCTTATAGCCCAGAAAAAAACAGCACCAAAACCTCAATCACCGGCGCCGGCAGCACAAAAATCTTCCGGATTTAAATTACCGGAAATCCAGCCTACCAGAACAGCTGCAGATATAGCTGCCACTAAAGCCGCCGCAAAACCGGCAGAGAAAAAGGTTCAGCCAGCAGAAAAACAGACAAAACCTGCTGTTGCAAAACAAACAACATCAAAAACCGCAGCTTCTACACCCAAACAGGATACTAATATTAAAAAAGTTTCTTCAGCAAAACCCGCAGCCGCAGCAAAAACTCAAACTACAACTAAAGCTGCTGCCGCACAGACTAAAACAGAAGCAAAACCGGTAAACAACACCGTAAATACAAAAACAGAACAGCCCGGAACAGCGAAAAAACAGGAACCGGCATTAAATACAACCGCAGAAAATCTCGGTAAAACAACCGCAGCTTCCGTTAAAATTGCGCTGCCTGCGGCTTCAGAACAAAAATCTTCATTAAACACAGGTGAATCGCTCAGCATTTTTATGTCTAAATTAAGCCACAAAATTCCAAAAAATCTGCCGGTTACTCTGGTGATGATTTTTGTACCGTTGTTCTGCCTGATATCACTGTTTAATCTGATAAGAAATTCTCTCATCCGCTCGCAGGCTCTGAAAACATCATTCCTGAATAATATTGCCAGAGGCAGAAAACCTGTACAAAATTATGACAGTATTATTAACAACGAAAACTTAAGCTGGCAGGAAAAATACCAGCAGTATATGGACGCTTCCGGCGAAAAAGCAGAAGCCTTGAACAAAGAAAATCAATCAGAAAAATACACCTTTATAACAACTCCGAAAGTTAAGGAAACAATACAACAGCAGCCAGCACAAGAAACAGTCCAATCAGCAGAGCCGCCTGTCGAACAACAGCCGCAGCCAGAACCGCAGCCGGAAGTTCAAATTAATAAATCTGAAGTTTCAAAAGTTATAAAACCGGTGGAAAATAAGAAAATGAACAAACCCAAAACAACAAAAACTGAACCAAAAGCTGCTCAATCAAGGTTTGTAAAAGAATCAAGACTCGAAAAACTAGAAAGGATGCTTCACATGTCTCCTGCTGTTGAAAAAACTCAAATTGATGAAGATATTACCGAAACAGAAAATATTCCTATATCAATTGATACAAATAACAATATTCAACTGACACAGCCTGCAGTTTCAGAAGACAATGCAATTCATGAAAGCATGAAACCAATTAAACTGAAAGCTTTTGCAGAAAAAGACACTCTTGAAGAAACCAGAAGAAACAAACGGGTAAAACACAGACGCGTTCAGATTGAACTTCCGAAAGAAGGTCCGCATGTTAATCTCGGATTTTCACAGCTTCACACAAACCCGAGAATGTTCAAAAATGCAAATCTCAGTGTTTCGGATTTAATAGCCACAAGCAACAAACTTCTGAACAAACCCGAATTTAAAGAAGACAAAAATGATTATGAAGTAATTTCGGTTGATGAATACTTCAACATAATGGACGACGACAAATCAAAAGTCACAAGTTCTTTATCTGATGTTGTTGCAAACAGCCTTGCAAGTATGAAACCGGCTTCTAAAACCAATATGCAAAACAAAAATATCACAAATCCGATAACCAAAACACAAAATGAAACAAAAGCTGATTACTTAAGCGGACTTATAGTAAAATCCGGTTTCAATATTGATGCGGAACGCGGCTTCTATCTGGTATCGCTTGACGGGAAATCCGCAGTTGTCGGCAGAATAGGCGAAGAAGTTTTCGTCCTGAAAAAATTCGACAAAAACATCGACAAACCGCTTCAGGTAAGAATGGACAACCCGAACGTTTATATGGTAAAAGCAGACGATTTTAAATCTCTGGTGGAAGTCGGAAAAGACAATATGGGCGTTTTGATAGAATTATAAAATTCAAAGGCGGGTCATAAAAGAGCCGCCTTTTTAAAATGGAAGAATAATGATAAGAGCTTTTTTAACAATTCTTGCGGGAGTAATTTTAATCGGGTTTGCCGGCGGCTGTACAGCAAAAGACCCGCGGGTTCACCTGCAGTTCTCAAGCTGGGGGTCAAAATCAGAAATTGAGATTTTAGAACCGGTGCTTAAAGAATTTGAAGAAGAAAATCCGGACATAAAAATTGATTTTATGCATATTCCGCAGAATTATTTTCAGAAACTTCATCTTCTGTTTGCCTCAAACACTGCACCGGATGTTATTTTTATAAATAACCTTTATCTGCCTGTTTATGCGGACGCCGGAAAGCTTGAAAATTTGACAAATTACGGGCTTGTTGACGGGAATTTTTATCCGAAAGCCGTCGAGGCTCTCAGCCGCGAAGAAAAAATTTATGCGGTGCCCAGAGATATTTCAAATCTTGTAATTTTCTACAACAAAGATATTTTTGACGAAAAACACCTTTCTTATCCTGATAAAAACACAACTTTTGAAGAATTTCTGACAATTGCAAGAAAAACAACAGACCCGGATAAAGGGATTTTCGGAATTAGTTTTGAAGAAGATCCGCTGTTTTATCTTCCGTATTTGATGAGCGAAGGCGGCGGTCTGCTTTCGGACGACGGCAGGACTGGAATTCTGGATACGGAAGAAAGCCAAAGAGGCATAAAATTTTACGCGGATTTGAGGAACAAATACCACGCTGCCCCGAAACAATCTGAAAGCGCAAGTGCAACAATGGCACAAATGTTTTTGCAGGGAAAACTTGCGATGCTTCTGTCAGGCAGATGGCTTGTTCCGAAATTCAGAGAAAGCGCTGATTTTGACTGGGATGTTGCACCTTTTCCAAAAGGAACTAAAGGCAGTATTGTGCCGCTTGACGCCTCTGGCTGGGCAATCTCAAAAGACTCAAAACATAAAGCAGAAGCCGCAAGATTAATCAAATATCTTTCCTCAAAAGAAAATCTTGAAAAATTTGCCTTGAGCGGGCTTGTCGTTCCGGCTCGAGAAGACGCCGCAAAATCCAAAAACTTCTTAGACGGAAAACGACCTTACAACGCACAAATTTTTCTGGAAGTTGCACGCACCTCAAAACCCACACCTGTCAGCCGGAATTACAACGAAATTCTGGACAGAACAAAACAGAAGTTAGAACCGGTATTCAACCAAAAATAAAATCAGTTATTAAATTTTTTTCGGTCATACAATTTATCAAAATCAATATCAAGAACATCCATAATAGCGGCAATTACAGTAAGGGAAGTATTCGTTTCGCCTCTTTCGATTTTTCCGATATGCTGCCCGAATCCTAATCCGACTTTTTCAGCCAGCCCTTCCTGTGAATAGCCGGCTCTGTTCCGCTCTGCTTTTAAGTTTCTGCCAAACTCTATCAATATTTCTTTTTTATTCATTGTAATATATTAGACAATTGACAAATTGCATTCTACACTTTATAATACTTTATATACATCTTATTTAATGTATTTACATACTTTTATATTGTTGGAGAATGGATTTATGAACAGAGGTTTTACACTGGCAGAGGTGCTTATAACCATTGGAATTATCGGAATAGTTGCCGCCCTGACATTCCCAATTCTTCTAAAGCATCACAGGAAAACCGTAATTGAAACTTCATTAAAAAGATTTTATACAGTGACAAATCAGGCAGTCTTACTTTCCACAGCAGATAACGGAGAAATCCAATACTGGGAATTTGTTACGGCTGAAACACCCGAGAATATTCAAACTTTTTACAACAAATACTTTGACAAATACCTCAAAACAAATAACACAGGAATTTATAATTTTAAAGACGGCACCAGATGTTTCGCAATATATTTTCCGGACGGCTCCGGAGCAACAATTACATACAGGGGACACGACTGGTTTTATTGCATTAACGCAAGATATCTTGATGAATGGAATAAATACCACGGCTCTCAATGTTTTAAATTCGGGTTTTATCCGACATGGGGCAGCGGACAATCCGGACAATCCCATTTAAAGTCTACGTATCAAAACAAAGGCATTGAACCATACGTAAATGCCTCAAAAGTCAATGAAGACGGCAGCGTAAGTCCAACAACACCCGGAGATTTATACTCTCAGAAATGGTACGCCAAAGCAATTCAACTAAATAACTGGACAATCCCTGATGATTATCCGGTAAGATACTAAACATTTTTTCATGTTACAATCACGATATGAAAGAATACGATTTTTACATAGTTCCGACGCCTATCGGAAACCTCGGCGATATAACTTTAAGAGCAATTGATGTTTTGAAAAAAGTTGATTTGATTGCCTGTGAAGATATGCGGGTTACGCAGAAGCTTCTCAATCACTACGACATAAAAACAAAATGCATTTCTTACCACAAATTCAACGAGAAAGAACGGGTTAAATTTTTTGTGGAAGAATTAAAATCGGGCAAAAAAATTGCGCTTGTGTCAGATGCCGGAACTCCTCTATTTTGCGATCCCGGGGCTGTTCTGGTGGAAGAATTACGGAAAGAAAATTTTTCAATAACCGCTCTTGCAGGAGCCAATGCAGTTGCAACTTTTCTGTCACAGAATGCAAGAGAAGGCGAAGATTTCTATTTCGCAGGATTTTTACCAAAATCAGATTCGCAGATTGAAACTATTTTAAAAAAATACAAAGATACAAATATCGTTTTTTATGAAAGTCCGAACAGACTTATGCACACCCTTGATGTAATCAAAGCAGCAAGAAAAAATCCGAAAGTTTCGATAGGACGAGAATTAACAAAAGTGTTTGAAGAAATCACCTCCGGCAGCGCAGAAGAAGTGATAAACCACTTTAATACAAACATCCTCAAAGGCGAAATCGTTGGAATGATTTATGCGCAAAATATACAACATGACATTTCTGATTTTGATGAAAAAATCGAAAAATTAAAAAAGAAAAATTTCAGCGCAAAAGATATTTCAATAATCTTATCAGAGCTTTATGATACAAGCAAAAACGAAGTCTACAAGCGGGTTCTCGACTTATAAACAAATGTTTCGTATCTTAACATTAAATTTTTCACTTTTATAAGTTTATGATATAATGTTTTTATATTAGAGAAGATTTGAGGATTCTGATTTTTTGAAATCAAAGAATATCATATATCCAATAATAATATCATTATCATTAATGACATTATATCCGTTGACGGGAGTCGGGGCTGACAGTTTGTGGGATTACAACGCGATGGACACAACGGGAAGCGAAATGGCTGAAAGATATGTGTATGAGCAGCCGGCAGTTTCTGATGCAGCGGCAACGGAACAAAAAGAAACCCGCCGGCAGAAAAGGCTCCGCTTAAAAAAAGAAAAACAGCAGAGAGAGGCTGAATTAAAAGCCCTTGAGGAGCAGCAAACCGCAGCCGGTGAAGAAGCCTCTGAAACAGAGCAAAAAGAAGGAAACTGGTTTACAAACCTGTTCCACAGAAATAAAAAAGACACCCCTCAGGAAGAAGAAATTGAACTTCAAACGACACCCGGCTCCGGCACTGAAGAACAAACAGAACAGAATTCACAGGAGGAGCCGAACTTCAACTACGGGTTCAGCCAGTATGAAGAAAATGAAACTCCTGCAGTTTCCAGAAGCACAACAAAAAGCGACAAATATATTAAAGATATTGAAATTCACGGAACAAACGTAATCTCTCCCGAATTAATTCTGCAGCAGGTCAAACAGAAAAAAGGACAGATTTACAACCGCGACACGGTTCAGGAAGATTTAAGAAATATATACCAGATGGGATATTTCAGCGAGAAAATGCGTGCAATTCCTGTCAACAATCCCGACGGCACAATTACTCTTAAAATTATCTTAGAAGAAAATGCTCCCGTCACAGATTTTACAATAGAAGGGAACACCGTAGTTTCAAACGAAGAAATTCTTTCTTATCTTATTGATATGAAAGGGAAACCGCAGAATATCGCAAAACTCAACGAAGCAATCGAAAAAATTCAGATGTGCTATGCTTCAAAAGGGTATATCTTAGCACGGATTGCCTCTGTTACGGACGATCCGGACGGAACGATTAACATAAATATCAAAGAAGGCACAATTAACAGAATTTTGATTGCCGGCAACGAAAAAACAAAAGATTTCGTAATAGAAAGGAATGTCCTCTCCGAACCCGGCATGGTCTACAATGAAAACCTTCTGAAAGAAGATATCGTAAGACTTTATGCCTCGCAGGCATTCAAGGATGTAACCCGAGAAATCACGCCATGCGAAGACATGCCTGACACTTACGACATTACGATAAATGTACAGGAACAAAGAACTGCAAACATCTCAATCGGAGGCGGTCTTGATACCGTAACCGGTGTGTTCGGCTCACTCGGGATTGCAGACAACAACTTCAGAGGGCGCAACCAGAGAGTTTCATTAAGCGGCCTTGTCGGCTCAGGTGTAATCTTGAACGATGCTTCAATTATGAGAAGAATGAATCTTCAGGTTGAATTGAGCTTCTTTGAACCGTATTTCTTTAATGCGGACACTTCCCTGATGAGCAAATTGTTCTACAGAGATTTCGGCAGCTATCAGGTACCTCTTGCAATTGAAAGAAGAGTCGGCGGCGAAATTACGGTTGCACACAGGATGAAACGCAACCGTCATCTTACATCAACCTTCTCTCTCGGAGTTGAAAATATCGACGTAAGCGAAGGCGACTTCAACAAAATTGCAAGTTTATATCAGAAATACAATATTCCGATTTCAGAACGTGCAAAACAGCTTGACGGCGGACTGTTCATGTCTTTAAGCCCTGCGCTTATTTTTGATACCAGAGAAGGGGGAACCGTTACAAGAAAAGGAACAATCGCAAGCTTAAGGTTTGACGAAGAAATCGGGCTTCTGGATTTCGGGCAGACACACGGCAAACTGACAGGATCAATCAAACACTACATTCCGGTAGGTAAGAAATCATCACTGTCATTTACTGTCAAGGGCGGCGGAAAAATTCACGGCGACGATATGCCTGAAGTTATGATGTACAGATTGGGCGGCCCTTATACAATCAGAGGTTTCAAGATGAGCGGCGTGGGTACGGGTGAAGCGTTCGTTATGGGATCAGCCGAATTTGCAACACCCATCCCGTTTCTGGACAGAACCCGTCTGGCAAGAAAAGTTAATTTCCTGAACAACATCAGATTTACCGTCTGGGCTGATGCAGGTAAAATTTTCAACCCGACACTTACAAACACACTTTACGACAGACCGCTTGAAGCAATTACGGCAGGTGTTGGTTTAAAATTGTATATTCCGGGCATGGGCCCGTTATCAATTGATTACGGTATTCCGTTCACCAATCCCGGAGATAACGGAAATCCGAACGGATACTTTACTTTTGGTGTAGGCGATTTAATATATTAGAAAGGACATAAGGAGGTAATATGAAAAAAAATCTTGCACTGATAGCACTTACATTGATAATGTGCGGATTTTGCAGCAAGGCAATGGCAGGCGGCGTCGGCTATATTAACTATACAAAAGTTCAGGAAAATTACGCCTTTGCACAATCCGCAGTAAAAGAATTAGACGCAAAACGTCTTGAACTTCAACAGTATATGGTTGACAAAGAAAAACAATACAAAGCTCTGGATACACCATTAAAGAAACAGAATTTTGAAGATGCAACAGCAAGAGAATTCAATGCCAAACAGGATGCTTTATTGAAACTTCAAGCCCAGAAAGGCGAACAGGTTTACAACAAGATTCAGGCAGCCGCAAAACAGGTTCTTGTAGAACAGAAACTTGATGCAATACTTGATTACAACGCAGTATTTATCGGCGGAGTAGATGTTACAGATCAGGTTATCCAGAAACTAAAAACAATGCCTTAACTGATAAAATTGAAAGGATAGAAAATGAAATATTCACAGAACGGCGAGCAATACCATATAGGGCTGAGAGAAGGCGACGCCGGCAAGTATGTAATCTTGCCGGGCGACCCGAAACGGTGCAAAAAAATCGCCGAATATTTCGATAACGCGGAACTTATCGCAGACAGGAGAGAATATACAACCTATACCGGCTATCTGGAAGGTGAAAAAGTAACCGTAACTTCAACCGGTATAGGCGGGCCTTCTGCTTCCATTGCGTTAGAAGAACTTGTGAAAATAGGCGCAGAAAAGTTTATCCGCGTCGGCACATGCGGCGGAATTGATATCAACGTAAAAGGCGGAGATATTGTAGTTGCAACAGGAGCCGTCAGAATGGAAGGAACTTCAAGAGAGTATGCGCCGATAGAATTTCCTGCAGTTGCCGATCTTGAAATTACAAACGCACTTGTTGAAGCGAACCGGAAATTAAACAACACCTTCCACACCGGAATCGTTCAATGCAAAGATTCCTTCTACGGCCAGCACAGCCCCGAAAAATCTCCGGTAAGCTACGAACTTCTCAACAAATGGGAAGCGTGGAAACGTCTTGGCTGCAAAGCTTCCGAAATGGAATCGGCGGCACTGTTTGTTGTTGCAAGTGCCCTGAATGTAAAAGTCGGCT
>CALUPM010000049.1 GCA_944322665.1 Candidatus Gastranaerophilales bacterium | reverse complement strand
CATAAAAATACCTCTGCTAATACGAGATTGACACTCGTTGAACTTGTTTGAATTTTATATATATTTATATTTAAAATCTTGTTTCCGTTTAATCTCGTTTATTCTAGATTTAGTAACTTTAGTTTTAGTGCCGTAAAGTACCTAAAATAGTTGTTTTTATTATTATAATTGGAATAATATACCCTGTACATATTCGTTTTGACTGTATTTTAAGGCTTTTTAACAAATTTATGCCATAGGGTTGAAATATTGCACCAATTTTGGTACAATATAAATATAAGAAAGGGATTATTAAAAATGATTGATAAAAAACACATAGGCTCAAGTTTTGACAGTTTTCTTGAAGAAGAAGATATACTTCAAGAATCAGAAGCTGTTGCAATAAAAAGAGTTATAGCTTACGCATTAGAACAAAAAATGCTTGAAGATAACATTTCGGTAAATCGTTTAGCAAAAGAACTTGAAACTTCAAGAACAGCTATCTGTCGCATCTTAGACCCTGAAAATACTTCCATAACATTGAATACAATAGAAAAAGTCGCAAAATACTTGGGCAAACGTATTATTTTATCTTTTGCATAAAATGCGATTGCCGGAGTGTAGTTGGCGGAAACGTTCAGTTTTCGGCAACGTAACTTAACGATAGCGACGTGGAAATCTATGATTTCCTCAGGAGCTCTTTGTAGCGTTTGATTGCAACATCTAAATCTTTTTGCGGCGTCTTTTGACTCTTCTTGATGAATGCGTGCAAAAGCACCATTGTGTCATCTTCAACATAGAAAATAACTCTTGCAATACCGTTCGATACATTACTGCGGACTTCTTCTAAGCCATTTGTGCCATGCAAAACTCTTGTCAAAGGCATACCAATAGGATAACCGTATTGAACAGTTTTGATATCAAAGCCGATTGTACGCTTATCTTCTCTCGGTAAGTCCTTAAGCCATTCTCTAACAGGTTCATTACCTGAACTTGTCTTGTAAAAATATACGTCCAATGCCTCTGTTCGCTTTGCCATGCGTTTATTATAGCATAATTATGTTTATGTAGATACTTATGTCTCCATAAAATAACAAAAGATAACAACACCAAAAGTATTATGAATATTAAATTACAGACAAATTGTTATTTGTTATTTTGCAATTAAAGTAGATATTTTATTCAATAAAAAACTGTTTGTAATGGGTGGGTAATTGATATGTAGTTTAGGCTGTTTTTGAAAAGTTGCATAGGGCTAAAAGTGGTGCAAATGTAGCATTTTTATATTTTAAAAAGCCTCTGTCACGCATGAGGTCGCGAGTTCGAGCGACCTGCGAGCAGAGGGCGGAGGAGCTTTCTTTGGAAGCAACTTTGTTGCTGAAAAGAAAGTCCGTAGTCCCGTTTATCGCGAGCAGGTCAAGACAGCCTCGTCGTTCCCGAATTAAAATGTATTTTCTCTGCACCGGTTTCCTCATAATCCTTGCGGAGCTTTCCGGCGTCCTTAATACTTTTCTTTATAAGTTCAAAAATCTTGTTGTCGGGCTTAGGAATACGCTTAATCAAGTCAACCATTACATCATCTATTTGTTCTTCTCTTATCCAATCCTTTTTGCACGTGCTGCAATGAGTTCAGATTTGTAAAATCCGAACTCATTGTTCAAATCAGCTGGAAACAGTTTATCGGCAAACACAGCTAAAAACTTACAGACAGACTCAGAAGGGCATACATTTAAGCAGCTCTGTTGTTAAAAAATTCAACAACTAAATCCTGTATTCGGGAAGCCAGCGGCTGCGGAGTCGAGAAGTCATGTTTTTCTAAAATTTGGGTTATAGAACTTTTAGGCAGCATATCTTTAGATTTTAGATATTCAGTGAGGGCTAAAGCATCAGCTTCTGAAACCTGTCCTTTTACGCCTATCTGGAATAATCCGGGTCTGCCAAACGCATCATTAAGCTGATAATTTATTAGCGTTACATCAAGCTCCGGATTATATACAGGTATATTTGATGATTGTGATTCAAAGGCGTTACGCACCGAATTGTAAACATCACAATTAATGCCTTTTCTTGACATCATTCTACGATCCATTCCAAATATTTTTTCAACGTTTCCGCCCCAGGAGCTGTATCCTGTGTAATTGCCGGCAATATACACCTCATCTGCATGCAAATTTTTTACATTAGTTACAGCGTTTTTGTTTCTCTGGTACGGGAAATCTGACGGGATACCCCAATCGGATGCGGAAACCGTTGAAGTATTAGCCTGAGGTGCTGCCGCGGACGATCTTGTATATGCTGAACTCAGTCCAGCATCGGTAGATTCCGGTCTTGTATAAGCTGAATTTGATTGAACCGTACCCGCGCCGGAAGTTGTAGTTCTGCGGCTTACAGGTATATATTCCTCAAGTCCTAAATTAACTATAAATGGCGGCGTGTCTGCGGCTGCAGAGGTTGTGGCTCGCCTGTCGGCGGATTAGTTGATTCTGCAGGAGTATTGGCGGTGGTTGATTTTATTGTCAATGATTTGATTACTGCTTCAAGTTTATTGCTAAGTTTCTGCAGCTGCGCTTTTAATGATTGGCTTGCGTTTATGGCTATGGTTTTTAATTCGTTAATTACGCTGTTGCATTTATTTATAATCGCTTCTGTATTAATACCTGATGCAGACGATGAAACTTTCATCATTATATCATTAATCTTCTGTTTGCAGTTTTTCCACAATTGTTTGTGCTCTTCGGGGATATCTGCGTCAGAAATTGATTTGATATCTTTTGCAATATCTTCGTAGGTAACATTTTCGGATGTGGAGGCAAAACTTTTTGTTCCGGTTTCGGACGCATACGTTTTACGAACAGGTTTTGCTGCCGGCGTTTCAAAGAAAGAATTCCAGTTAGCTTTGTAATCATTCATATTACAGCAAAAAGCTTCAAGATCCAGACTTACCCCTTGCTTTAATGCGGGACGGTCAATTCCGAGAGATTCGTAAACACTTCTCATAAAGATATCGCTTATGCCGTTTGAACCTCTGTTCCACGGCATGACATTTGCCAGAAGATAATACATCTCAGCCATTTGATCGTCAACGAGTTCTAATTCTGACGCTGTTAATGTGCCGCCGTTTTGAACTTTTTGAACAAGCGGCTGCAGTTTGTCGTAGCATTTGTTAATCTCTTTCATTGCCGGCGGAATGTTTTTCCTTTTTGGATGAAGCATATACAGATCAGTGTTGTCATTATAAGGACTTAAACCTATATCTGTCAATTCTATTCCTTTATAAGTTCTGATTTTGTTGTTCATTGCTTCTAAGCGATCAATATATTCAGGATAATTACGTACAGGCGTAGTTGCATAAGGCCAGCCGCCATTTTCAGCCATTCGGGGCAAACCTGATTCCTTTCTTCTTGCGGACGGCTTTGTATTTGAATCAAGTGTTCCTGCCTGATCATAAGCTCTGTAGTCTGCAGCTATATTGTTCAGAACTTCTTCGCAGCTTTCACCTTTTGTGATGCGTAATGCGGCACTTTCGGAGATGTTGTTTATTTCATGCGCCCACTGGATATTTTTGCCGTAGTTTGCTTCATTAGAAAATGTTCGTGCAAAGAATTTAGACTCTTTATTCAACTGTGTAACTATTTCTCTGATTTCACTATCAGAAGCATTTGCAGGAATAATTTCTTCCCATTGAACTTTTTGGTAATAATTATCCGTACTGCTTTCCAGTGTTTGTTTCAAACCAGCTACTTCTTCCGGTGCAGCATCTTCTACTCTGCTTCTGGTTTCAAAACGTTTTTGGAGAGTACTTACCGGTGTTCCTTCCGGATTTTTATCAATAAACCGGAAAGACGGGGAATCCGACAGCATTATAGAACGAAGTTCCGGATATTTGTCAAAATTTTCAAGATTTCTGCTTATTGCGTTTTCTGTATATTTTTTGTTTGAAAGTGCTATAGCATCATTTAGTTTTTGCGGATCGTTTTTGTATTCTGTGATAAGGCTGCTAATATCTGCCGGAGAAATATTCGGGTTTTGCGCAAGCCGTTCAATCTGATTTTTCAGCTTCGGATTTTCTTCAAGTGTTCTTAAATATGTGCCGAGTTCTTCGGCAGGATTTCTGGTGTCATTTGCGGCTTTACGCTGCACACTCATAAAGTCAATGATTTCATCGTGATATTCCGGATTGCTGTCAAGATAAGTTACGATATCCGCAACGTGTGTTGAAGGGATATTTTCAGTATTTGATACTTTTATATTAACATTTGATTTTGTTAATTGTGCTATTTCTGAAATTTTATCCGGATATTGGTGCATTAAGTACGCAATCTGCTTAATCTCGTCCGTCGAACGTGCGGAATTTGCAGCTACATCAATTATTGCATCTTTGTATTGGGGATTTTTATCCACCAGATCAAGAATAGTTTTAAAATATTCTTCGTCAACCTGCCGATTTGAGTCTATAAACTCAAAATTTTTGTTTTTACTTAATTTAACCAGAGCATCGATATTATCAGGAGTTGCCATATCAACAAGTTTTTCACTAACTAACGGGGATTTTCCGGATTTTAAGACAATTTCTTTTAACTGTTCTGCAATTTCGGGTTTTGCATCAATTTTTGCAGCGAGTTTATCTGCGAAAGCAGGGCTTGCATTAAGCTTCATTTGGATACCCTCAGATAAACTTACTTCCAGTACAGGAATTTCGTCATCAGCAAGTTCTGCGGATATCGTCTGCGGCTGTTCCTGCGCAGCATCAGTACTAACATCCTCCGGCTGCGAACCGGTTGTCGACGGATTGTCTGCCGCAACATTATTTTTTTCGGACATCATTTTTAAATAAGGATCTTCAATATTGTCCGGTTTGTATTGTTTGCTGTATCCTGCGTCATAACGATATGATAAAAATCCGCTTTCGCCGATTTGCGCTTCGCTGCTAACCTGACCCGAAGATTTCAATCCGCTTTGTCTGAATATTTCTTCCAGATCTTGTGCTGTGCGCAAAAACTCTTCTTCATTCTTAAAATATATAGTAAAAGCTTTGCCACGCTGAGTGCCTGCTTCTGTTGTTGTGTCACGTAAAACCTGCATGTGCTTATCTAAATCTGCCAAAGTTTTAAAAGCAATTTTATTCTTTTCAATATACGGTAATGCTATCTGTGCAACATTCGCCCATTCCTGCGGACTGTCGGCATATATGTGCATTTTCCATGGGATATCCTGTTTTAAACCAACGCCTTGGTCTTTGTACATTGCTTGAGCCCATCCATTAGGACTATAAAATATCAAATTTGAATTATTGCCGGATTTGTCAATCCAACGCTTATTAACAATTTTATCAAAAAGTTTTCTTGCTTGTTTGTCTGATGTCACAGGGACAAAGCCTTTTAATTGATTAATATTAGCTTCGGAAGTCAAATTAGCATTCTTTGAAACTTCAATTTTACCGGCATTAAGATTTGACGCGTCTACATCGCCTTTTTTAGCAAGTGATTTAACACCGATTAAGTTACCTGTTATAGAGAATACGGCGTTCATTGCGACACCGTTTACCGTGACCGTACCGGTTTGAACATATTCACCTGCTGCGCCTACCCCGATATCACTTGCCGCAACAGTTACCAGTCTGCCGCCTCCGCGGACAAACGCTCCTGCGTTATTTAGAAGTTTCGGAATGAATTTCATCTGCCCTGCACCAATAAATGTCGAAGCGCCATCTATTAATGCACTTGCCGCATGTTCTTCTCTGGCTTCTGCAGTGTCACCTGTGATTGATGTAGCTCTTTCAATTGTGTTTAATCCGTATTCTGCTGCCGCTGTAGTTACGCCCGCTACTCCGGCAGATGTCCAAAATCCGGCGCTTGTTCCTAAAGTTGCTGTTGTTGCGCCCGCTATGCCAATGCTTGTTCCTAAGGTTGCTACTGTTGTGGCTGCTATCACCGGTGCCAGTATAATACCCATCTTTGTCATTTCTATTGTAGAATCGTATTTAGCATTTGTTTTTGCAAGCTCGTTTTCTTTATCTATTACTGTTTGAGCCAAATCCTGAACGGAAATTACGTTGCCTTCACTATCACGTAGTTTGCCCTGAGCTGCGGCTTCAAGCTGATTTAAAAGCAGTTTTGCGTTTCTGTATTCATTTTCAACGTCGCTTCTGTCGGTGCCAAGTCCGCTGTATGTTGAGATTCCGTTTGCAAGGTCGGAAAATCCGCCTTCGGCATCAACACCTTTTTTAAAGTCTCTTTCCAGTTGAGCTACGTATTCTCTCATATCGTTTAAGGCTGACATGTTCTCCTCTGTCAGCATTTTTATCTCGCCAGGATCCGTAATTTGATTTCCTTCTGCATCATAGAAAACGGCTTCATTTGCTGTGTATTTTGAATCGTTTATTATTGCAAGATAGTCTTCTTTTGTATTTGTTTCAAATTTAACTATCGATGCTGCTTCACTATGGGTTGAAAGTGTTGTGGAGTAGGAGAAATCTTCCTGTTCCACTCTTTCTTTGACAGCTTGTAATATTTGAGGTCTTGATTGAAGAATTGCTTTTAGTTGTTCGGTTTCGTAATCCGCAATGTTGCTAAAACCGGCACTTTTGCCGGTCGACGTGCCGGCCCCGCGGTTTCTGTCTATTCTGTGCATCAATTCAACACAAAAATCTGTTACTTCTTCATCGCTGAATTCTATTTGTCCTGACAAAATAGCATTTGCCTTAATTTTAGCCTTTTCGTTAAGGTCATATTCGCCGGTCGATTCCAATGCTTTGTCGTAAGCCTCCTGAATTGAGGTGCAGCCTTCCACATTACCTTTTGCCAGCAAATCAGACATTTCGGTATAAACTTCAGGCTCCATACTGTCAAACATTCCGCTCATATCATCTTTTTGGGCGTTATAGAGATTTTCTTCAGCCTGTACTCTTACCGGTTTTGCGCCTTTGTATAAAAGTGTATTACAAGCCGAAACATGTTCCGTATCTACTGTTCCGTCTTTATTTTGCGTTCTTCCGGCGATATAAGTTTGAACGGCTTCCTGCCCGTCAAAACGTGCCTTATAACCGTTGGAATCGTTTTCTTCGGCAGCTCTTCTTGTTAATTCCTGATAATCTGCGCTTTCAGGATCATCATTTACTGAATCCAGACCAATGTGAAGAGCTTCATCCGAGTCATGTTCAAATACAAGTCTTCCGATAACCCCGTTTCTATGTGCCTGATCATGTTCTGTGTCATAGGCATTATTTTTTACCCATGTTGCATCAAACTGGTCTACTTCCTGCGCATTCCAGCCGTCTTCCGCAATATATGCACGAATCATTGAGCCATTATTAGCGTCACCTTTTACTTCTCCGTTTTTAAAATATTCTTCTGTTGCAAGCCGCGCTCCTCTGGTTGATGCTAAACTCATTGCTTCTTTTAAATCCGCAGTTCCGGTGTAGCCGAATACTCCGCCATGAACTTCATATTTTATTTCACGGGCTGCATTTCTGCCAAGAGCTTCATCTTTCTCCTGTCCCGTGCCATAAGCTCCGTTTGCAGCCAGTGTTTTAATATGACTACGGACTTCTGAACGGGATAATTCGTCAAGAAGAAGAGCTTCCAGAGGTGTGGTGTTTTCGTCCCCTTTGTAGTCGCGGTCTTTCTTTTTTAATATATTATTTACTTCATCCATGATTTCGGATGAATAAATCATATTAACACCTTCTGATAATTTTTCTTCATCTGTTCCGAAGAATATATTTGCGGCTTCGTAAATTACACCGGCCGTTTTTTGCGATTCAGCCTTGACCAGTTGTTCACGCTGCTCGCCGGTTACAGGTTTTCCGTCTTTGTCAAAGTATTCAACAGAACCGTCATCATTAATTATAAAGCTTATTCCGTTGCCGGTTAGCACAGGACGGGGAGTTTTTTGAGTCCGGGTTTCAACTACTGCAGCATCATTTTGTGCAGAAGCGCCGCTTTTTACCTGTTCCTGCTGTATCGCTGAGGTTTCTGTTGCTGCTGCCGTTGTTTGAGCTGTTAATTCTTCAGCTTCAGCGGCCGCTGCTTCTGCCGCTGCGGCCGCTGCGGCCTTTTGTTGAGCTTCGATTTTTGCATATTCCGCCAAATTGGCATTAAGTTTGCCTGTCAATTCTTCTACATTAACAGATTTTATTGTTATATTGCCGTTTTCATCAGCTGCTATCCGGAAATTTCTGTCTTTTGCCGAAGATTCATAAATTCCGTTTTCAGGATCTAGTAACTTTAATTTCATAGTTGCATTCTGTCCGTAAGCAGCCGGAAGTGTTATACTCAAATTTTCCGGAAACGCTCCGTCTTTCAATGTTTCCGTACTCGGTAATATTACTTCTCCCTGATATGCCCCGCTGGAAAGACCTGTCGATGAACCGTCTATTTTTACACTTGCTTTTTTCCTGTCACCAAAAAGATTCTGTAATACATCTGCCGTGGTTAATTTTTCAGGAACTGCCGTTGAGGCTTCTTCTGAACCGGGGTTTGTGTATGAAGTAGTTGTTACCGGATTCCCGTCTTTACTGTCAATACCGGTGCCGTCTTTGCGGGTTATTGTCGGAACGCCGTCTTTATAGGTTGTTATATCACCTGTTTGTGTATTTTCTTCTTTTTGAAGTATTTCTGTTCCGTCTTCATAAGTGTATGTGGATATTGTACTATTCTTGGCATCAATTACTGTCTTTGATTCAGGCGCTTCTCCTTCATATTCTACAACCGTTGTTACACCGTTTTCTTCTGTTGTTTCTGTTTTTGATATTGTTTTTCCGTCTTTGTCTTCTCTTGTTATCGTGGTTTTATTACCGTTTTGTGTCGTTGTAACTTTCGTGCCGTCCGGATATATTTCTTCTTTTCTGTTGTCATAATAGGTTACAACTTCTACGTCCTGACCGTTTATATTTTCTGTTTGAATTGATTTGACATCTTTACTGCTGTTTGAAAGTCTGTTTAAAAATTCAAATAATGCATTACGACCTTTGATACCAAGCTTCTTGCCTTCTGCATTTGTAAATCCTCCGGCTTCGCGTTTAGATAATTTCAAATCATCTCCGGCCAATTCTGCAAGCTTTTCATACAGCTTCTGAAGCTCGCTTCTGTCCAGAACGTTATTACCATCATCTACACTGTCAAAAATGGAGTCAAGCTTTTTGTCGCCTCCGGTAATATCTTCTTTCTTTATACCGGATTTGATGTTATTAAGATTTAGATTACCGAGTTTACCTCTTTTGCCTAATTGAATTTCATCCATACCTGTTATTGTTTCTGAAATTTTTCAATATACACCTTTAGATTAATCGGTATATTTTTAAATTTCTTTATATTTATTACAAAAAGTTTACAATTATTAGAAACAAATTACACTGCTTTTTACACTGTTTTTGGACAATTAAAAAACAAACTTCAATATGGAATAACTACAGATGTTTTAAAATTATCAATGTAACCCTTTATCTGAGAATACGTCAAAATAATACTCTTTATTTGAGGCAAAAAGTCTGTCGTCATGGTTTATAATTTTCAATTCCATTCTATATTCCATCGCTTTATTATTCTTTGTTATTTTTTTTATTCCTGACATTCCTTTATCTGCGCCGGCTGTCGTCAGAGCTTTTTCAAAACTGCACATAAATTCCAGACATCCCGGGAATTTATATTTATCCAAAATTTGTTGTTTTGCTTTTGCGCTGATTGTGGCGGTTGTCATACTATTATCGTTTAATTCCACCTGAGAAACTGTGTCTGTGTTAATATAATCATTCTCTATTATATTTTTCAGCATAAATTTATCTACCGGATCTTTCAAATTAAACAGGTCAATATATGATTGAAGATGGGTTTTGCCATATAAGTTCTGTTCATTATACTCATCATATTTGCACAAATATTTAACGGCTTCTTCTTCTGACATAGAACGCGATATGATTTCACGTACAAAATCTTTATTGCTCAAGCCTTCCAGACTTTTCGGCGCATTCAATACTGTTAAGGAATTTGATATATACCTTCCGGCCTTCATAAAATTAATCCCGCCATCCGGATGTTTTGCGTAAGCTTCTGCTTTTTTAAGAATTTCGCTATCCGGATTTGAGGTTTTAAAACAATTGTATGTGTCCCAGTGTTTAATAGTATTTTTAACAGAATCCGGAGCCGTCATATTTTCTTCTGCTGCTGTTTGAATTATAAATTCGGCGTTTTGAACAGATGCAGAGGTCAAGTTCTCAGGACGGTATTTTGCGCATTTCATTGCTGTGCCGCTCATATCATACTGATACAAAACATTCATTGCCGCATCAAATTTTGTTTTTAAATAGGTCAGCTCCTGAGCCTGTTTTTGCTGTATGCGCAAGGCTTCCGAAATTTTTTGTTTTTTAATTTCATTTATTTTTTCGGTTTCTACCGGACGCAAATTCTCTTTTTTAATTATTTTCAGTGCTTCGCTTTCAGATAAATCGCCGTCTGATACCGCGTCTAAAATTTGTAAAAACCGGACAATTGATTTTCTATCACCTTCTGCAAAATTGCAGGAATCAAACATTACAATCCTATCAAAAACATCTTCAACATTGCCTATTTCACGATTTGCAGCGTTATTCAAACAATCTCTGAGCCGCTCAGAATCAAAATTTTCATAATTTCTTTTTGCTGCCTGAATTTCTCCGGCGGTATTTATTATTGTTTTTATTCTTTCTGACGGCTTTTCAAACTTGTAAGAATTTTCTTTTAAGGAGGGAAGATTTATTATTATATTACCGTCGGTAAATTTTATTTCATAAGGCTTTTTTCGCTCAAGATATTGCTGGCGCAGAACCGACAAAACAAAATCATCATAATCCACAGCCAGAAGCTTTAAATCATTTTCCGTTATATTTGCATTCAGATTTTTCCTGTATTGCGGAAGCGTCGAATAAGAATCCTTCCGGTTTAGATTTTCGTGCTTTTCCAAAATTCTGGTTACAACAGTTTCTAAAATTTCGGCATATACATATTCCGGCTCGTTTACACTTTGCGTCAGAATGTTTTTAATATTCCGGTCACAAAAATTGTAAACATCTTCGACATTTCCTTTAGCCATTTTTTTATCTAATACTTCAAAAAAATCCCTTGTTAAAACTGAAATTATTTTGTCGGCAACAACATCTTGCGCTTTTGAAGGAATTTTTATTTTAGGGTATTTTTTCTTTAATTCTTCTACACTGCTTATTTCGTTTAAACCGTTGTAATAATCAAAATATACTTTATCGAGGTTAAAATTATCTTCAAGAATTGCTGTTTTGAAATTATTTACGAGCGCGGGGTCTATATTTTTGTCAAGAGGTTTCACCGGAACAAAAGGTTTGTCATTTTTGCGCAGCTCTTTATACAGATCTTCCATGCGATACTGAATAGCCTGATGTATATCAACTTTTTGCGCTTCCGTATATGCTATAGACGTGCGAAGTTGAAATAATTCCGACTTTAATGCTTCATATTTTTTAAAAACTGCCCAGATTCGCGCATTTTTTTGGTCTTCATAGATCTGCCGGCTTTCCTCAGGATCCATACTTGAAATCAAAATATCATCAAATTGTTTCAACAATTTTTTTGTTTCTTTTTCCGTATCCAAATTCTTATTTTTTTGTGTGCCGGCAAAGGTAATCTGTACTTTATTCAGTGACTGCGCCGGACTTTGAACTTGCACACCGCAAATATCCTGACTCTTTTGTCTGCGGAGGACGGAATTTATTGATGTGTTAATTTTAGGCAAAACTGGATTTATATACATTTGTCTTATTTTAAATTTCTATCTGCTGTTGAATTTCAAAAACCGGAACGTTTTTATTCCGGTTTTTGTTGAATTTGTCTGTCAAACGAAATTCTATGCTTTTTCAAGCTGTTCTTCCCGTTCTTTTTTGTGAGCGAGAAACTTTTCGCCGAGTTTGTTTGCAATCGGGGTGACTGCAACAGGTACCAGATATCTGTAAATAAGAGTGCAAATCAACAACGTTTTTGCAATATCCATACCTTTCAGGCGGGCTACAAGTTTTTTATCTTTCAGATAATCATTTGCATAATCGATTACGTCAATTTTGTTTTTACCTTGTTTCTTCAATTCTTTATTTTTTTCGGCAATCTTAGCCATCAACGTATTGTCTTTTGTATAAAGTTCTGCGTACCTGTTTGTAACTTCGCGCCATTTGTTGAACAGTCCGCCGTCAACAAGGTACGCACCTGCTGTAGATACGCCGAATGTCAAAAGATGATTTGCGGCAAGAACTTTTCTTCCATCGCTGTCCATTTTTTCTTCCGGAAGATTTAAAGTTTTATGAATATAAGTTGCGGTTCCGACAGCAGCACCGGCTGTTATAATATGGTTTGCAATATATTTGCTGTCTTTGGTCTTTTCAGCAAATCTGGCAAACAATCTTGTGTTCATTGCTTTTGCTATGATATTTTTTGCAATCCAGTCGGTCATGGAATTCCAGCCTTTTTCAAGAGGCTCAAAGAATTTTGATTTTGAGGTGAATGCGTCAAATACGCTTGCACTGCTTCCTCCAAATGACGGGGTTGAACTTTGTTTTAAGTTATTTGATTTTTTGTTCTGCAAAGGTGTATTTTGCGGATATTTAATTGTGTTGAATGATACCTGCATTACTTTACACCTCCTTTTACAGCGTCAAACGCCGGACTTTGCGCGACTGAACCTGCAAATTTCAGGTTTTCGTTATTTTGATTTTCTGTTTTCACTTCTTTTTCTTTCAGTTTGTCTTTTTTGGGATCCATACCGAAAACGTATTTGAGAATCGGCGGGATAAGTGCAATTGTAATCATTGAGCGCGGGATACCTATTACGATATCAGGCCCCATCTTAATGAGTTTTTCAACGTTTTTGAATTTCGGAGTCTTGGTAAGACCTTTTGCTCTGAGGTCTCCAAGATAGCTTTCAGCTTTTTTACCGATGCCGAGCCACTTAGCCGGATCTGCTTTAACTTTCTTCATCGCTGCGTCAAACGGACTCATAATTATTGTTGAAGAAATAAATCCGATGACACCGGATGCAACCGCGTGAGCTGCAGCGTTCATTTTATCTTTTTTATTTTTTCCGCTTATTTCATCAGGAAGCGCCATAATTGTTAGAGGCCTGCAAACACCGGCAAGGATAAGAGAAAAAAGTGCGTTGCAGGAAATCGGATGGTCTTCTGCATATTCAAGCATTGCACCGAAGGTTTTGCTGCTCAGAATTTTATCTCCCAAAGTTTTAGCGGCAACCTCGTTCGCTTTTGCTACCGGATTACCGCTAAAACTTACACTATATTCTCTTGTTTCATTCTGCTTGACACACAAACCTTCTGCGGTTCGCTTTTTAAAATTTCGGGGTTCTAAAGAAACCGCTCCTGTGCCCGTTGAGTCGGGCCTGTAGCTGTTAAGTAAATTAATTTTCATGTTCCACCAAATTTTTAACTAATAGTCTGTACATTTATTCTAAATCAAAACATAATTTTTTTTGCGTGTTTTTTTAAAAAACTTTACAATTAATTCTGAATTTTTATTTAAAAATACCTGAAATATAGAAACGGCGGTATATTTTAATGAAACCGCCGCTTAACATTTAGTGTAATATTAACACTTTATATATGTTACATATCTAATGCTATATCCAGAGTCGGGGCCTTTGCCACTATTGCGCTTGAGGAGATTATGTCTACTCCTGTTGAGGCTATTTCATTGACAGTAGAAAGATTTACGTTGCCGCTTGCCTCTACTATCGCTGTATGATTAATAATCTGAACAGCTTTTTTCATATTTTCAACAGTCATATTGTCAAGCATAATAATATCAACCCCGCACTCGAGAGCCTCAATTACCTGCTCAAGAGTATCGCATTCAACCTCAATTTTATGTGCGTGAGAAAGGTTTTTGCGAAGCTTCTCAACAGCTTTTGTGATTGAGCCTGCAAGGCGAATGTGATTGTCTTTTATCATTGCGCAGTCAGAAAGGTTAAACCTGTGAAGCGCGCCGCCGCCTGTTCTTACTGCATATTTTTCAAACATTCTGAAATTCGGGGTGGTTTTTCTTGTATCAACGATTTTTGCGCAGTAAGGAGCAATTGCTTCCTGATATTTGTGGGTTTCTGTCGCAATTCCGCTCATGCGCTGGATGTAATTAAGGGCAAGTCTTTCGCCAATCAAAAGTTCTTTTGCAGGACCTGAAAGTGCTGCAAGACTATCGCCTTTTTTTATCAAATCTCCGTCTTTAAAATGAAAATCTATTTTTATATCTTCACTCAGGAGTCTGTAAACCGTCTTAAAAACCTCAACCCCGCAGAGAACACCATCAGTTCTGGTGTTTAAAAATCCTTCAATGCGGTCTGTATCTTCTGCAAGGTTTTCGGTTGTAATATCGCCGTAACCGATATCTTCAATCAGGGCGGACTTTACATGTTCTTCCATTATAAATTTATTCAGCAATTCTTTTCTCCTTATTATTTAACCGTTCTAAACTGCTGCGCCAAAATCCGAATCATTGAAACCCGCAAAATTTGCAGAATATTGTTTCTTTAAAATTTTCTTAAAATCTTCAAGAGAAGTTCTTGTCAGGCTCGTATGAACGGCTTTTTCGTTTGTGTCTGAAAAATCAGTTCTGCAATGTGCCCCGCGGGATTCTTTACGCTTAAGTGCAGACATTATAACCATTTCCGCAACAGTCAGCATGTTTCTGAATTCGTATTCCTGTTTTGAAATACATTTGTCGCTTCTGTGAAATTCGGATTTTAAATCTTCCAGTTCTTTCAGTGAATTTTCAAGAGTTTCTTCGCTCCTGAAAATTCCTGCCCCGCGCCACATTATACTTTTAAGTTTTTCTTTCATTGAAGTTACATCAATTTCTTCAAGGTAAATTTCTTCGGAATATTTTTCGATTATTGACTTGATGGTTTCATTAATCTGTTTCGGAGCGTTGAGGGGAAGGGTTTTCAGGTAATTTGCAACTTCATAAGCACAGACAACGCACTCAAGCAGAGAGTTGCTTGCAAGCCTGTTTCCGCCGTGCAAACCCGTTGAAGCGGCTTCACCTATTGCATAAAGCCCTTTAACAGAGGTTTCTCCGTGAATATTTGTCTTAATTCCGCCCATCATATAGTGTGCCGCAGGCGCAACAGGTATAAAGTCTTTTGAAATATCAATCCCGTTTTCAAGACATTTTTTAGAAATATTCGGGAAGCGCGCAGCAAGTTTTTCACTGCCGATGCAAGCCGCATTAAGATAAACGTTATCCGTATGGTGTTTGAGCATTTCGCTGTAAATCGCTCTTGTGACGACATCTCTCGGTGCAAGTTCAAGTCTTTCGTCGTATTTATACATAAATTCTGCGCCAGATGCGTCAACAAGCTTTGCGCCTTCACCTCTGACGGCTTCGGATATTAAAAACCTGTTTTCATCCCCGTCGATTGCAAGGGCTGTCGGATGGAACTGAACAAACTCCATATCCTGCATAACCGCCCCTGCGTTAAATGCAAGCGACATTCCGTCACCCGTTGCGCCCGAGGGGTTTGTTGTGTATTTGTAAAGCTGCCCGATACCGCCTGTTGCAAGAATTACGGCAGAAGAATATATAACTTCGTATTCGCCGGTCAAATTATTAAAGACAATAACCCCTTTGCATTCGTTGGTTTCATCAACGAGAAGTTCGACGGCTGTTGTTTCTTCATAGATATCAATATTGGAATTTTCGCTGACTTTCTGACGAAGCGCTGTTGTAACCATTCTGCCGGTTGCATCTCCCCCTGAATGCAAAACCCGTCTTACGCTGTGCGCAGCTTCAAGAGTAAATGTAAATTTGTTATCTTCGTCCCTGTCAAATTCCACTCCGAAATTTAGTAAATCTTTTATAACTTTATCAGAATTTTCCGAGATAAATTTTACTGTATTGAGTTCGCTTAAGCCTGCTCCCGCTTTAATTGTATCGCTTATATGAGAGGCTGTGGAATCGGCTTTATTTTCTTTCAAAACTCCGACCATTCCGCCTTGAGCATAATAGGAATTGCTCTCACCAAGTTTTGATTTTGTGACAAGAAGAATTCCGTCATTAAGCTTTGTAGTCCGCTCAATTTTAAGCGCTGCATACAAGCCTGCAATTCCGCTTCCGATTATTATTGCCGAATATTTTGAATATTTCATGGTTTTATATCCCTTTTTCTATTTCTATCATTCTAACGTAAACCGGATTATTTTTCCAGCGTTCAAAAATAAATTTTTTATTAAGAATTGCAGGATTAGTAAATTCAGGCTGTTTCTTAAGATAAACAAGTAACCTCCTAGTGCCTTAGTGCCCCAGCGCCTTAGTATCTTTTTTGAAACAAACCCTTCAACTTTTCAACCATTCAACTCTCCTCACC
>CALUPM010000048.1 GCA_944322665.1 Candidatus Gastranaerophilales bacterium | reverse complement strand
TCAGACCCCTCACCCGAATTTCTAAATTCGCTGCGCTCATTAAGAAATTCTACCCTCTCCCACAAGGGGCGAGGGAAAATATTTAACATAACGAACTTAACGTCTTTACGTCCTAACGTCTTAACGATTTTCATAACGAAACCTCTTAGTGCCTTAGCGCCCTAGCGCCTTAGTATCCTATTAGGAAACAAACTATTCATCCGTTCAACCCTTCACCCATTCAACCCCCTTCACTCTTCACTCTTTGACCCCTCACCCGACACTTCGTGTCACCCTCTCCCACAAGGGGCGAGGGAATTGTTTTGTAGCAAACTATTCATCCGTTCAACTTTTCAACCCTTCAACTCTTCTCACTCTTCACCCTTCACGCTTCACTCCTCACTTTACTACGAGCTGAACATCGTGAATGTTTTCTCAACGTTATTGTTAATCATCTGTTTAACAGTCTCATATTCCGTAGACAGGGCTGAAATCTCAAGGTCAAGTTTCTGCATATCTATATCAAGTTTTTCTTCTTTACTGTTCAACTTGCTTTTTGCCATTGTGTATGCTAATTCAGCCTGAGTAACCGCTTCTTCATCAACGACTTCGGCAACATAACCGTTTTCGGTGTATCTGTCCTGATAATAATAGTTATCACTGCTCATTGATGAAATAAAGTACTGGGCATTCAACAAACTGTTGCTCAGGTATTCTTTATCAGTAATCTGATCATTTTCTGTCCATCCGCTGTTGCAGATATTGTTAAACATTGCGGCATAGAATTCTGCATTGTACATATCCATAGTAGTTTCTGCACTCGGATCACCGATTTCCCACATGTAATAAGGATCGTCAGTTACGTAGCTGGACATATCCGCGTCTGTGTTGATATAATACGTGTTGTCAAATCCATTCAAGCCCTGAGCATAGTATGTCAGGAACGATTCTGTTAAGTTTGACAGGCTTATTGCTGTTGTACCGTAGTTTTTGTTGCTCTTAGCACCCATTGATGCCCAGCCATTAATTCCATTAGCCTCTGATACTGTTGAATTAAAGACATCGACTGAATGTCTTTTACGTGGAAAACTTTTGCTTGTTCCTAACAAAGCCATTGTCTGCTGAGCAGCATAAGCAAATGCCTGAACATCAGTATCTGTCGCATTTTCCATATCAAACAATTCGCCCAGACCGTTAAACAAATCGTTCAAGCAATAAACAAGTGCTTTTTCTTGAATCGTACACTTTTCCAAATTAACGGTTGAGTTACCACTGGTAATCCAATCCAGAATTGCGTTGTATGCAAAACCTCCCGTAAATACAGACAACAAACCGGCGCATAATTTCTGCCAGAAGCCTGCTTTTACTTTGTCACCGGTCATTGCAAATGTTATATCTTCTGTCAGCAAATCTGAGAGTGTAAACTCAGTATCCTGAGTAATATTTCCGTTTCTTACAAAGTAATTTGAATTTGCATCACCTTTGTTTGCTATAGATGATTTTAAGTTTAAATAAACCTTTTCTCTAGAATTGTCTGGATCTTTATATACCCACAAATCTTCACCATTCTCATCTTTACCAAAATTGAACGTCAAAGCTTCAGCAAGTTTTCTGTCCTCATTAGAGGAGGCATCTTTATTTGCAATCAAAATATCGACATAAGCAATCAAATCATTAATACCCATTGCGGAAGCAGTGGTTTTATCCATCATCGGAGCTCCCATACCGGTATATTTAAGACATTCATCATAATCAATAGCACGGCAGGCAGTCGCGGCTGTTTCACTCATACCGCCTGTTCTGACCATATTGTTGACGAAGTCCATAAACAGTTCTGCGGTCGGTTTACAACCGTCTTTCGGAATACCTGCAGCTTCAGCCGCAGCAGCCATTTTGCTGTTCAAAACAATTTTTCCGTCCCGTGATGTTATAAAGTATGGTGCGTAATTGTTTACGGCAGACGGAGTCATCATTAAGTTATAGCTCAAATCAAAAGTGTTTTCTCCGCTTCCGTCCGGATCCCAGATAAGTTTTGTTGTATCTAAAGCGCTCTGGTATTCAGCGGTTGCTTTTTCCAACTCACGTGTAATCGACAGCTTCTGCTGGGCTATCTGCATTGATTGAAATTCACAGTTAGCTTTTCTGGCTGTTATGCCCAAAAATCTCGCTTGTGTTGCTGCCAATCCCATTGAGTCTGCTTTCCTTTCACTCGCTTTAGTAACAATTCTTTGCCATGGTTGTCGGCTTTTTCAGGTGAAAACTTTAATATATAGGAAATTTTTTATAAGATTTTTTACAAATCTTTACATTGCAAACATTCTCACTCTTCACCCTTTGACCCCTCACCCGAATTTCTAAATTCGCTGCGCTCATTAAGAAATTCTACCCTCTCCCACAAGGGGAGAGGGGATTATTTTACGTAACCACCAACCCTTCAACTTTTCAACCATTCATCCATTCAACCCCCTTCACTCTTCACCCTTCACTCTGATAAGAACTTATCGCCCTATCGCCTTGCAGTCTTATCGCCTTTCTCAACCCTCCTCACTCTTCACTCTGATAAGAACTTATCGCCTTATCGCCCTATCGCCTTAACGCCTCACTTTACCGTGATTATAAAATCGTAAATCTTGTCTATCTTCTCCTTCATCTCCCCGAAATGCTCCTTCAAATCGTTGAAACTGTGGATTGATACGAATTTTTCCTCTATATCGTCTATTATTTCCCGGTGCTTTTTCTCCAGCTGCTCGGGCGTTATCACTATACGCTGCTGAATTAAAAATATCATAACCGCCACCAGTACCGGTGCATAATTTAATAAACATTCCATTTTTAATTTCCTTTTCTTTCTGCGCGGCGCTGAAGCGCCGCGCCTTACAACTTTTTTAACAACTTATACGAATTTATAAAACAGGGATGGGTTTCCCTGTATTCTTCCAGCGGAACCGAATCCTGACAATCGCCGAGATTTTCCAGCCTGTGTGATTTTATTGAGCCGAAAAGGCGTTTTATTAAACACTGTTTTACTGTTGTCGATACAATATATGTTCTGCCGGGGTTTTCTTTTAATTTTGACACTAAATCAGATGCGTCGCGGTAGTTGGTGATTAAATTTGAATAGTCTGCCCTTGTGTCATAAAGCTTACGGCTCAAGCCATAAGGATTGAACGTCACAACTTTAACCCTGTTTTTTATACCTGCATAAGAGGCTTCAGTGCCGCCCTCGCTGTGGCCGGCAAGAGTAAGATTATCGTTATAGAATCCGAATTTTTCCTTGCATTTTTTGTAATAGTAATTCGCAATCCGCATCTGCAAAGTTTTGCCGAAAATTCCCATTACAATATTTTCGATATGGTCTTTTATGCTTTTACTGTCCGTGCCTGCATAACATATCACATATTCCGCGCCGTTTGAATATAAAATTCCTTTGAAATTTGTCCTTGTTTCACGGAAACCGTCAAGCTTTTTCCAGCCTTTAATAATCTCTTCTCCGTCGTTTTTGTTAAGCGCTTCCTCTAACTTCAGACAGAGATTTTTTATAATATTTGCTTTTTCGTGTAATTTTTCTATATCAATAGTGTTTTGCATTTTTAAAACCTTTCCGCGCTGTAAAAACGCGCATTTTTAAAGCCTTATCGGCCAGTAATAGTCCACAAGATACGATGCCGCATCCATCGGATGAGAGAGGAACTTAAGCTCTTTTGTCTGTTTTATCTGCTGGTATGTCGGCACGTCTATTTTTGAAGTGCCTTCTCTGTATTTGAGGTTGTAGATATTGTAGAGAAGTTTTTCGCACTTTCTGTCCACGTAAAGACAGACTTCGCCGTCAGCAGAGCGGACTTTTGCGTTGAAGGCGGCGATTCTGTTCTTTATCGGAGGGTTAAAAGCTTTTATTTTTATGTCAACGTCATAGCCAAAACGCAGCAGTTTTTTCTTTATGATGACATAATTTGTGTATTCGCTTGTGCAGGAACGGTTGTCACCGGAGGCGTCGCCGTTTATGATAATTTTTGCTTTATGAGCAGGATAACGCCTGCAAAATTCGTCACAGGCGTGAGAAGTCGTAGTATTTTCCATTATGATTTCGTCAAAGTAAAAAACCTTATCTTCCGTTTTGTGCGCCAGAACCCATGCCATCGGGTCAACATTGAAGTCACAGCTTATGTGAAGATCCATGTCAGGGCAATATTGAATATCGCGGATGTTTTCGTCCGTAAAATCTTTGACCACAAGCCCCTGATTGTATTCTCCGTTCTGCGCAAGGACAAAAATTTTGTAGTATTGTTCGTCGTAAAGCTTTTTTAGTTCCTCGCAAAAACCGTCAGGAAGATAAATATTCTCTGTTGTCGGGGCAGTTATGAGCCTGTAATTCGGGGAAGGATTTTCAACAAAAGTTTTATAAACCCATCCTTTTTGCATTTCGGGGTTTGTGTGTGCAAAAATTCTGTAGGTAAAATTTTTCCATTCGGGCTTTCTTTGCTGGCGCATGCGGCTCAGAAGCATTTTGAAGGTATCGTATGGGATATCCGACATTTCTTCTATTTCCACAAATCCCAGATTCAAAGATTTAAGCTTGTTCGGCTCGTCAAAATGCCGGAAAAGAATTTCGCTTCCGTTGTGGAAGGTAAGTTTCTGCAAAGAAGACGACCACTCAAAATCTACCCCCTCCTGAAAATTCATATTTTCAAGATGTTCAAAATAAGTCTGAAGGGTTGTATCTCTGACAAGGGTGTATGTCTGCGCGCCTACAAGCCCTCTTATACCCGGAAACTTCAAACATAAAAGAATCCCCAGAAGCGCTCCGGCGAAAGTCTTCCCCGACCCGTAACCGCCCTGATATACGGCAACGTCAAGCGTGTATTTGTGCGGAATTTCCAGAAATTCACGCTGTGCTTTAAGTAATTTGTATTTCATTTTCCTTTCCTTTCAGTAAATGATTAAGAAAAAGGGTGCCGCAAAATGTGTTTGAGGTGCAAGAATACCGCAGCGGCACCCGAAAAGAGAGTCATGATGTCCAAGCTATACAAGATTTTCAGAAAGGAGATGTGTGACTCTTTGCTGCATTTTTATCTTCTGTATTTTCTTCACTGCTCTTTAAGAAATTGTTCGCATTCTCAATTCCGTACTGTTCAAGTGCAAATTTGAAACACTCCAGCCAGTCAACACTATGCGCAACTTCCTGAACTTCGGCAAAAGATTTAACGACTTCAAAAAGTTCTTTTAACCGCATCTTCCGCTCAAACGACGCTTTTCTGTCGCCGTAACGGTAGATATAGCTGCCGTTTCTGATTTTGTCATCTATTTCAAGAAAAGAAACTTCTCCCTTGTCGTAAATCCCGATAACCTCGGTTCCGAGTTTAAAATTCGCTATTATTTCCGCGGTTTTTTCAACCATCGGAACTATTACTTTCCTGTTTACTGCATCAAGAAGCATGTTGAGTCTTGCTTCCTGACCGTTTGCGGAGTAATTGAGTTCCGTTGCAGTTCTGGCTGTTGACTGGGTGTTCCCTGCCATGTTTTTGAAAATTCCGGTTGCGCTTTCGATTGTGGATTTAAAGTAATTCAAAAAATCCCATCCGACCATTGCTTTGTCAAAATTCAACGGTATAGGCTGATTTGGCATCAGAGCGGAGTCATATTCAATAATTTTACCCGGTTTCACAACCTGTTCACCGCTAAAGGAACCCTTCGGCGCAAGATACGGCGGATTCATCATAAGCGCAAGCGCGTCTATCTGCTTGTTCAAAATCGTAGAGGATATATTGTTCAATATCAGCGCAACCCTCAGAGGAGAAATTCCTCTGCCGGTTGTCGGGGATTCGATTATATTTGCATAAATAAAAGGATTTATAACAAACGGATTTGGTTCAAACCTTATTACTTCGCTCCTTGCCGCAACCGTAACCAGCCAATTTTTCAAAAGCCTTCCGTCCGCAAGTTCTATATCGCCCCAGAATTCCAGAATTTCCAGTTTATTGTCCTCTACTGCTCTGTCATAATTTTTTGATTTTTTACCTGCCACCACTCCTTTCAGTTTTTCAAGTTTCTCTTCCGTCAGCATGTTGTTAGATCTGTCTGATTGAATTTCATCGAGCGTTGAATACGTTCTGTAAATCTTTGCGCATCTGTCCCAGTTGTCACGGTCTGTTTTGTCAAAAACGAAATCCTCGGACTTGATAAACTTAACCTTTGCGTTGTCGTAAACAAGTTTTTCTTCCACCGCAAAAGTTCTTTGCAGAGGATCTTCAAGCTGCTCTTTCAGGCTCAGAATACGTCTTGTTTGCTTAATTCTGGTTTCCCAGCCCACAAAAAGCGTACATTCGCCGGTTTCAACTATCCCGTTAATTACTTTTTCAATCTCATCTTCCAGTTTCATTTGTTCAAAGGTGTTCACAAGCATTGATTTTTGCTTATTCGCAAACTGCTGGCTTTCAGGAGTGGCACCTGTTACATCAAACATCGCCTCGGGATGCGAGTAAAGGTTTTCACTGATGTGTGCTTTCAGAGTCTGCGCAAGTTCGTAAATATCCGGAAGCTTAACCCTGTTATCCCATCCGTTCAACCTCGGAATTTCATTGTCGTAAATAGCATCACGCATTATCCTGTTGTCGGCAATCTGTGCGCTTCGCAAATCATCATACCTGTCATATCTTTCCGTTATATCCGCCGCAAGAAAATGTTCCTCCTCAGGCGTTATCTGTGCTGTTAAATCTTCTGTTTCTACTTTCATACTTTTACCTTTCATCCGGTTAATCGCACAAATTTTCTGTCCGAATTCAGAAGAGAATACACTTCCACATCCGACAATTCTCCATTTTTCACGGTTTCCCCGCGCAATATCCCGTCCTTTTTAAATCCCGAATATTTCAAAAGCGCCCGCACACGCGAATTAAACGGATAAATCTGTGCTTTTATCTTTTTAAACTTCAAAATGTTAAAACAATAGTCAAAAAATTTGTCTGCCACGCATTTTGTAAACTTTCCCCAGTATTTCTTCTCAAAACAGGCCGTAATTTCTCCGCCGTGAAGAATTTCAGAATTCCCTATCAGATTGTCGATATAAATAAATCCCGCAAAATCACTGCCTGATGAGTCCAGAACTATAAAAAATAAACTTCCGCAGCTTTCTATTTTCGCTATTATGTTTGAGTAATTTATTTCCGGCGCATAATCATCGTTAAGAAATCTTGCATATCTCATGTACAAAAATATTACATTTGATAAGTATTCCGTATTCTCAAACCTTGAATGCGCCCTGTCAATGATTAAATTTAAGAATTTACACATACTTTTTCAAACTTCACATAAGCGTCATCCGTTGAGAATGTACTCATTTCCCCGTTCAGAATTTTTGTTCTGATGTTGTTCTGAAGCCCCAGAAGCGCATCTGCCTGAATTCCGTTTATGTAAGTTTCCTGTTTGTTGTGGCGGTTGTAGAATTTGTAAACTGCATATTTTGAAAAAATATACTCTTTAGGAACTTCTGAAATTTTTGTGTAAAATTTCTTTTCTCTGTTCAGCTTCTTTTCTTTTGCCTTTTTCATTTCCTCCTGAAATTCACTTTCAATTTTCATACGGATTAAATCGTCAAGGGAGGCCTTACCCAGAAGCATTTCTTCAATGTTTTCGTCTTTGTTTTTCATTTTTGTGCTACTCCTTAGTTAAATTTTGTCGTCGTCAAGGTTTGAAATCGTAATAATTTTCGCCTGCCGGTATTCGCCCTCTGAAGCTGAAGCATTAAATCCCAGATATTTGCACAGGCTTTCAAGCGCTTTTAAGCCGGCGGAGGTGTCGCGGAGCTTCTTTTTTCCGGTTAGGTTGCCGTCTTTGTCAAGAATATCCTCTTCTTCCAGCGAAAATTCAGCTATCTGAAGAAGTTTCTGAATTACGTAGCCTTTGTTTACCCTCAAAGATGAAATCTGGCTTTTTAACTGCTCTTTTATTTCATTTATTACGAAATTGTTAGAAAGCAGAGTATTTGCAACTGACTTCAAATCTGTGGATTTATACCCCGCTTTTTCGGCTGAAAGCTCGCCGTCAAGCGACTTTATATATTCGGTTACAAACCGTTTTTGCTGTTGTGTGAGTCTGTTCATAATTTACATTTCTTAGTAAAGTTTGTACTTTTTGAAAAAAAATTGTATAATAATATTGCTATTTATATTTCGGCTAGTGTAAATCTTAACAGGGGGGAATGAAAACTTCCTGTTTTTTTTATGCTTTTTTCTACAATAGCCTAGTATCTAAGCATTTTTACATACGCCGCAGCTCCGGCGTCAACCGGAATTTTTGCGCGCATGGTAGCAAGCGCGCTGTTGAAATTACTCAGCCAGTAGCCGAATTTGACATGCTGCGGGTTGGCTTTTAAGCGCATGCAGGTGCCGTAAACGATTACGTGTTCCGCAAAAATGTCCGGAATTAAAGATTGGTCTGTTTCGTTTTCCAGAAATTTCTTTTCGTTTCCTTCCGCATCCTGTGCCGTGTTTGCCGTATAATAAATAACATTTACGTTTTTTGCCTCTTCAAATTCCGGCAGAAGAAGCTTATCCCCGAAACTTCCCCACACCTGTGACGGAGCTTTTCCGTTTATAAATACATCCGGTTTATCAAAGTATTTGTACACATGCCCGTCAATTACCAGTGATGCAATCCGCCCGTAAATAGTGTTTTCAATTTCCGCAGTGTGAGGCGGAAGATTAAGTGCTGCTTTCCTCAATTTAAAGTTCCAGTTGTCATAATTGCACACTTCCGTATTTACCAGATTGATTATGTTTTTTATCTTTTTGTGGTCATTTTTGGTGAGTTCGGAAAATGCGTTGACCTGTTTGTAATTGAGTTCCGCAAGACATTTGTTTACTAAATCAAAATAATTCATGGTTTTCTCCTCGAGTTTTTTATAAATCCCGCGGGCTTGAGTAACCGCACCCGCAAGATTTATTTAATTTGCCTTCATTATCGGATTAAGCCGTTTCTTAACTGTTCCATTATTGCTTTTTCGTTTCTGGCAAATTCAGCTCCGCTCATTCTGCCGATTTGCTCACGGGTAAATACCTTCGCATTTGCATCTGCCGCATTCGAATTTTGTGCATTCGCTCTCAACTTCTCTTTGGCGGCCTTGTTTTCGTCATTTATTGATTTCTCGTGAGCCTGTTTTTGCAAATAACCGTCGATTGCGCTTTGTTCCAAATTTTCTACCAGTCCGGCTATCTGCGAAATTTCATCTTTGTCAACTACAGAATTTGATTTCTTTAAATATTCCAGTACCTTGCTTCTGCCATTAAGGTTAAAGAATTCCGGATTTTCTTTTATAAATTCTTCAATTCCCGGAACAATTCCTCCTGACGGAATTGCTGCCGGTTGTACCCGAGGTGCCGGAGGGGTTTGCTGCTGCCTTGATGCTTCTACCTGCGCTTTATTCAGGATAAAGTTCATCAAATGTTGTCCTTGTACCGGATTAATTATGCCTGATTGCAAAAAGCTGTTTATGATATTCATATCACGAAACAGGGTTTGTCTTACCGCATCGGCAGAATTAACCGTTGTATTGTAAGGCATTGCAGCCATAGCACCGGGCATAAGACCTGATATTGAATTATTATTCGTCAATCCCTGCTGTTGAGGCACGGCAGTTGATGAAATTTGATTTGCTGCATTGTTGTTTACCATTTAATTTTCTCCTTGTTTTTTGTTTTTAAAAGCATCCGGAGTCATAGATCCGGCTCCGGAGTGCTTTTTAATGTGAAAACTTACGAATCGGAGCCTGTATCTTCCGGTTCTGTAGAAGCATTCGGATCTTTAACAACCATTTTTGCCAGAGCTTTTGGCTGAACGGTTTTTGCGCCGTACAGGTAAAGACCTCTGACCAGATCTGAAAAGCTGTCTTTGTCGCGTAAGCTTTCGATTCTTGCAAGCTGTGAAGCAAACGTAATTGCGTCGTTTGTACCTGCCATTATGTAGTAATTGTTTGATACCGGAGTCAGGTTTGTGCTGACAAGTACGTCCATGCCGGCAATTCTTCCGATGGCACCTTCCCGTAAAGTTTCGTCTGCAACCTTGTTTGCACCGATAAACTCCGTACTCTGAAGAAGATAAGATTCCACCAGCGGATTAATTACAACCCACGGACGTTTGCCGGCTTTTACCGCATTTGAATCTTTCAGCTTCATTGCTAAATTTACGAAATTTTCGTAAATTGTTGTTTTGCTTAAAGTTATCGGGGAGGTGTCAGAGCCTACAATGTTGTCTTCATCTACGTTTGCGTGCATTGAAAGAAGGTATGCGTCCTGAACTTCTTCAATCGCATTTTTTGCATTTTGAAGGTGTGCTTCCATAATGTCAGCGTTTGACTGAACCTGCGCAACATCGTTAATCTTGAAGGCGAAAAATTTCTTCTGGTCGATTACAAGATCGGTTGAAGTCGGTTCTAATTCGCTGTAAGAAATAGAATTTGCTGTAAGTGTCGAAATCGTAACGGGTGCCGGTGTAATTATTTTTACTTTGTCACCCTGATTTTTGATTTCGCCTTCATAATTTCTGTTTACGCACTGAAGCATTACACACTCTTTTTCGAGCATGTTGTTAAGTTTTGCACTCCATATTTCAGGAATAAAAACCGAGTAAGAATTTGTGTCTGCCATAATTTTCTTTTCCTTTCCTGGCTTAATTGTGTAAGTACTGTTATAAAAAATGAGTGGAGCTAGTCGTCATTATAGATTTCGCGGAACTGAAGCCCTATAATTGCAAGATCTTCTCCTGCCTGAGAACCTTCCACGCAGAGCTGTACCGCATAATTTGATTCTGAAATTTCTGCTTTTTCAAGAACGTCCTTGTTTGCCGGCCATACAGGAATATCAGCATCATCCGGAGTCCAGTGGCACGGAAGATTGTCGGAAGTATTATCATCCGCCCAGATTAAATGGTCGTAGTGAACTGAATATATTTTCTCCGGATCGTCGCCCAACTGGCTGTCATAGTCTTTGTACACGGAAAAATTAAAATTGTTGTCATAAGCGTCATCAAGAATAAAGTAAAATTCATCAATTACTTTTCTGTGATGTGGCGAACCTATTGATAAAAACGGAGATTTCCACATAAAATCAACAGGGGTTCCGTTGAAGGTAGAGCCGTAATCTTCGCGGTAAATTTTCCCTGAAGAATCTGCCGTAACAACATAATCCTCTAATATCGCAGCTGTTGTAATATTTTGCGGAACTACACGTTTGTACCAGGCTTTGTTTACGTAATCATTTATCCAGATGGTCTGGTAATAATTATTCGAAACGTACGGTATAAAAAACCACATCTGATTTTTATTTTCGTAGTGAACGCAGATTGTTTCTGACAGTCTGCTTTTATCAAAGTTGTCGAATTCCGGACGGATTTTAAGAGAAATTTCAGAGCCTAACTGTATCTGGTTAAGTTCCCCGACCTGTTCCAGAGCAAAAATTCCGGAGGACATAAAGTATTGTTTGTTGTCAACATTCACAACACTTCGCGGAGCAACAGTTCCTCTATCTGCAAACGGAACTATCGCAAAATCATCAGGATTGCTGCCTGTCAAAAGGTACACCTTATCTTTTTTGTATATTGCCAGATAATCTTTATAAGATTTTAGTGCGGTAATTTCTGAAGTGTCCGTGTGAAAATCACTTATATATCCGGCATCTCCGCTGCTTGTAAAATCATTATAAGTTCCGAGAGCCGAATAATAAATCGTCGATCCACTTGCAACCCATACCCTGCTTCTGTAAACAGTCAGCACATCTCCGGTTACTGTCAAACCAGATGAATTTTTAAGATTACATTCTACGATATCAAATGCCGCATTGTTTTTTATATAAAACAGCCCGTCGCTTTCCGTAATACATAAAACCCCGTTCAAAAATGACGCAAAACGCGGCTTTTTACCTTTGAGAGTCTTTTTGCTTAACAAAGTCATTGCATTACTGGAAGGATTAAAAATATAAATCTTTCCTGATTGTGTCGTAATCACAAGCTTTGAATCATCCCTGTACACCATTTCGTGAAGCCCCGTTACTGACTCGCCGTTAGGGACGGTGCAAAGCAAACTGTTTCCGGGCTGTTTTGAAATTCCTCTGTTTTTGTATATTTCAACGTTTTTGCTGTCAGACCAGTACATCTTTTTTGTATCCAATCCGAGTTCCGTTTTTGTAAGAGCAAGATTAATCCCGCCCGACAAATTGTAGTAATCTGTTTCCATACTTAAACCTCTTTCATTTTTGTTTTGTACCACCTTATTTTTGAACGGATAAAATCTCCTGCTTCATTTTTGCCGACCCACGGGTAAGGAGGAATAAAAGTAATATCCGGCTTGCCGTAACTTGAAGTCGAAGGATGCTTAAATCCGAATTCGTAATGCGTCATAATTGTCGTTCTGTCGACAGTTAGTCCGTATTTAACCGCGAGAAAAGCAGCAAGTTTCATCGCTCCTTCAAACTGCGAAAGCGTAATCGGGTATTTCCCGCAAATTCTGCGGTCTTTATACCCTTCCATCCCGCATAGAGCAACTCCGATTGAGCCGGCGTTTCCGCCGCCTGTGTGGGCGGCATAACTTTTCGGCTTACAAACAATATTGTCTTCCGGCTTAAATCTTCCTTTATGAACTTTTCCTTCTGCGTCTACCAGAAAATGGTAAAACTCTCCCTCCGCAGCAGTCGGATAATACCCGCCTGCCGTCCAGTGGAGTATAATTCTCTTCATAGTTTATCCTCTTATCGTTAGTGCATCTTAAACAGTTTTGTATGGTTTACAAAAAATAAAACTGCAGCATTGACCCGGTTTTTGGCATTCAACTTCATTATTATTCTTGTTAAATGTGTTTGAACAGTACGCTCGGAAATTTTTAATTTAGCCCCGATTTCCTTATCCGAATAACCATGCGCAACCAAAGTCAAAACATTCAGTTCCTTTGGTGATATAATCATTACTTAATTCCTTAACTTTTTAGGCTTTACTTTCATCTTAACTTATACACAATCCGTTTAATTAATAATATTTCTGGCTAATAGAAAGGGAGGAAAAATCCTCCCGTTGAAGTAAGATATTTTAAAAATAAATCCGCATTAAACGGACTTAGGGTGTTAAGAGATGGATTTTTAAATAATAAAAACATCGTAAATTGAACCTCTGTTTTGCAAAGGATTTTCAATGTGCAAAGTTTTTCGGGCAAGCCGCGGCCAACCGGACGGTTAGACCGTTCAATTCCGGCTTTTACAGTCTTTTTATATCCCGTTTTCTCCCGCACCGGATTAAAAAAGTTCTTCCCTTCTGTTTTTATTCCGGTTATGTCTTTTATATTCTGATTATAATGCTTTTTTAAAATAAAAAAAGTCCGTAATTTTACTTAAGTAAAAATACGTACGTATTTTTACGGACAAGCAATCGCCGAAATCCGCTGATAACAGCATTTTCAAACACCCTCTAAACGTGCCCTAAAAGTATCAATCCAGTCCAGATAAACAAAATTCCCGTGACAATTCCAATCATGGAAAGATGCCAGTTTCCGTATTCTTTTGATAGGGGAAGCAGAGTATCAAACGACAGATAAATCATAATTCCGGCAACTGCCGCAAGAAGAATTCCTACAAGCACCTGCGGAACAAACAAGCTGAACAAAAACATCCCGATAACAGCCCCGATAGGTTCGGTTATGCCTGACAGGGCTGCATAAAGCATTGCATAACGTTTTTTGCCGGTCACGTGATAAATCGGAAGCGCAACAGCAATTCCTTCCGGAATATTGTGAATTGCAATAGCAAGCCCGACAGAAATCCCGAGAGTCAAATTCTGGGTTGTTGTCAAAAATGTTGCCATGCCTTCAGGAAAATTGTGAACGCAAATTGCAACAGCAGTTAAAAGTCCGGCTCTTTTTATTTTGTGTCTGCGCTTGCAAGGGCCTTCAGGATTTTCAAGTTCCTCAGGATCAACATGATCCGGCAGAAAATAATCTATCAATACTGCAACGACAATTCCTGCAACAAATCCGAGCAAAACCAGCCACTCAAAAGCATTCGGATAATTCATTTCAAGCAGTTCGCCGGCTTCAGGAATTATGTCGGTAAACGAAAGAAATATCATAACTCCGGCTGAAAATCCAAGCCCGACTGACAGTGCTTTCAGGTTATCTTTTTTTACCATAAAAGCAATTGCCCCGCCGATTGCGGTCGTCAAGCCTGCAAAAAGCGTCATTAACATCGCTATTCCGAAATTTTGCGGTAATGTCATATATCTTACTCCGGATTTATTTTACCACAAAGATTTTATAATGGTTATAATTTTATAGAATTTTATCTTAAATGCACTTTTGTAATCTTCTGTCATCCTGAAAATGTAAACAAATTGTTTTTTGAACAAATTCCCATTATAATTGTATTATGCAAAACATTGATGACAGCAGGCTTATTGATTTAAAACAAAGAGTAAAACAAAAACTTGGCGAAACATCACTTTTTAAATTTAAAGGAACAGTTTCAAAGCTTCTGGGGCTGACGGTAGAGGTCAAACTTCCGGGGCTTAAAATCGGGGATTTGTGCTATATTGAAACAGAGGCAGGCGAGAAAAAACCGGCAGAAGTCGTTGCATTTAAAGGAGAAGCCGCCCAGCTGCTATTACTTCTTGACGGAAACGGAATCGGTCAGGGAAGCTTAGTCACATCAATGGGAAAGCCGATTATTATACCTGTCGGGGATTTTCTTCTGGGCAGACTGATAAACCCGATGGGAGAACCGATTGACGGCAAGCCGCTTGACACAACAGGCGCAACATGGCGTCCGATAGAAGGGCCTCCGCCGGGGCCTTTTGAAAGACCTATTATTACGGAAGTGTTTTCAACAGGCGTAAGAGCAATCGACAGCTGTATGACAATGGGCTGCGGTCAGCGTCTTGGATTGTTTGCAGGTTCAGGGGTCGGCAAAAGCACACTTCTCGGTATGATTGCGAGAAACTCCGACGCAGACGTCAACGTCGTTGCGCTAATCGGAGAACGCGGCAGGGAAGTTAAAGAGTTTGTAGAGGACGCACTCGGCGAAGAAGGTATGAAAAAATCAGTTCTTGTCTGTTCAACGGGCGACCAGCCGCCTTTGATAAGACAAAAAGCGCTTCAGGCGGCAACGGCGGTTTGCGAATACTTCCGGGATCAGGGCAAGAAGGTTTTCCTGATGACAGATACCGTAACCCGATGCGCAATGGCAGGCCGTGAAGTCGGGCTTTCAATCGGCGAGCCGCCGACGATGAAAGGTTATCCGCCGTCTATTTTTTCATGGCTTCAAAAAGTTCTTGAAAGAGCAGGAAACAGCCCGAAAGGTTCAATCACAGCGCTTTACACTGTTTTGATGGAAGGGGATGACATCTCAGACCCTATTGTCGACATCGTAAGAGGTATTGTTGACGGGCACATTTTCCTCTCCCGAAAAGTTGCGGAAATGAACCACTATCCTGCAATAGACGTACTCGGAAGTATTTCAAGGCTTATGTCCTCAATTGTTACGCCCGAACACAAGGCTGCGGCAGGCAAAATGCGTACAATTATGGCACTTTATAGAGAAAACAAAGACCTTATCGACGTCGGTATGTACCAGCCCGGAACTAACCCGAGACTTGACATTGCAATTGAAATGATGCCGAAAATTAACGCCTTCCTTCAGCAGAGGACAACAGACATCGTAAGCATGGACACAACCATAAGCACGCTTGTTGAAATGATGAAAGATATTGATATTTAAACCCGCAGGGCAAGCAGACATTCAGATGATTTAAAGAGGATTTCAATTTTTCGACAACAAAAAGTGCAGAGCCTGCTTTGTCATAGAGCGTCTGGCTCATGGCATTAATATCTTTTGCAGAAAAATCAAAATCATTTCACCAGCCCGAAGTGGAATTAGACAAGAATTTAATATGAGATAACAAATCTTCTAACTTATATTCAAGTTCGGAAATTAAATCTTCATAACGCCCGAACGGAGTATTGTCCTGTTCCATAAAGCGCCTTAAGCATTAAGTAATGTTTCAATAATCATATTATAGTTTGATAATATCAAGTTATCAACAGATAAATATCTTTTACACAACAAAAAAATACAATGTAAATATTAGCATTGTGAATTTATTTAAAGTCAAATGGAATAAACGATACACAGGCAAAGAGCTTGCTGAAGCATCAGGTCTTAGCACAACCACTATCACTAAATTAATGAAAGGCGAGCACGTTGATCTTAAACTCAGCACGCTTGAAAAAATCGCTAAATTTTTAAAATGCAGTGTTAAAGATATCTTAGAAGAAGTGTCGGACTAAGACGCTCGACTGTTCTTCAGGCATTACAACCCTACTGTTTTTCATGTCATTCTAAGCGAAGCATCCTAAGAATCCCATTGAAGTTTTTGTTTTGTCCTGCGCGGACGGCGGTCGCTTTGGTGGCAAAGCGACGCAAACCAGCCGCACGCTCCGT
>CALUPM010000047.1 GCA_944322665.1 Candidatus Gastranaerophilales bacterium | reverse complement strand
CCTCTTAGTGCCCTAGCATCCTAGTGCCTTAGTATCCTATTCAGAAACAAACCATTCATCCGTTCAACTTTTCAACCTTTCAACCACACTCACCCTTCACTCCTCACTTTGATAAGAACTTATCGCCTTATCGCCTTGCAGTCTTATCGCCTTTATCAACTCTCCTCACCCTTCACTTTGCGCCATCTTAATATATTGTTTTTTTTTCGGGTTTGGTATAAAGTTTTAATGTTATGAAAATAATAATTTTTGGTGCTACCGAGGTCGGATGTCTTCTTGCAACTGAATTTTTTGAAGACCATGACATTACTATAATCGACAAAGAAGAAAACCGTACCGACGAATTTAATAAGCTGGATATCAGTTTTGTTCAGGGAAATGCCTCTGATTTGGATGTTTTAAATCAGGCAGATATAAAAAACGCAGATATTTTTATCGCCTGCACAGCAATGGATGAGATTAATATTGTTGCGTGTCTTGCGGCTAAAAGGTACGGCAAAATCAGAACAATCTGTTTTGTAAGTAAAGAAGAATATAAAAATACTCTTACTTATGAAAAAAATGACGATTATTTTACGGATGTTTTTATAGATTACATAATCTGGCCGGAAGAACTTCTGACTCAGGAAATTTTCAGGATTGTAACGGTTGCGCATGCGCTTGATGTTGAAAATTTTGCGGACGGCAAGGCAAGGCTTCTTGAATACAAAGTAAGGGAAGGGCTTCCGATAATCGGCAAAAAGATTAAAGATATCGGTTTTACAGAAGAAACCTTGATTGTCGGAATCACACGCGCGTGTGATCTTTTCATACCGAACGGCGAAACTGAAATTATGACGGGCGACAAGCTTATTTTTATGGGAACGTCACATTCGCTGGATATCCTGGCCGGAACCTTTTTCCATGAAAAAGAATACGTTAAAAATGTTGCGATTATCGGCGGCGGAAACGTCGGGCTTATGCTTGCCAAAAGCCTTGAAACTTTGAAAATTAAGACAAAAATTATAGAAAAAAATCTTGAGCGGTGCCACTATTTAGCGGAAGAACTTTCTAATACGCTGGTTTTGAACGGCGACGGCACGGATTTAAAACTTCTTGATGAAGAAGATATCGGCTCTTCAGATGTTGTAATTAGCGTTACAAATAACGACGAGAGAAACCTTCTCTGTTCGCTTCTTGCAAAACAACTTGGTGTAAAACGTGTGATTGCAAGAGTTTCAAAAGTTTTAAACATTCCGCTGTTTGAAAAAGTCGGGATTGATATCGCGATTTCTCCGAAAAATTCCGCGTTGAACGAAGTGAGAAATGATTTGCAGGAAAATGATGTTGACATTCTGGCAACTGTAGAGCAGGGTCAGGGTGAAGTTTTGGAAATCGGTGTTCTTCCGGAATTCAGCTGCCGGAAGATTATGAATTTAAATCTTCCAAAACGCGCTATCATCGGAATTATCGAGAGGAAAAACTCTGTCATTATCCCGAAAGGCGACACTGAACTACGCTCGGGAGATGTTTTGATTATATTTACGCAGGCGGAAGATGCGCCGGAAATTAAGAAATTCTTTAAGGTGAAATAGTATGCGCTTAAATTATCTTGCGAATGCTCTGGGGCTAATTCTTAAATACATCGGACTTGTAATCCTGATACCGGTAATTGTTGCGGTTATTTATAAAGATTATTCTTCAATTTATCCGTTTTTGATTTCGGGATTTGCGTCGATTGCAGCCGGACATATTTTAAGAAAGTGCGTAAAAGACGCCTACACTATAGAAAATTTAAACGATATTAAAAAATCCGAAGCACTTCTTGTTGTAGCGCTTTCGTGGATTTTGTTCGGGGTAATATCAGGACTTCCTTATTTGTTTTACGGTCTGACGCCGACTGATGCGATGTTTGAGGCTGTTTCCGGAATCACGACAACAGGAGCAACAATTCTTACGACTTATGATTATCCGGAAGCTTTTTTCTTCTGGCGCTCCCTGTCGCAGTGGCTGGGAGGCTTAGGAATTATCGTGTTATTTATTGCTATTTTGCCCCAGTTTGCGGTTGCAGGACGTCAGATGTTTTTTGCGGAAGCTCCGGGTCCCACTGAAGACAAAATTACCCCGAGAATCAGAAACACTGCTGGTGCTCTCTGGAAAATTTATGCAGGATTAACTGTTATTGAAATTATTCTTCTTCATTTCACCGGAATGCCGTGGTTCGACTGCGTGTGCAATTCGCTTTCAACGCTTGCTGCAGGCGGGTTTTCGCCTAACTCGCTGAGTCTTGCAGGATACAATTCTAATGCCGCAATCTGGATTACAACATTTTTTATGTTCCTTGCCGGCGCAAGCTTTATTCTCCAGTACAAAGTGCTCGTGCAAAGAAAACCTTCTTTGATTTTCAAAAACGAAGAATTTAAAGTTTATACAGGGATGATTTGCATAATGTCTTTACTCATTGCTGCAGCATTATATTTTAACGACGGCTACTGCATAAAAGACGGAATTATGCACGCGTTTTATCAGGTAATAAGCGTTACAACCTCAACAGGAAGCGCAAGTGTAGATTTTGCACAATGGAGTTTTGTACCACAGGTGCTTTTGTTTACGGTTATGTTTATGGGTTCATGCGCAAGTTCTGCTGGCGGCGGTATTAAAATGATGAGATGGATTCTTGTGTATAAATCTATGAAAAATTCAATTACAAAAGTTCTCCATCCGAATGCTATCTTAAACGTTAAAGTCGATAATACAATTATCCCACATGAAATTTTAAACCAGACAGTTGTATTCGTTTTCTTTTATTTTCTATGTTTTTCTGTTGGTGCACTACTGATTACTATGGTAGAAAAAGATGTTGTAATCGGACTTGCAGGCTCAATCACCGCTCTTGGAAACATTGGCCCGGGATTTGGGACAATTACAGGTCCGATGGGTTCATTCAGCAGTATGCACGAAGCCACCAAAATTATTATGATAATTTCAATGCTTGTCGGAAGGCTTGAAATTGTACCCTTTCTGGTAATGTTCCAGCGTGAATTCTGGACATTTAAACGTCAGACCTAGCCTATATTTTAAGAAATAGAAAGCAGCAAAATAGTTATTTCAGCAAATCCGGACGTTTTAATCTTGTTCTGATAAGCCGCTGATTATTCCTGAATTCCGTAATATCTTTATGGTTGCCGTTTAACAGCACTTCAGGAACTTTTAACCCTCTGAACTCTCTGGGTTTGGTGTACTGAGGATATTCTAAAAGCCCGTCCGAAAAACTGTCATCTTCAGCACTTTCTATTTTGCCGAGAGTTCCTTCAACCTTGCGGCTGACAGCATCAATCACGCACAGTGCCGGCAGTTCACCGCCCGTCAATACAAAATCTCCGAGTGAAATTTCTCTCGGCTTTATAATATCTCTTATTCTTTCATCAAAACCTTCATAGTGCCCGCAAAGGCAGATTATCTGGTCAAAACCCGCAAGTTCTTTAACTATTCTTTCACACAAAGGTTCACCCTGCGGAGAAAGCATTATCGTGATAGAATTTTCAAGCTGCTCTACGCTTTCGTAAGCCTCTACATAAGGCTGCGGCATCAAAACCATTCCTGCCCCGCCGCCGTAAGGTGTGTCATCAACTTTCCTGTGTTTGTCATGCGTAAAATGCCGTGGATTTATAGTATTAACCTCAATCACACCTGCCGCAATTGCACGCTTTAGAATACTGTACGAACAGTGGGTTTCTATCATCTCCGGAAACAGAGTCAGCACATCAAATCTCATTCCAGAAGCCCCTCTATGTTGTTTATTGTAACCTTTTTGTCCTTAAGGCTCACATCCGTCACAATCGCTTTCACAAACGGAACAAGCGAGATACGCTTTGATTTTGTCTTGACGGAGAGCAAATCATTTGCGCCGTTGTTTGAAACTCCTATGACAAAACCGACTTTTTGTCCTGTTTCATCAACAACATCAAGCCCGACAAGTTCGTCAATCAAAAATTCATCTTCCTCTAACGCTTCACGGATTGTATTTTCTTCTACAAAAAGCAGACTTCCCTTATACTCAAGAAGCTCATCTATAGAATTTATACCATCAAATTTTACTATAGCAAAATTCTTATGAAGGCGCACACTTTTTATTTTAAGCGAAACGTATTCATCGCGCTCTTTTACAAAAACCTCTTTCAGTCCGCAAAAAAATTCTTCCTGATTTCTGGAAAAACCAATTTTAGCTTCACCTTGAATACCATGAAAATTCAAAACTTTTCCGACTGAAATAAATTTTGTCATGATTCGGCTGATTCTTCGACCTTTTTAGGTTTTCTGCCGCGTTTTGGCTTTTCTTCACCGGTAGTTTCGCCGGTTTCAGCTGGTTGAGAAACTTCAGCATCTGTTTCTGCAGCCATTGCCGCTTCTTCCGCTGCGGCTTTTTTAGCAGCTTTTTCTGCTGCTTTTGCGGCGGCTTTAGCTTCTGCTGCAGCCTGATGTTCTTCCATTTTTTTCTTAAATTCTTCCGGAATATCGGTTCTGTCCTGATTCCATCTCTGCAGACCCATTTGCGAACGGATTAAGCCGATACCGACGTGAACTCTCCATTCATCCATCTTCAACTGAGCCGCTATAATCTTGTGACACCCGATTGGTGGAAGCGGAAGAAGCGGTTCATAAAGGTTTTTAATTGCAAATAGCTGATCCGGTGAAATTGCAAGTTTGCGTTTCGGGAACGGAAGTTTCGGAAGCATAAGTTTTTGTCTTACAAGATTGATTCCGAAGAAAACTTTTCTCGGTTCAAGTCCGATTTTTTCACCGATGACTTCGTGTGCATCCGGATTCGGAAGCGGAAGCATAGATTTGTAGAGCAATTCTATCTGTTCAAGCTGATCTTTGCTGACTAAAAGCTGCTTCGGAGCTTTCGGCTTGCCTCCCGGTCGTCTGTTATTAAATCTGTTATTCCCCTGCGGACGTCTGTTATTAAATCTGTTGTTATACCCGCCCTGCTGGGGTCTTTGATTGCTGCGTCTGTTGTTGTAGCCGCCCTGATTTCTGTTATAACCGCCCTGACGGTTGTTATCGCGTCTGTAACCGCCCTGATTGTTATTGTAATTGCGTTGTGGGGGTCTTCTGTAGCCCTGATTGTCATTTCCGCCGCTTGAATAGCTGTTATAAAACTGCGGCCTGTCTTCCGTGCTATAGCTTCTTAAATTCTGCTGTTCTCCGTCATTTTGCGGCTGCGGGGCTGCCTGTTCACCTCCGTCATAGGGGGATGGATTAATCATCATTTTCTTATCAGGATACAAACAATCCGGACAAATAACTCTTTTGGGGTTTTTCGTTTCAAATTCACGCCCGCACTTAACGCACTTGTTTACATACATATTGAAAGCCTCTTAATTAGAAAAAATAATTGCATAATAAAAAATCGATTTAAAAAATTACTCCTCGGTAATATATAAATATCAATATACTTAATATAAATATAATAACACAAATAAAAAATATTTGCAAGTGGGGATTAATTATTTTTCAAGGCAAAAAGTAACCGGCCCGTCATTCACAAGAGAAACGTCCATCATAGCACGGAATTTGCCGGTCTTTACAATCAAACCTGATGTTGACAAAAATTTAACAAAATCTTCATACAGACCGTTTGCCCTGTCAGGAGGGGCGGCATTATCAAAACCCGGACGGGTTCCTTTGCGGCAGTCTGCACAGAGGGTAAACTGCGATACCACAAGTATTTCCCCCTTTTTATCCAGTATTGAAAAGTTCATTTTATCGTTTTCGTCCTCAAATATTCTTAAATTCAAGACTTTCTGCGCCAGTTTTCCGGCATTCTCTATGGTGTCAGTCTTTTCAACCCCGAGAAAAATCAGCATGCCGGCGCCTATTGAGGAATAAAGCTCCCCGTTGATTGTAACCGATGCTTTTTTAACTCTCTGAATCAGTGCTTTCATTATATTTTTCAGCCTTTCCTTTCAACTGACCGCAGGCGGCATCTATGTCCGCACCGCGCTCAAGCCTTACTGTAACTTTCTTGCCGGAATGCTCAAGCAAATATTTGAACTTCTGGATTGAATTGTTTGACGGGCGCTGGAAATCGTTCTTTGCCGTAGGATTATAGGGAATCAAATTTATATTGCATTTGATATCGCTTAAATACATTGCCAGTTCTTTTGCGCAATCAATAGTATCGTTTAGATCCTTTATTAACAGGTATTCAATTGTAATTCGTCTGCCGGTTTTATCCACATAGCTTTTCAGCGCTTTCTTTAACTGCTCCATATCGTACCTGTTTTCTATTGGCATAATTTGTTTTCTGATTTCATGATTTGGAGCATGCAAAGATACGGCAAGTGTTGACTGCATGTCATTTTTGGCAAGTTCGTAAATCTGAGGAACAATTCCGCTTGTGGAAACTGTAATTCTTCTTGCACCTATCTGGAAGCTGTCGTTGAAAATCTCCATTGCTTTCAAAACGTTATCAAGATTCAAAAGAGGCTCGCCCTGCCCCATAAAGACTATATTTGTAACTTTTAATCCCGTATCTCTTTGGATTGTCAAAACCTGCTCTATAATCTCTTTATAAGTAAGATTTCTGATAAAACCGCGCTTTCCTGTTGCGCAGAAAGAACAATTGACAGCGCATCCTATCTGGGAACTCACGCAGGCTGTAAGGTTTGCACGGTTGTCAAATCTCATCAATACAGTTTCCACACACTCGCCGTCAGGATATTCTATTAAATATTTAATTGTTCCGTCTTTGCTTACCTGTTTAACTTTGACTTTAACGTCACTCACGCAGGCAATTTGCTTTAATTCCTCCCTGAATTTCACGGACAAATCCGTCATATCATCAATCAACCTGACTGATTTCAGATAAATCCAGTTATGAATCTGACGCGCTCTGAATTTTGAGGCTTTTAAACTATCGGTTATTTCTTCTATTTCCTGTAAACTTAAGCCGGACAATACTTTCATAAATTCACCGAAATCTTTTCCTTATAATATTCCACAACCTCAATCATAGCATGAAGAAGAAGAGTTGTATCCTCAGCCTTCTCTCTCCACCCGCAGAACCCGCAGGAAGAAGGCAAGATACACAAAGGATTGTCCGGAAAATCACGGCAGATTTGCGGGCGGTTTTCATAATCAGAACACCGCTTATCTTCTGTCAGCTTTGGACAATGATAAAAATAGACCTCATCCTCTTTATTTTCCTCAAGAAGCTTGATGTATTCAGGATAGACTTTCCGCGCTTCTTGCTTATCTTTGTAAGGCACAAAAATACTCAAAAACTGACGGGCAAAATTATCTCCGCTATCAGCCCGCTTTTGAAGTTCCAACGGCGAAAATTCACTGCACGCAAGATTGCAGCAGGTTGCACAGCCTGTACAGCTATACCCTTTCCGCTCTGCTAAAACCTCTTGAAACTTTAAATAAATATCTTTTGAAACTTTGTTCTCAAGAATATCCAGAAATTCTCTCTGCCATTTTTTACCTTCACTTGCAGCCGGAAATTCCGTAAAAATATCCTCTAAAACTCCGTCAGGCTTTATGCTGTCCGCTAAACTTTGAATGTCAAAGGCTGCCTGTTTGAAGTTTTGACGAAATTTTGCCCGCTGGCTTTCTACTATGCTGCTTAAATCCTTCATAGCAAAATCATAGCATAAAAGTTTGCTTTAAGCTTCTCTAATTACCCTGTTCCTCGTCTTTTGAAAGCAGACCGTAAGTATAATTCATTTTCTGATCAAACATATTTTCATTCGGATCGTCTAATATCGACATATTTGCGTAATATGAAACAGTATCTATTGAACCGTTGCCTGTATTATTCTGGTCAAAGTCCATAGCATAATAAAATGCTGACATTTCTTTTTCTGAAATTACACCGTCGCCGTCGTGGTCAAGTCTGTTGAAAATATTGTTATTTGAAGCTTCTCTGGTTTGAATTTCAGCATCAGAAAGCCCTTCGTTCTGGAATTTCATAAATGCTTCTCTGCTGATAGTTTCGCTGCCGTCGCCGTATTTTTTTGAAATAAATTTAGTCATTGATCCGCCGAGTTTTGTGAAACCTTCACCGAGTGCTGTTTGAATCTTCTGTATTTCTTCAGGCGTCGGATTTGATTTGCTCATTAATGCTGATATCTCATCTGAAATGACCGAAATTTTTACATCTTCGGCATTCATCATTCTATTAAACAAATTATTTGCGATATCGCCTGTTTTGATATCGCCTTCAGCCGGAGTGTTTGCGACAATATTAGCTTTGCTTGCGGTTGATTCGGAGGTAGGAACCTCTTGAACCGTAGCAGCTTTTGAAGTCTTTGAGGTGCCGGCAAGAGCACTTGTAAGAGATGAAAGACCTTTAGTAAAAGACTTCAAGCCTTCTGCAAGCGGGTCTGTGGCCGCCTGCTGCTGCGTGCCTCTTACGTACGGGTTATTATTCATCCAGGATATACCAAATGCCATGATAAAACCTCAAATTCTATACTCTAAATATATAAAGTATATATACCCTGCAAAATTTCATTTTTTACTTTTTTCTTAATATAAATTTACAATTTATATTAATTAGTTATGTCCCATCTTCCGCATGTGCCGCCCCAGCGCGCAATAATATTGCCTTTAATGTCTTTAATCTTTTCGACATGCTGAACTTCGTCATTGCCTTCAATAATTGTAATGACTTCGCAGTTGTTAGAACAGCCGTTGCATTCGCAGGTTATTGAGTGGAAGTGCATATCCCCGACTTCCCAGCCTTTGAATTTGGTCTGAGCGTCTGTGTACTGGTGATTTTCCATTGCAAGAAGCGCCGCACCTATTGCGCCCATTGTTTGGTGATTATCCGGAACTATAACTTTATGCCCGAGTGCTTCTTCAAAAGCTTTTACCATGCCCTGATTGGTAGCAACCCCGCCCTGAAAAGAAAATACAGGAAGGAGTTCTTTGCCGAGTGCGAGGTTTGAAAGATAGTTACGCACAAGCGCCTGACAGAGGCCATATAACAAATCTTCTACAGGATAACCAAGCTGCTGCTTATGAATAAGGTCACTTTCAGCGAAAACTCCGCAGCGGCCTGCAATTCTGGCAGGATTTGTGGATTTCAGGGCTGTTTCACCGAACTTTTCAATCGGAACGTTAAGTCTGTTTGCCTGCTGGTCAAGAAAACTTCCTGTTCCGGCTGCGCAAACAGTATTCATCGCAAAATCTGTTACAATACCATCTCTCAGAATAATAATTTTACTGTCCTGACCGCCGATTTCAAGGATAGTCTGAACACCTGGAACATTTATGCTGGCGGCAACAGCATGTGCAGTAATCTCGTTCTTGATAATATCCGCCCCGACTAAAGCACCTGCAAGGTTTCTGCCTGAGCCGGTTGTTCCGACGCCCATAACATTGTAGTCAGTAAGCTTTTTAGCATAAAGTTCGTTCAATCCCTTCTGAACCGCCATTACAGGCTTCCCTGCGGTTCTTAGCATATAACTGTCTACATATTTGCCTTTTTCGTCAACTAACGCTAATTTGGTCGTTACAGACCCTACGTCTATCCCTAAATATACTGTTAAACTCATTTTTCACTTCCTTATCCTGCACTGCCGCGGGTAAAACTTACGGCTGTTGTAAATTCTTACAACCAGTCTAGCATAAAAAAAATATACGGCAACAACAGTAATTGATTGTTTTAAAATTCTTGACCGAGTTTAAAAAGATATTCTCTCTTTGTCTCTTCAAGATGTTTTTCAAGCATTTTTAAATGTTCTACCGCGATTTTACTATGTTCATCAACTGCCTGCTTCCAAACTTCCAGATTCACTTTTTCACTGTCATCTGCATTTTCAAAAGAATGATGTTCCATAAGTTTTTTTACTGTTTCTGCCAGATTTTCCCGCTCTTTTCTGATTTCGTCCAATTGTTCCTGAAGATGCTTTAACATTAATTCAGTGTTTTGTTTTGAAATACTATCGTTATTTTCCATGACGCTCCTTATTTTATTTGAATTATCTTACAAAAATAAGAATAAGAAAAGCGCCGGAATTAAAATTCCGGCGCTTATTTATAATATTGATTATTTTAAAATTAAACGTTGCCATCTATTTTAAAAAGAGCATCAATCTCTTGTTGTTCCTTTTCTGCCTTGTATCTTTGCTGCTCTGCCTTTAGAATATCAAGCTGCGTTTCTAATTGCGCCAGCTCTACTTCTTTTTCAGCCAGTTCCTCTGTATTTCCGGCTTCCAGCAAGCTTGTAATTTCAGCACGTTTGCTGCTTATATCGGCTTTGAGTTTGGAAATAGCTGTATTAACCGTTGATAATTTTGCTTCAATTGCTGCGTTTTGGATTAAATTTCCATTCTGTTTTTCCACCTGTTCTTTTTGTGCAGCAATTTCTGATTCAAGTTGTTCGAGTTGTTTCATGTTTTTGTCTTTATAATCCTGCATTGCTTCATCAATATTAGTCGAACCTTGCGGCTGCTCTTCCGCATTTAATGCTTTTGCTTCCTGTTCTGCTTCCATTTGTAGTTTCTTCTGTTCAAGTTCGGCTTCAAGTTTTTTTATTTCGTCAAGATTTATTGAATCAAAGTTTGCTCCGGTTATATCACTGAAGTCATGACCTTTTACCTGCTCTGAAGAATAATGTTTCTGAAGTTCCTGCGCTTTTCTTGCAAGACGTTCTTGCTGCTCGTTAAGTCTCATCATGTCAAGAGTTGCTTGATGTTCTTCGTTTTTCTTGTAATAATTCCGGATTTCTTCCGCGGTTGTTTGCTTTTCAAGTTTAGCCTTTTCTTCTGCAGTAAGTTTTTTGTCTGATTGAAAATTATTAACGTTACCTTTTGAAATTCCTGCACCGTTTACTTCATTTGAACCCATAATAAATTTTCTCCTTAAATTATCTCTACACATGTATTTTTTCGGTCTTGCAGTAAAAATCTTTATATTTTTTTAGAGTTATTTTACATAATTTTACAATAATTTTATACATAAAAGCGCCGGAACTTTCGCTCCGGCGCCTTTGTTTATGAGATAATACTCATTTCCCTGTTTTACTCATTAAGATTCCGGATTCTGTTTATCTTCAAGTTCGACCCCGAGTTCAGCTGCCAGTTGGGCTTCCATTTCCGGATCAAGTTTTGGTTTTGACGGAATTCTCATTGCATAGAATGAGCGGATTACGAAAACCAGAGCGATTACTAAGAATATCCATCCGGCAATTGGTGCAATATCTCTGAAGCTTTCAGAAATTGCTATTTCCATTGCAAGAAGTCCGAATAATGTTGTGAACTTGATAATCGGGTTCATTGCAACAGAAGATGTATCTTTGAACGGGTCACCGACAGTGTCGCCGACAACGGTTGCTTCGTGAAGCGGAGTGCCTTTTTCGGCTAAGTCAACTTCAACGATTTTCTTAGCGTTATCCCAGCAGCCGCCGGCGTTTGCCATAAATACAGCCTGGAAAAGACCGAATACTGCAATTGCAATCAGGTAGCTTACAAAGAACGCTACAGGCGCTGATGTGAACCCTGCCGGTGCTGATAAACAAGCAAAGGCAAGTGCAAACGTAAACAGTGCAATAAAGATATTAATCATACCTTTTTGAGCGTACTGGGTACAAATTTTAACAACCTCTTTAGAATTTGCAACGTTTGCGCTCTTAGAATCTGCTTCACCGAGTTTGATGTTATCTTTGATGTATTCGGTTGCGGAATATGCACCTGTTGTAACTGCCTGCATTGAAGCACCGCTGAACCAGTAAATTACGGCTCCGCCTGCGAGGAACCCAAGCAGGGTGTACGGGTTAAGTACATTCAAAATCATTTCCGGTTCTATACCGAGAGTTGATTTGATTACAAGAATCAATGAGAAGATCATTGTTGTAGCACCAACTACAGCAGTACCGATTAATACCGGTTTTGAAGTAGCTTTGAATGTGTTTCCTGCACCGTCATTTTCTTCTAAGTATTTTTTAGCGTTGTCAAAGTCGGGTTTGAAACCGAAGTCTTTTTCGATTTCTTCAGAAATATTCGGAATTTCTTCAATCAAAGATAATTCATAAACTGATTGAGCGTTGTCGGTTACGGGGCCGTAAGAGTCAACAGCGATTGTAACAGGGCCCATTCCGAGGAAACCGAACGCTACAAGCCCGAAAGCAAATACTGACGGATAAATCATAAGAGCTTCCGGAATGAATGTTGATGCGACATAAGCAAGTCCCATCAGAAGAACGATTACCATACCAATCCAGAATGCAGAGAAGTTACCTGCAACAATACCGGAAAGGATAGTAAGTGATGCACCGCCTTCACGTGAAGCTGTAACAACTTCTTCGGTATGTTTAGCCTTAGGTGAAGTGAATATTTTTGTAAATTCAGGAATAAGAGCAGCGCCGAGTGTTCCGCAAGAAATTATGCAGGAAAGAACGAGCCACAGATTTCCTTCCAGACCTCCGAGGAGCCAGTGGCTTACGCCGAAGGTCATAGCAATTGACAATATTGATGTCAGCCATACAAGGTTGGTCAACGGTTTTTCAAAGTCAAATTTTTCTGTTTTTGCTGCGTAAATTCTGTCTGCAATTCCGTTAATCCAGTATGCAACAACAGAAGTTACAATCATCAAAAATCTCATAACGAAAATCCAGGTTAAAAGCTGAACCTGATTTTCAGGCCCCGCAACTGCAAGCAGGATGAAAGAAACAAGCGCAACACCCGTTACACCGTAAGTTTCAAAACCGTCAGCAGTAGGTCCTACAGAGTCGCCTGCGTTGTCACCTGTACAGTCAGCGATAACACCGGGGTTTCTCGGGTCATCTTCTTTGATACCGAACTGGATTTTCATCAGGTCAGACCCGATATCTGCAATTTTTGTAAAGATACCGCCTGCAACACGGAGGGCTGAAGCGCCTAAAGATTCACCGATTGCAAAACCGATAAAGCATGCACCTGCGATTTCGCCAGGTACAAACAATAAAATTGTAAGCATCAAAATCAATTCAACTGATACAAGGCAAACACCGATTGACATACCGGCTTTCAGCGGAATGTTCAATACGTTAAGTGGGTTGCCTTTTAATGAAGCAAACGAAGTTCTTGCGTTTGCAAGGGTGTTCATTCTGATACCGAACCATGCAACTGCATAAGAGCCTAAAATCCCGATTACTGACCATGCCAGAATAATCAGAACGTTTTTAAGCGGCATTCCCTGCAGGTAGCCGAAATAAAACGCAATACACAGCCCTATCAACACTTCAAGAACTAAAAGGAATTTGCCCTGTTGAATAAGGTAAGTTTTGCAGGTTTCAAAAATTGTGTTGCCTACATCAGCCATCGCTGCGTGGACTTCCAGTTTTTTAATCCTTGCAAATTCAATAAATCCGAATATCAAGCCGATAACCGAAATTGCAATACCAATAAGCAGCAGATTGTAGCTTGAGAGGCTTGCGTCTTTAATACTCGGAACAACTAAATCAGCTTCGCTTGCAAGAGCAGGCGAAACAGAGCAGAACAATGCAGCAAGAAGAGCCGCCATCGTTCCGGATGAAAGTAATTTCTTAAACATAAACTCTCCCTCTTTAAATTAAGTCGTTACACGCAACATATTATACTTCAAACAAAAAAATATTACAACTTTTAACAATATTTGAATACTTATTTTAAGGTTCTAAAATCCGCTTGTAATAAATATCACTTTTAATCGACAAAAAACTTGCAATAAGGAATAATAATGCCATACTGGAAATAATTTCTCCGCACAGAATTTCTTTATCAAAATAGTAAATTATATACGCGAACAGTTTAGGAAATACCAGAAAATGTGCAACAGTAATAAAAGGATGAAGTTTTATGACATCCCATATTGAAACCGGCACCCAGACACCTTTATCTTCAATATAATTTTCATACGTCAGAAACCGCCAGAGAAGCGTGCAGAAAAACGCAAGAATTACAAACCCGAATGCAATCTGCCCTGATAAAAACGTTGCAACTGTCATCAGGTAAAATACAACAAGCGCAAGCGGAAATGCAATACTGAAATAAATATTGCCTTTTAAGACCCCAAAAACTGAGATCTTCATTATTTCAGCATTTTTTATCTGTTCTTGCTGGTAATCCTCCATGTTTGAATGTTTTATTGCCGCTGTATAAATATCTTTATCGATTAAATTTTTGTCCAAGAAATCTTTTAGCGATTTTTTAAAACTATTATCAACTAATTTTTCTATTTTTATCAAATGTCTTTCTCTTTGCGGGCCGAATTCTTCCAGCTTTCCCGTCTGTTTTAAATTTTTCAGTTCAAAGTCATACAAATCCGAATACAGGTTATTCAAAACGGTTTCATGCAAATCCTCAGGAACCCCCGATGCAATAAGGTCAACGGTTTTGTGAAAAACCCATTCTGCTATAACCTGTACAAAAATACTGCGTAATTCATTATCTTTGCAATCCTCCAAACTTACACGCTCTCCGGCAAGAATGGAATACTTATAAACCAGATCACGGATGTAAATTCCTCTGTCACTGTATTCTTCAGGTATCATACCTCTTACCTGAAACCTCAGTTGATTTGCAAATCCTTTATAATCAAATTCTTCGTTCATTTAACTTCCCTTTTCCTATAAACTCAAATAAACATCTTCCTGCAATTTTATCTCAAACTCGCTTCCTGCAGGGATTGAAACTCTTCCGCCTTTATAACCTATCGAAAACAGAGGAGAGCCTGCAAAATTAACAATATACGCCGCAGCTCCGACGATTGTCGGAACAGGCGAAATGATTACGCCGACAGGATTTTCCGCAAGTTTTTGGGAAGTCGCACGTGTTTTTTTATAAAATTTGTGGCCTTTTTCAACCTGATTTGCGACACCTTTCCAGTACTGGCGTTTGCCTTTTATGTTATTTATAAAGATTTTTTTGTGGTTTGCTTTTGTGACTTTTCCGTGGGCGGAATATGTGCGGCCTTTAAATTGAACCGTTTCGATTTTTAATTCAACAAGCCCGCCGTTTCCGGTAATCTGCGGAAGGTGAGAATCCACAACTGTTGCCGTAAATACCGTTCCTGCCGGAATTGTCACATACCTCTGGTAAACCGGCGTGAGGGAAGTAAAGCTGACTTTAGAGCCTTCTTTCAGATAATCCGACACAAGATTATTTGATTTCAGGCGGAATTTTGTGCCTTTTTTGATTTTGATTGCAGTGAAATCATCCTGTGTTAAAGTGGTTCCGGGAAGATTTTTGTTGACTTTTTTTCTTGCAGGTTCCGTGACTTGCGGGGTTGTTTTCGGGGGCGCTGATGTTGTTGATGTTGTAGTTTTCGGTTTTGTCGTAACCGTTTTGGACGGAGAGGCTGTCTTTGGCAGCGGCGGCAGGCTTTCCTGCTCGAGTTTTGACGGATTGTAATTTTTTCTGATTTCCTCGTCAACCGACAGATCAAGTTGCAAGGCAAATACAGGACTGCCCGTCAATAAAAACGAAAGAATTAATATGCTAAATATTTTGATTATTCTGTTCATAAGCCTTCTTCATTTCCGTATAAACTTTTTCAATATCAACACCCGTGCCAAGAAATGATATCGTAAAATCAGGCGAACCTTTTACTTTTGTTTTTTGAAAGATTCTTTCAATAAAAGATAATCTTGAAACAATTGCACTGGCATCTTCACGTTTTTTCATTTTGAATGTAATATATTTGCCGCTTTGTGTTTTACTCAGGCTAATGCCTGTCACATCATTCCACTTTATAAATCCGAATTTGGAGTAAAATCCATCTTCGTTCATATAAAAAACAAGTCCAGGGTTAATAAACCAATAAAAAACAGGCAGGCTAAGTATTCCAAAAAGCAGAACGTCCAAGGCTCCTGCAATATAATAATAAATTGGATTATGAAAACAATCTCTGCCGCCGGCTCTGTCAACCGTACATTCAAAAGCAAGAGAATGAGCATTAACAATAATCCAGATGCCGCGCGCAACAAAAAGCAAACATCCTATGATATAAATCATAAGATATTTGCGTTTTTGATATATAACAAATCTGTTTTCGTTATCCTGAAGCATGATAATTTATTTGCTTAGAAGTTCGTTAATAGCCCTGGCGGCTTTTTTACCTGCACCCATTGCATTGATTGCATTGGATTCACCGACCGGCGCAACATCACCGCCCGCATAAACCGTCGGAATATTTGTGGCACGTGTTTCTCCGTCAACTGTTATGTAGCCTTTTTTATCCGTAATTATTTCAATCCCGTCGGCCTCGGCAGAACGCTGTATAATCGGGTTCGGGCCTGTGCCGAGCGCAACGATTACCGTATCAAGATCAACTGTTTCAATTTTGCCTGTCGGAACAGGTTTGCGTCTTCCGCTTTCATCAGGTTCACCCAGTTCCATAACCTCAAGTTCAACAGCTTTAACATAACCATCTTCTCCGAGAATTTCTTTCGGAGCATAAAGGAATTTGAATACAACGCCTTCTTCTTTTGCGTGGCGGATTTCTTCAAGACGTGCAGGAAGT
>CALUPM010000046.1 GCA_944322665.1 Candidatus Gastranaerophilales bacterium | reverse complement strand
GTGGACAAATCTTTAATAGGTGAACAAACAGTCACAATAAATCTCCGGATATAGTTCTAAATACCTGGAAAGCGATAAAATCTCACAACATTTTAGTAAGATTGTGAAGAGGTATTGAAGAAGTAGAGTATATACAGGAAAGCGCGAGAAATAAAAACACAACAAAAAGAAAAAATACATATTTTGTAATAAAGGCAAAAAAAAATTTTCTTTGTGATAACATTAATTTAAAGGAAAAAGATAAACCTCTTCACAATTTTACTAAAATGTTAAGAGATTAAAAAATGCTTGTTTCATGTTTAAAAATACAGAGTGCATGCTTTACTATATGTTTGATTGCAAAGAATCCGGTTTAAATTAAGATTAAAATTCTTTTGTCAGTAAATATTATAATTTGAATTTATTAATTTCTTGAGTAATTTAATTAAAAATCTTGAAAATAAATTATGACTGGTGTAAAATTCAAGTGTAATATTTACACTAAACAATTATAAATGGCGGGATATATGACAAAAGTAAACGAAAACATTAGAAATATAGCAATTATTGCCCACGTAGACCACGGCAAAACAACACTTGTTGACTGTTTGCTTAAACAGGCAGGTGCCTTCCGTGAAAACCAGCACGTTCAGGAAAGAGTTCTTGACAGCAACGACCTTGAAAGAGAAAGAGGAATTACAATTCTTTCCAAAAATATTTCAATCAATTATAAAAACACAAAGATTAACGTTGTCGATACTCCCGGACACGCGGATTTCGGCGGAGAAGTTGAACGGGTTTTAGGAATGGTTGACGGCGCTCTTTTAATTGTTGATGCGGCTGAAGGGCCTATGCCGCAAACAAGATTTGTTCTGTCTAAGGCGCTGGAATTGGGTTTGAAAATTATTGTCGTTATTAACAAAATTGACAAGCCGGCTGCTGAACCGCTCACAGCACTTGACAAAGTTTTCGATTTATTTACCGAACTCACTGACAGAGAAGATTTAATCGACTTTCCGTTCATTTTTGCAAGCAGCTTAAACGGATTTGCCATTAAAGATCTTGATGATGAAAAAAAAGATATGATTCCTCTTCTGGATTGCATTTTAGAAAACATTCAGCCTCCGCAGTGCGATGAAACAAAACCTTTCCAGTTCAGGGCGACAACTCTTGACTATAACGATTATGTAGGAAGAATTGTAATCGGAAGAATTGAAAACGGTTCCGTTAAATCTCAGGAGCAGGTTTGCGTAATCCATGCTGACGGAAGTCAGGAGCGCGGGAAAATTACAAAGCTTTTCGGATTTCATGACCTTGGCAGAATGGAAATTGAAGAAGCTTTTGCCGGCGACATTGTAGGAATTGCAGGTTTTGGAGATATTCAGATAGGTGAAACCATTGCCGATTTGAATGACCCGAAACCGTTGCCGTTGATTAAGGTTGATGAGCCGACTTTACAGATGAATTTTTCAGTAAATGACAGCCCGTTTGCCGGAACCGAAGGGAAATTTGTAACATCCAGACAATTAAGAAAAAGACTTTACAACGAACTTGAAAAAAACGTAAGTTTAAGAGTTGAGGATACGGACTCAACAGATGTTTTCAGAGTTTCAGGCAGAGGCGAACTTCACCTTGGAATTTTGATTGAAACAATGCGTCGTGAAGGTTATGAATTTCAGGTTTCAAAACCGGAAGTTATTTATAAAACAATTAACGACGAAAAATGCGAGCCTTATGAAAATCTGATAGTTGACGTTCCGGAAAGCTGTGCCGGCGGATGTATTGAAAGACTCTCGGGCAGAAAAGCCGAATTAAAGGAAATGCACAACGCAAAGGGCAGAACAACCCTGACCTTCCATATTCCGGCCAGAGGGCTTATCGGTTTCAGAAGCGAGTTTATCAGAATGACACGTGGCGAAGGGATTATGTATCATACATTCCTCCATTACAGGCCTTACGCAGGCGATATTCCGCGCCAGAGAAACGGTTCTATTATCGCAATTGAACAGGGCGAAGCAATTCCGTATGCTTTAGCACAGTTTGAAGACCGCGGAGTTTTCTTTGTAACCCCGAAAACAAAGGTTTACAGAGGAATGATTATCGGCGAATGCAACAAGCCGCAGGATATTGTCGTAAACATCTGCAAAACAAAAAAACTTACCAATATGAGAAGCGCAACCGCAGATGTTATGGTAACCCTTCAGGCTCCGAAAATTCTGTCGCTTGAAGAATCTCTTGAATATATTGCAGACGACGAGCTTGTCGAAATTACCCCCGAAAATATAAGAATCAGAAAAGCTGATTTGACAAGAAAAATCTATAACTAAACAAAAAGCTAAACATGTTTAGCTTTTTTATTTTTCACAAATGATTGACCGAAAACCGACAGCAGTATCAGGGTTAATCCGGTGTAAAATGACAGACTGAGTTCGTGGGCTTCGTTGAAAAAAATCATCGCAAATAGAATTCCGTAAACAGGTTCGAGGTTTCCGGCAAGACTGACAGTAAATGCAGACAATTTTTTCAGAACATCTATGTATAGCAGATACAAAAGCACCGTGCAGAAAAATGCCAGCACCAGAAGCCACATCCAGTCAATTCCTTCGGGTAAAAGCTGCGATACCGGATTAAATATAAAAAACAACGGGCTGAATAAACTCATAAAAATTGTTCCGCCGAGAAGTTCATAAAAAAGCATGCATCTGGCAGATTTTCCGGTTTCGACGATTTTGTTTAAAACCGTGTAAAGCGCAAAAAGCGATGCTGAAATTACGCCTAACACAATTCCGAATCTGAAATTTGTGTCAAAATTAAATATAAGCCAGATACCGACAACTGCAATTAAACTGTACAAAAGTTCCGTAAACGAAAATTTTGTCTTCTTAAAAAACGGCTCAAAAAATACCGTAAAAAATCCGACAAGAGAATAACAGACAACTCCGACTGAAATGTTTGAATATTTTATGCTTCCGAAAAAGAACATCAAATGCAATGCTAAAAGCGCGCCTAGTCCGCAATAAATAAGGATATTTTTAACTGAGTCAACAGGTCTTTTCTTCATAAATACAAGCATTCCTGAAAAAATAAGGAACGCTAAAAACATCCTGTACCAGACAATCAGGACTTCATTCAAAGAAATAAGCTTTGCAAAAAGCCCCGTAAAGCCGGACAGCAATACTGATATATGAAGTTTTAGATAATCAATCTTTGCCCCTTGCATAATTCAATAATGAGCTTTTCTGAATGTAAAGTCAAATAGTATTGTTTTCATTAGTTTGAGAGGATTTTTTTGAGATTGTTTTGTTCTTGGAAAATAATATAGAGATACCCAGTATCATGAACAGGAGCGTAATAAACATTCCAATACCTTTGCCAGGATCCGGATATTTGTAATTAAAGTTTTTAGTTTTAAGTATTTTCTGTATGTCCTGAACAGCAGAAGTACAATCTTGCTGTTTTGAGTAGGGCTTCATACTGTTTAACTCAATAGTTTGTCCATCTGATTTCATATAAATTTCATAAGTAATTTTGGTTCTTGTTGTGCTGGAACTTCTTGTTTTTGATCGGCTTGAACTTCTTGATTTTGTTTTGGTTTTTTTCATTTTACAAAATAATGAAGGATTGGTAGGTATCATTCCAAGATTGTACGTTGATGATTTCCATATCCCTAACGGATACGTTGTTTTTTCATATAGCTGTCCGTTTTTTCCAATTAAATAAATGTCGGCGCCGTTTAGCATAAACATGAAAAATGAAACTGATGTAAAAATTAGAGATATCAGAATTTTTGGGAACATATCTAAATCCTTTCTATTAGTTAGCAAGTTCTTTATACATTTTTAAGTATTCAACAGAGCTTTTCTTCCATGAAAAATCGGCTTCCATTGCGGATTTTCTCATAGCGTTGAACGTGTATTTGTCGCCGTAAACGTAAAGTGCGCACTTTATTGCGTCAATCATCGCACCTGATTCATATCCCCAGAACTTGAAGCCGGTTGAATTGTCGAGAGGATACCCAGTTACGGTATCCTCAAGCCCGCCTGTTGCTCTTACAACAGGCAGCGAGCCGTACCTCATTGCAATAAGCTGGCTCAATCCGCACGGTTCAAATTTAGACGGCATCAGATAAAAGTCGCTTGCCGCGTAAATTTTGTTGGCAAGTTCACCGTTGTATCCGACATAAGCCCTTATGTTAGAAGAATTGTTTGAAAGCCAGATGAACAGGTTCTCATAATCCTTTTCGCCGGAGCCAAGGAACACAAAATCTGCTTCCATATTTCTTAAGGTATTTTCTGCCCCGCGTATGAGGTCAATGCCTTTTTGTGCAACAAGCCGCGACACCATTACAAACAATGGACGGTCAGGATTATATTTCAGACCAAAATAATCGCAGATATATTTTTTGTTTTCTTCTTTGTTTTTTAAAGAGTTTACATCATAATTTTTGACAAGGAGTTTGTCGGTTTTCGGGTTGAACACATCATAATCAATTCCGTTTAAAATCCCGCGCAATTTATGCTCTGCGCCGCGAAGTGTATAATCCATTCCTTCGCCGTATTCGCCTGTCAAAATTTCTCTTGCATAGGTCGGAGATACGGCAACAACTCTGTCTGAATAATTGATTGCACCTTTCATCCAGTTGACTCTGCCGTAATGCTCAACACACCATTCGTTGTAGACAATGTCTTTTCGCATATTCGCAAAGTCAAGGATACTCTCAAACCATACTCCCTGATATGCAAGGTTATGAATTTCAAATACGGTCTTAGTATCTTTCCAGAATTTATCAAATTTGTAGTTGCTGTGCAGATATACCGGAATCATTGCGGTATGCCAGTCATTTGCATGGATTACATCTGCGCGGAAGTTCAAAAGTTTAGCGTATTCCATTGTCGCAAGAGAGAATGCTATATATCTTTCATGCTCGTACTGAGGATCAAGCCATTTCGGGTAAACTTCATTAAAACAAGAAAAATACCAGTCATTATGAACAAAAAACACGTTGATGTTTGTTCCGGGAAGCTTTGTCATAAAAAGCCTGAATTTGTGCCCGTTACGGCCGAAAGTAAGCCACATTTCGGAATTTTCAAGTTCTTTAATCCCGTATTTTTCTTTATTTATACAACCGTGAAGCGGTGTAAAAATTGCAATTTCAGTGTCCTTCTCAAGATATTTGGGCAGACTGCCGACAACATCCGCAAGCCCTCCTGCTTTTGAAAAAGGTGCGACTTCTGCTGATGCAAATAAGATTTTCATTAGCCCTCGCTTTCATCATCTTCATCGTTATTATTTCTTGAAGAGCCTGTTCTAATGATTGTTTGCGGCATATCATTTTCTTCGTCAGGATCTTCAAGCGGTACATAATGTGATGCGTCTGTATCAAATTCAATCTGAATATTATGCTTTTTAGAAAGGTATATGCATTGAACAAGACAAATCTGAGCCTGTTCCGCTTTACCTTTATACATCATAACCTTAAACATCTGGTATTTGAAGAGCATCAGAAGATATTCGTTAGAACCTTCAGCTTTTTCTAACTGTATAAGCGAGTTGTTGATTATTCCGTAAGCAACAGTGTATCTGCCCTGTCTGATGCTCATTTCGCTCATAACAAGCCATGCCGTATAGGTCATATCGCTCATTCCGTTATCGCCTGTTGTTCTGATTATTTTGTAAATAATCAAAGAAGCTTTGTCGTATGACTCCATATCACAGTAGGCTTTTCCAATCATAAGGTCACAGAATAATTCAAGTGCGTGCAGGTTTGTAAATCTCGCAATTCGTTTTGCCGCATAAATTTCTTCCGCAAATCCGTTATAGTCTTTTGAATATTTGTGGAAAGCTTCCATTATATGGAACAGTATTCCCGAGAATCTGTCCCTGTCTGAAACCATTACAGGGCTGTAGGCAGTCCTGTTCCCTTTTAAAAATTCCTCAAGAGCAGGAAATATGTCGTAAGATGGCGGAACCTGAGGCAAATCAGCTTTTACAATATTCAAAAATTCTTTAGCGATACCTTTCAGCTGTAGAACGCTTGACAGCGCAACAAATCCTACCGCGTCAAGCACTATAGCCTCAAATTCTTCTTTTGTCATATATTCAGGACGCATAGTATCAAGGGTTGATTGATTTACAAAGCTCAGAACTTTATATCCTATATCAATGCAATCATTCAGTGCTCCGATGTTGAAGAGTATTTCTATATGAATTAATGACATAAAGAAGAAATATTTATTAAAGTCCGGTGCAGCAGGGTCTATTGAGGAATTCGGCAGCCTTGAAAGAATTTTATGCGTTAATTCAAGCGCGTGAGTATATTTGCCGTCTTTCATATACCCCTGAATCATTTTATTACAAAGTTCAATAACTCTGTCATTTTCACCGGCGGTTTCGAGCCGGGAAAGAGTGTTTTCTGCAATCTGTGCGGTCTTTTCCGGATCGTAAGATATTAGATTGTTTGCGATATTTTCAGACAGGTCAAGTTTATATTGGTCAATTTCTTCCTGTTTTTCTTCATCCGTATTTCTGTCGAGAAGTTCAAGAATTTTTTCGGCGCAGTTTGTATAGGCGTTGTAATCTCCAAGAGAAAGACTTATTTTTGCAAGATTTTCCCATTCAAGAAATTCAGACTTGTAATCTTCAAGAAGCCCGAACAGATAAGCTTTTGTCGGAGATGGCATATTTTCGACGAACACTTTGTCAAATAAATCCCGCGCAACAGCCTGCAATAAATCCTTATTCATAACAGAAAGGATACTTTCTCTTAAAAGGTTGTAATTCGGGAAATACATGCAGTTGTTCCAGAAATAGATATACCCCATGTCAGATAAATTTTTTATAATTTCGTCGATGCTGTCATATTTCAAACTTTTAATCGTATCCTGATCAATTCTTGTTCCCATAAGAACGCAGGTCGCAAGGAATTTAATCGCATCGGGATCGTCTTCCAGAAGGTTAAGACGTCTTTTCATCAATTTTTTGAGGCTTGAAGGTATTATTATTGTTTTCGGATTTACAAGTTCAATGCAGTCGTCTGTCGCCTCATAAACTCCGCTTTCAACCAGATACTGTATTGCAACGTCCAAAAAGAGAATGCTGCCGAAAGAATATTTGGCGATTCTGTGAAAATAGAAACTGTCCATAATTTTGCGGTAATATTCTTTGTTTTCTTCAATCATTCTCTCAAATGATGTCGGCTTAAGTGTTATTTCAGTGTAATACGGACGCGAAAGAAGCGAGTAATTTTCTTTGTGAAGAGAGAAGTCTTTGTCATACAATATTACATAACTTACTTTCAGTTTGTTAAACTGTTCAAACAAAAATTTCATAACTTCATAGGAACTAGCATCAATTTTGTCAAAGTTTTCTATGAAAATGAGTGTTTCCGGAATTGCATTCATCAGAGTGAAGAAGATATCATAATAAGACAGATGTCTTCTGTTTGTTTCATCAATTCCCCGTTCCTGTAAAGTTACAAGGTCTTTAACCAGTCCTTCAGGGTCAATTGATTTAAACATTGAAAAATCGTTTGTATTGAAGAGTTTTTGAGAAACCGCAAATTCAAAAATTGCAGATACAAGTTCCCTGAAGAAAGAATAAGGAGAATATTTCATCTCATCGTAGCAGGTTATGCTGATAATATTTTTATAAATATTCAGTTCTTCAATAGTTGAAATTATTTTCAGAGAATACGGTACGTAGAGCGGAGCTGTTTTGATAGCACAAATTCCGTAAGGGTATTCTGACATCCTGCTTACCATGTGGTAAAATACGTCGATATTTTCTGTTCTTATGAACTGGCATTGAATGTCGTTGAAGTGTATTGTTTCAATATCGTAAATTGCATCAGGGTCAGTCGGGGATTCCAGTTTGCTTAGAGCTTCTCCGTCAAGTTTGTCCTGCTCAACAAGCATATTTTGAACAAAGTTCGGTACTTCAACTTCTTCTTCCGGTTTATCTTCAAGATCTTCATAATTTATTTTGATATGGCTGTTAATATCAACTTCGTGGAACATAACCATCTGGTCTTTAATCATCACGGAATTGAGCGGGCTTGAAGAATATTTTGCGTCAAGGGATTCTTTAACGTAGTTGTCCACTATGACCTGTGAAGTATTTAAGGCTCGCTGTTTTGCATCTTCGCTCTGTTTTACCATGCTTATATTGAAGCCGGATTTTATGTCATAAGGGTTGTCGTCAATACTTCTTCTTAAAATAAACATGTTACATCTTACCGTTGCGTTTTTCTTGTTGGTAAGCTTGTAGTTCATTTTTGTCATTTCTGTAATTATATTGACCGCAGCCGTAATTGCGCCGTCAACACTGCTGTTGAATGTGTAAGCCTTATCGAATCTTAAAATATATGTATTATTTAATATTTGTCTTCTAATTCCTGATGCTTTGGCAATATCAAAAATAATTTTGTCGAGTTTTATTTTGAATTTGTTCAGAAGCTGAACCGAGCCTAAAAGATTTCTCAACTCATTTACGTTTGGAAAATCAATTGTCATCAGCGCAAAATTGTCGGTGTTTGCTTCATTTAGAATTACGCTCTGTTCAAGAGAAAATCCGCATTTTTTGCACTTTTTATCGACGGTCTGATTAACTTTACCGCACTTGTTGCATTTTGTAATGATAACGTAACCGCATTTTTTACAGGTATTTGTTTTGTTTATGGTTTTACAAATAGGACAAACGACTTTCAGCACCTTTTTACAGTTAGGGCACACCGTCGTTTTTTCATCTATTTCTAAACCGCACTTTGGACATTCCATACAAAAATTATACCATAATCGCCATTTTCAGTACAATAAATTTTTAATTGTATCTGATACCGGCGTCTTTCATTCTTTGAATACATTTTTTAATTGTGTCTACATCTTTTGTAAGAGCGACGCGGAAGTAACCTTCGCCGCATCTTCCGTATCCGTTTCCGGGCGGAACAACAATGTTTGCTTTTTCAAGCATTTCTGTTACGAATTCTTCGCTTGTTTTGCCTTTCGGAACCGGAAGCCAGAGGTAGAAAGTGGCTTTTGAGGGTTTTATATTCCAGCCGAGTTCTCTAAATCCGTTTTCAGCAGCATCGCGTCGTTCCTGATACATTTTGTTCAAATTGTCAATAAGCGATTGATCAACTGAGAAGGCTTTTTCAGCAGCATCTTGAATAGCTTTAAATGTGCCGCTGTCGATGTTATTTTTGATTGTTCCCAGAGCCTTAATCGCCTGAGCATTACCGCAGACAAATCCGACCCTCCAGCCGGTCATATTGTAAGATTTTGAATGTGAATAAAATTCAATTGCAATATCTTTTGCTCCTTCAACCTGCAGAACAGAAGGTGCCTTATATCCGTCAAAAGTCATTTCAGAATATGCCATATCAGAACAAAGCAAAATATCGTATTTTTTACAAAAATCCACGGCTTTTTTGAAGAATTCAAGATCCGCAACAGCTCCTGTCGGATTGTTCGGATAATTCAGGAACATTAATTTTGATTTTTTAGCGATATCTTCCGGAATTTTGTCAAAATCAGGCAGGTAGCCGTTTTCTTCTAATAACGGCATTTCGTAAGGTGTTCCGCCTGCAAAGATAGTTGCATTATGATAAACCGGATACCCCGGATCCGGAACAAGCGTGTAATCTCCCTTGTCTACAAAAGCCAGAAACACGTGTGCAATTGCTTCTTTTGAACCGATATTGGCGAGCATTTCGGTATCAGGATTTAAGTCAACGCCGAATCTTCTTTTCATCCAGCCGCAGGCTGCTTTGCGGAAATTTTCAGTGCCGTTGTAAGGAGGATAGTCATGATTTTTCGGATTGTCAATTGCCCTGTGCATTTCTTCTACCACGGGCGCTAAAGTCGGAGTGTCGGGATCTCCAATCCCCAGACTTATGACATCACAGCCTTTTGCCTTTGCTTCTGCAATTTTTCTGTCTATTTCTGCAAACAGGTAAGGCGGAATTTTTTCCAAGCGTTCTGAAACTTTCATAACTTCTCCTTCTAAAAATTTTACATTAAGACTGATTTTATGGTATCATAAAATTATCAAAATGAACAATAGTGTAAAATTTTTATACACACAGGCGGGGAAATGAGTATAATTTCTGACAACAATGATTTCAAAACAGAACACAATACAGCACGCAAAAATCCAGTAGTAAAAGCGGAAAGCCTTGACTCAGACAAAAATTTTGAAAACTCAATCCGCCCGAAATCTTTTGAAGCATATATCGGGCAGAGCGCCTTAAAAGAAACCCTTAAAATCACGATAGAAGCGGCAAAAAAAAGAGAGCAGCCGCTTGACCATCTATTATTTTACGGCCCTCCGGGACTTGGCAAAACAACTCTTGCCGGAGTAATTGCTGAACAAATGGGGGTTAATATAAGAATAACCTCGGCGCCGGCGCTTGAAAGGCCACGTGATATTATCGGAATTTTGATGTCTCTGAAGGGCGGCGAAATCCTGTTTATTGACGAAATCCACAGATTAAACAAAGTTGCGGAAGAAATTTTGTATCCTGCAATGGAGGATTTTTTCCTTGATATGACGACAGGAAAAAGCCAGACCGTCAAAACGCTAAGGGTTCCGCTTCCTAAATTCACACTAATCGGTGCGACCACAAAAGCCGGCGAGCTTTCAGGCCCGCTGCGCGACAGATTCGGAATTATGCACCGGCTTGAATTTTATACTGAAGATGAACTTGCAAAAGTTATTACAAGAACAGCAGGGATTTTGAATATAGAAATTACGGAAGAAGGCGCGCATGCAATCGCAAAGCGCTCGAGAGGAACACCGAGAATTGCAAACAGGCTTGTAAAGAGGGTAAGTGACTTTGCGCTGGTCAAACACGACGGCAAAATTACGGAAAAAGTTGCAAACGAATCGCTTGATATTTTAAAAATCGACGCCTTCGGGCTTGACGCAACTGACAGAAGCCTGCTTAAACTTATAATCGAAAAATACGACGGAGGCCCTGTCGGAGTGGAAACAATTGCAGCTGCAATAGGAGAGGATGTACGAACTATTGAAGATGTCTGCGAGCCGTATCTATTACAGGCAGGGCTTTTGCAGAGAACCCCGAGAGGTAGAAAAGTTTCTCCTGCAGCCTACAGGCACCTCGGGATTACGGACAGGGACATAAACGATCAAAAAAGCCTTTTTTAGATTTTTTTAACCTTTTTGTGGTAAACTGAAATACAAAAAGGGGATATGTAATGAGAAAAATTTTAACTGTTTTGTTGATTTTATTTATCGGATTTATTACACCTGTTTTGGCAGAAAATGAAGACTCTGTTCTGCCGTCTGAAACCGGCGTTGTTATGTCTGTCGAAAACATTTACGGCGACAACGACACTCAGCAGGACACACAGCAGATTGTGAAAGTTAAAATTCTCTCAGGTGAATACAAAGGGCAGGAAAGGGATATTATAAATATTTTAACGGAAAATCCCGCTTACGATATTCCGCTTAAGAAAGGGGATAAAGTTGTTCTCCACCTTGAGGAAGACCCGACAGGAGGAATGAACTTTTTTATTGCGGATTTGAAACGCGATTCTTCAATAATGCTCTTTGCCTTTATATTTTGTGCGTTTCTTGCTGTTATCGGAAGAAAAAAAGGCGTTTTCAGTCTTGTTTCAATAATTGCAACCGTCGGATTAATCCTTTTTGTTATGATGCCGTTGATTCTTGCAGGATTTTGTCCGATTGCGTCAGCAATTATCGTCGGCGCATTAAGTACGCTGATTACTATATATCTTGTCGGCGGGTTCAATGCTAAAAGTACGTCTGCAATTTTAGGCACTATGTTCAGTCTTGTTTTTGCCGGTTTGTTATCAATTCTTGCGATTTACACGGCGCATCTGACAGGGTTTGCCGGAGAAGAAACTTTATTCCTGTACGGCGCAAGACCGGATTTGAGTTTCACCGGAATTTTATCTGCCTCTATGATTATCGCTGCTCTCGGCGCATTGATGGATACTTCTGTTTCTATCGCAAGCACAATCAACGAAATTCACGAAACCGATGAAACTCTCGGAGTTGTCGAACTTTTTAAATCCGGAATGAACGTAGGCCGCGATATTATCGGAACAATGTCAAATACGCTTATTCTTGTTTATATGGGAAGTGCTCTTCCGCTTGTGCTTCTCGGGAGCAATATTGACCTTCAGAAGTTCTTTAACCTTAATCAGGTTTCAACGGAAATCCTCTCAGCTCTCACCGGCAGCATTGCAATCCTTGCCTGTGTGCCGATTACGGCTATCATTGCAGCTTATCTCATAAAAAAGAAAAAGGCTCAGAAGGTTGAATTTAAGTTTTAAATTTGTAATATAATTTACTTATGCAGATAATAAAAGAATTAAAAAAACTACCTGATTTGTCGCTTGCGCTTGGCTTTTTTGACGGTGTTCACAGAGGGCATCAGGCTGTTATTAAAAATGCAGTGGATTTTGCTCAAAAAAACAACTTTAAATCAGCGGTCATAACCTTTTCCGACCATCCGCACTGTTATTTTTACGGAGTATGCCCGAAATACATTCTGACACGTGATGATCGCGCAAAACATATCGCAAATCTCGGGGTTGATTATTTAATTGAACTTGATTTTGAAAGTATTTCAGGGCTTACGGCGGAAGATTACCTCAAAGACATACTTGTAAAACACTTTCTCCCACGCGCGATAACAACAGGGTGGAATCACAGTTTCGGGTACAAAAAATCAGGAAATGTGAAATTCTTAACGGACAATGCGAAAAAATTTAACTACGAATATTTTGAAATCCCGCAGCAAAAAGAAAATTCTATAACAATCAGCAGCACTGCAATAAGAAATTTCCTGACACTGGGCGAAATTGAAAACGCCGCTTCTATGCTAGGGTATAATTTTACAATAAGCGGGCAGGTTATAAAAGGTGATCAAATCGGAAGAACCATCGGGTTTCCGACGGCAAACCTGATTTATCCCCCTGAACTTATTGACCTTCCTTTTGGTGCTTATTCAGTGAACGTGAAAATTTCAGGAGAAATATTTAAGGGTGTTACGAATTTCGGAATCCGTCCGACAGTATCAGATAAAAAACGAACTTCTCTTGAAACCCACATCCTGAACTTCCACAATGATATCTACGGCAAAAATATAGAAGTCGAATTTTTGAAAATGATAAGGACGGAAAAGAAATTTTCTTCCATTGATGCCTTGAAAAATCAAATACAACATGATATTCAACAAATTTCTTAATGATATAAGTTTTATATTAATGCAGATAAAAAGGCTTTATATTTGATCCTTTTCAATTTTTAAATGATATCCCAGAATCTCTAAAATTTGCAAGGTTTCCTTCAGGGTAATACTTTCTCTGATGAGTTTTCCGGATAGGCTGTTAATCGTATATTTTTTACCGGTTTTTTCACTCATCAATAAAGCTAGCTGTTTAAAAGTAACAGCCTCACGTGCCATATAGTGATTATTACAGGGTTGCATTTATTGACGGCAGCGGGTTTAACAGTTACATGAGCAGTTCAGACACGTCAACGGGTCAAAGCAATCTCTATATTTTTTACTGCCTGAGTTACAAAACCTGTGAACTGGGCCGGTATGAAGGAGAAAATCAGTTTTTGTTCACATAAGATACAAAAAAGTCAATGATTACTCCGGTTTATTCAGGCGGTTCAATACAAGGTCTAAAAGGGCATTGCTACAGCGAAAATAATGCATATAGACATGGCTGCGCTGCACTTATTGAAGCAAACGGCTGGAAAATTCCTGATGATTACCCGTGGATAAAATAATATTCGTTTTTACATTTATTTTATAAGCGTCTGAATCTCTTTGAAATGAGGGTTTTTAGCGGTTTTCAGCCACTCAAAAAGCACAATCTCAACACAGGTTACTTTTGCTCCGTTTGATTCCATAAGCTCAATTCCCTGTTTAAATTCGTATTTGTTGCGGCTTGCACAGGCATCTTTTACAACATAAACTTCAAAACCTTCTCTTAAAAGCGCAGCCGCCGTCTGGTGAACGCAAATATGGGTTTCAATTCCGCAGATTACAATTTGTTTTCTTCCGTAAGATTTGATTTTCTCAAGAACCCCATCAGCCTCAAGTGCATTAAATGTAACCTTTTCAAATACCGGAACATCCTCCGCAAATGCTGCTGATAGTGTTTCAACCGTTTTCCCGAGTCCTTTCGGATACTGTTCTGTCACCACAACCGGAATATCAAGCAGACGTGCGGATTTTGCAAGGTTCGTAACACGTTTTACAATAATATCTTTATCCAGAGCATTTACAAGTTTTTCCTGTACATCAATTATCAGCAAAAGCGAATTTTCCGGTGTTAAAACATTCATACAATCCTCCTTAAGCCTCTATACAACTCTTATATTCGTCCACAAAATTGCAAACTATATCAGACAATGATTTTTCGGTTAAATCCTTAAGCGGCAAAATTAACTCTCTGTTTTCCGGACTGTCAAGCCCGCTGTGTGTAATATAAATAACAACTTTGCCCAAACCTGCATAAACAAGCGTCAATCTGCTTGTCTGACGCGGACTTTTCAGATGAAAAATACATTGAAGCTCGTCTGCGGACTGTTCAATTTTAGTGTCCGGAAGTTCATCTTCAAAAACACGCTGCAGTCTGAAAAAAACAGGTGTGATTACATTTTCAAGTTTTTTTGAGAATTTCAGGCGGAATAGTTTGAAATCTTTCTTTTCTTTTTCAAATTCAATGTTCGGCAGATTTTCTTGCTGATCTTTTTCAGCTTCCGTATAAATACAATAATCATCTGCCCCGAGCATAGCATCACTTAGTGCTGCCGAAGCCTTCTGTTCTATATATCTGAAATCTCTTGTTGTTATCCTTTCAATTCCGGATTTAATTCTAAACCTGTCTTCAAGTTTGTTTTTAATTTTTTCAAATACCGCAATCCCGCCCTGTTCATCCGCGTCAGGAAGAAGAATATAGAATTTTGAGGCTTTTACCTCTATTACTAAATCTTCCGCGCGCACGGAATTTTTGACCGCATATCTCAGCAGTTCAAAAGAAAATCTTGCTCTGTCCAGTTCGTCGTAGGTAACTATCATAAAAATTCCGTCCGTTAATTGCGCAAGCGCCTGTGACATTAGTTCGTTGGCGCATCTTTCCGTATAAAAACCGGAATCAGATGAGATTACATCAAGTTCTTTCAGAAGATTTTCATTTCGTGAAGCAATCCTTCTGGCAGAAGTTTGTTTCAGTGCATTCACCATTTTGATTAAAATATCTGCTTCTGAAGATTGAGGCGTAATATAATCGTCAATTCCGCAGTCATACATGCCGGCTACAAAGTCAGGCTTTGAATTTTCTGCATACAAAATCAAATATACATCTTTATAGTTTTTTTTTAAAAAGGATAGTTCTTCTTCTATGATATCCTGTTTGCCCGCGGAATCGAGAATAATAACATCAGGATTGAATTTTGTTTCAGTGTTTTTAACTGTCTCAAAATCCGCAGTTTCCACATTGTCGGAATTTCTCAACAGCAAAAGTTTTCCGGACAGAAAATCGCCCGCGCTTTTGTTCTCACTAATCAATAATATGCTTTTATTTTTCATAAATTTTACACTTGCAAATGTTTTTTAATACACAGGAAGCTTCCGCCTGCACCGAACAATGTCCCCATTGCAAACATTATTATAATTACAACGTTTTGCGCATACATAGGCGAAGGCACCATAAAGAACTGGTGCATGTTTATTAATCCGTTCTGTACAAAATTCAACGGGACAAGTGCGATTAAAGCACCGCAAAATCCGTAAAATGCGCCCTGCATAATCAGCGGGAATCTTATATACCAGTTGCTGACCCCCATAAGCCGCATTATTTCTATCTCGTCTTTTCTTGATTGGATTACTAGCTGTATTGTGTTGTTTATTATCGTTATTGTCAAAATCGCCATAATTATTACGACAAAAACCGTAATCGTATTAACTACGTGATTAAGTGTCTGAATGCGTTTCGCCAGTTCCTGCGCGTAACTCATATCCTCAACATAGGATAGCTCTTTTATTTTATTGAATACGGAATCTATATTCTCAGGTTTATCTACTTTTACGTGCAATGTGTCCGGAAGCGGATTTGAAACGTCCGGAAGGTTCATTTCCCGCTTTAAATTTGCCCATGAAACGTCTTTAGGTATAATTTTTACCCCTTCAACATATTCAAAATCTTTAATTCTGTTTTTGACTGTATTCGGGTCGGAACCTGATTTTAAATAAACAGAAATTTCAAGCACATTACCCAGTTCATGCGCAAAAGAGGAAATTGACATTGCCGTTCTGAAAAATGAGCCGAATATAGTCAGAATAGCTGCCATTGTCGTTATAATAACAAGGTTTACTATCCCTGTTCTTTTTATGTCATTAAAAGTTTCCATTGAAAGGCGGTAGAGAATTCTTAATTCGCACAGCCAGTCTTTCGGAATATGTTTTTTAACTTTCTTTTTTATTTTAAGTTTTTGATCATTCATAGGTACCTGCTTGTATAT
>CALUPM010000045.1 GCA_944322665.1 Candidatus Gastranaerophilales bacterium | reverse complement strand
TAGATAAAGTTGCACTTATTTACGGACAGATGAACGAGCCGCCGGGAGCACGTATGAGAGTCGGTCTTTCAGCTTTGACGGCTGCGGAATACTTTAGAGATTTTTCAAAACAGGATGTGTTGTTGTTTATTGATAACATTTTCCGATTCACTCAGGCAGGTTCGGAAGTTTCGGCACTTTTAGGCCGTATGCCTTCGGCCGTTGGTTATCAGCCGACTCTGGCAAACGAAATGGGTGAACTTCAGGAACGTATTACTTCAACTAAAGACGGTTCTATTACATCAGTTCAGGCAATTTACGTACCGGCAGACGACCTGACAGACCCTGCTCCGGCCACAACATTCTCCCACCTTGACGCTTCAACAGTATTGTCAAGACAGATTGCATCTCTGGGTATTTATCCGGCTGTCGACCCGCTTGAATCAACTTCAAGAGTTCTTGATCCGAATATTATCGGTGAAGAACATTACAATACAACCAGAAAAGTTCTTGAAATCCTTCAAAAATACAAAGAATTGCAGGATATTATCGCAATTCTCGGTATGGACGAACTTTCGGACGAAGATAAAGAAACTGTAAACAGAGCAAGAAAAATTCAAAGGTTCCTCTCCCAGCCGTTCTTTGTTGCGGAACAATTCTCCGGAATTTCCGGCAAATACGTAAAACTTGAAGATACAATTAAAGGCTTCAAAGAAATTATAGAAGGCAAGCACGACGATCTTCCTGAACAGGCTTTCTATATGGTCGGAACAATAGAAGAAGCTGTTGAAAAAGGCAAAACCTTAAAAGCATAACGTTTTTGGGCGGATGAAAATTCGTCCGGTGTGATTTAAAAACTCAAAAACAAGAGGAAATTATGCATTTAAAAATAATTACACATGAAAAAGTTGTATTTGATGAAGACGTGGATGAAATCTACACCCGCGGAGTTGACGGTGAATTCGGAATTTTGAAGAATCACGTTCCTGTAATGGCGGCTCTTGATATCGGTGTCACGAAGGTCAAGAAAGGTGACGAGTCAAAATCTTACACAACAATGGGCGGAGTTCTTCAATTTAAGGACAACGAGTGTATAATCTTAACAACAACGGCTGAATGCGGAGATGATATTGATGTTGCAAGAGCGGAGGCTGCGTTAAGACGTGCAAAAGAAAGACTCGCGGAGTGCGACGCGGAAATTGATGCAAAACGGGCAGAAGCGGCAGTCGCAAGGGCAATGGCGCGTTTGAAAGCAACATTAAATAATTAGTATGGAAAAATCATTATATAATATTTTTAAAGCTTTTTTCAAAGTCGGCACTTTGCTGCTCGGCGGAGGGTATGTAATTCTTCCAATTATGCAGTGTGAACTTGTTGAAAAGCGCGGGTGGATTGATAATGATGAATTGTGCGAATATACGGCATTGAGCCAGAGTCTGCCGGGGTTAATTGCGGCTAATCTTTCAATTTTTGTCGGGTATAAATTAAAACGTACTTTAGGGGCAATTGTTGCAATTTTCGGGATGGTTCTGCCGGCTTTTCTGTGTATCGTAATTCTTGCCAAAATTCTTGAAGAGCTGATAAATCTGAGATTTATTCAAGGTATTTTCTGGGGTGTCGGAATCGGAGTTCTGGTTTTGATTTATCTTGCAATAAAAGAAATCTGGAATAAAAGTGTGACCGGACGGTTTACTTTTTTTATATTTTTTATTGTATTTTTGTGTTCGGCATGTCTGAAGATTTCTCCGGCAATCCTTGTTATCCTTGCGATTTTAACTGGAATTGTCCGGCAGATTGTTTTGGGCCGGAAAAAGCCGGAGGGTAGTGAATGATTTATCTTCAGCTTTTTCTTGAATTTTTCCATATCGGATTATTTTCGTTCGGGGGCGGATATGCGACGATTCCCTTTTTGTATCATATCGCAGAAACCCGTGAGTGGTACACAGCACAACAATTGACAGATATGATTGCAGTGTCATCAATTACCCCGGGGCCTGTCGGGGTGAATGTCGCAACCTTTGCGGGATACACAACATCGGGAATTTTGGGTTCCGTGATTGCCACGGCTTCTGTTGTTTTGCCATCCTTGATAATTGTTATAATTGTGTCAAAACTTCTGGAACAGTTTAAACATAATGAATACGTGAAATCAATTATATACTGTTTGAAACCTGCAGGGTGCGGGCTTCTGGCGGCGGTCGGAGTGAATATGTTTTTAAATGAATTTAATCCGGCGGGGCTGGTGTTATTTTTGATACTTTTCGGGATGACCGTTAAAAAGAAGCACGATCCTTTAGTGTATCTTGGAATTTCAGCAGCAGCAGGGCTGGTTATTTATCTTGTAAATCCTGCAAGTTAAAAAGTTGATTTATAAAAATGTTGGTTTAAAATAAGAGATAAGGTGATGATATTTAGAGAAAACAGATTTTTAGAAGGCATGAGTATATACAGATTTTTGATTAATATCGGGGTCTTTATACTTTTTGTTGCCGTGATGACTGTGATAGTTTATAAGCATGTTTCCAAAAGAAGTTATTCTTTGAAGTTGAAGAAGTCTGTCTTTATATTAAATGAAGCAATGCGATATGTTACAACCCAGCCTTTTGAAGAAGATGACGGTAATGATATTTATTACTGGTACCTTTCAGATGCCTTAAAAAGGAATTTAAAAAGTTTTGAATGCGGCAAGTCAAACAGACATAAAAATAAAGCTTGTCCGGAAAAAGAATATTATACAATGAACGGCAAAGCCACAATGTCTGAATTAATATATAAAAAAGGTATAGATATTGTTGTAGATGATAAACTTTTCAGAGTAAACACTCCGGTAATGAAAGATGATCCTTTAATAGTAATTATGGATATAAACGGCGGCAATACAAAGCCCAACAGGATGGGGTATGATGTATTTGTATTTGAGATGGTAAATAAAGAGTTTGTCGCTATGGGTATGACCGGAACTCTTTATCCAGTTACAAATTATAAGTTCTATTGCAATCCGGAAAGTATTTCAAAAGATGAACTTCTCGGTGTTAATTGTGCTTATTATGCGTTGAAAGACAGCAAGTATTTTCTGAACTTGAAATTTTAGTTTTATTTCGCGGGATTGAGAAAAGTCCTATACTGGAGCGCCTGCATAAGGTGGGTTTGTTTAATATCCTGAACGCCATCCAGATCTGCAATTGTCCTTGCAAGTTTTAAAATCCTGTCATAGCGTCTGCCCGAAAGCTGGTATTTGACAATTGCGGTTTTAAGAAGGTCTTCCGATTGTTTGTCGATTTTGCAGTATTTTTTGATAAGTTTGGGGGTAAGTTCGGAGTTTGTGAAAATATTGTCGTTTTTGTATCTTTCGTATTGAATTTTTCTTGCTTTAATTACTCTTTTTCTGATGTCGGCGGAAGATTCTTCGTCCGCTGAAGATTTCAAGAGTTCTTCAGACGTAAGCCTCGGAACTTCAATCTGGAGGTCAATTCTGTCTAAAAGAGGGCCTGAGAGGCGGGAAAGATATCTGTTAATTTGAAACTCGGAGCAGGTGCACTGTTTTTCTTTGTCCCCGAGAAATCCGCACGGGCAGGGGTTCATCGCAGCAAGAAGCATGAATTTTGCAGGATAAGTGATTGAATGATTAGCGCGGGAAATTACAACCTTTGCGTCTTCAAGGGGCTGCCTTAAGACTTCCAGAACCTGACGGGGAAATTCGACAATTTCATCCAGAAATAAAACTCCTCTGTGTGCAAGCGTAATTTCTCCGGGTTTCGGGTTTGAACCTCCGCCGATAATTCCGTTTGCCGATGCCGTATGGTGTACGGGGCGGAACGGACGTTTGGTCATTAAAGGTTCGTCCGGTGACAGAAGCCCTGAAATACTGTAAATTTTTGTGAGTTCCAGAGCTTCATCAAGTTCCAGCGGCGGAAGAATTGAGGCAAAGCATTTTGCCATCAAAGTTTTGCCCGACCCAGGAGAGCCTGACATAAGAAGGTTGTGCCCGCCGGCTGCTGCTATTTCAAGCGCTTTTTTTGCTTTTTTCTGCCCTTTTACATCTTTAAAATCGTATATATATTCATTTTCACCGTGTTTTTGTAAATATTCGTTAATGTCGATTTTCTTTATTTTTAAAGGTGTTTCGATAAAGTGGTTTACGACATCTGTCAGGTGCTCTGCACCGTAAATATTTATCCCGTCGACGAGTGCTGCTTCGTTTGAATTAATGGAAGGCACAATAACATTTTTAACTCCGGAATTTTTAAGCCCGAGTATAATCGGCAGAACCCCGTTTACTCCTCTGATTTCCCCGTCAAGCGAAAGTTCGCCGACAAAAGCATAATCTCCGATTTTTTCGCTTTCGACAACCCCTTCTTCGACAAGAATTCCTATTGCTATCGGAAGGTCAAAGTTTGTGCCGGTTTTTTTCATATCGGCCGGTGCAAGGTTTATGACGACTTTTTTTGCCGGAAAAGTGTAGCCGGAATTTTTAACGGCAGAGCGAACTCTGTCACGGGCTTCGTTCACGGCAGTGTCCGGCAGCCCGACAATCGAAATCCCCGGAATTGAATTTATAACATCAATTTCGACGGTTATTTTATATGCATCCAGCCCGATTACGGTTGCGGTTGTAACTTTGTTTACCATAAATTAATTATACACGAAAATTTTTTTATACCCCTGAATTTTTTTGATAGAATAATATTGTTATGGAAAAAGATTTTAAGAAAATACTTGCAATAAATTTTGGCGGAATCGGTGATGAAATATTTTTTCTCCCGTCGCTAATTTCTCTGAAAAAAGAATTCCCGAATTCAAAAATTACCCTCGCACTTGAGCCGAGAAGCAAATCTGTGAAAGATTTGACTAATATTATTGATGATTTGATTTTGATTGATGTCAAAGGCAAAAATAAATACTTTGAACTTTTGAAACTTGTCCGTAAGGCAAGAGCCGGAAACTTTGACATAGTCATATCTTCAGGTGGAAACAAACTTATAAGCGTCCTTCTTTATATGACAAAAATAAAAGAACGTTACGGCTATGATACGGGTGATTTGAGCCGAAAATTACTTACAAAAGCGGTTCCGTTAAATAAAAATCAATATGCCTGCAAGATGTATCACGACTTAGTTTCGGCAATAACCGACTGCAGAACAGACCTTCCTGAAATCAACGTTCCGCCTCAGAAAAAAATTCCGAATTCCATACTTATTCATCCGGGAGTCAGCCGTTTGAGCGTTCAAAAAGGCATGATAAAAACAATTACCCCTGAAATTTGGGCGGAAACTATCAATATACTTCTATCCCGCGGCAAAAAGGTTATCTTAGCCGGCGGCCCGGATGACAGTGAATGTATAAAAATAATTCTTGAAAAAGTTCAAAACACGGAATTGTTTGAAAATTATTACGGCAAAACAAAAAGCCTTAAGGATTTAGCCATTTTAATCGGTAAGGCTGAAAAATTTATCTGTTCGGATTCGGCTCCTTTGCATGTGGCGGTTGCAATGAGAACAAAAACTTATGCAATTTTCGGGCCGACTGATGATAAAAAGTTAATCCCGCAGTCAAATCTTGTGACTGCAATTAAGGCAAACGACATCTGCCCTCTCAAACCCTGCCTCTGGGAAAGACGTAAAACAACCTGTGAAACGCTTGATTGTCTGAAAATTTCTGCAGAAACTATTGCAAACACTGTTTTGGCGTAATATATTGTAACTACTCCCCCCACGAAAAGGAAGGAATAAATAAATGAAAATTCAAAATACAAACCCTTATTCGCAGCAATCATTCGGTAAATTGAGACGTAATCCTTTGACAATATCAGAAGATGTATATTATTCTTTGAAAAAACTTCCGGTGATTGACAATTTTTCTAAAAAATATAATTCGGTTGTCAGCCTCAGACCATTTGTGAGCAGCCGTGACAGTGAAAGAATACAACTTGCGTTGTATTTTTCTCACGTGAAGCCAAAGAATATTTTTGAAAGATTTATTAATAAATTTAAATCTTCAAAATGTGATGAGGTTATTTTAAAGACAAGAGCTGTGAATGAACCGGAAATGTATATGGAACTTGAAAAAGTTTCAAAAAATCGTCTGATAGATATTTATAAAAACAATAAATAATGAGATTTCGTACTAAATTCCAACGCTTAACCCTGCGCAGAGGTTAATTCCCTGACCTGTTATTCCGCGTGCGTCATCTGATATCAGATATTTTGCAAGCTTTGCAATTTCCTCCGGCGTCACAAATCTTCTTTGCGGAATACAATCAAGGATTTCTTCTTTTGTAAAATCGGATTGTTCAATGGAGTCATTCCCGAGATTAGTGTCAACCCAGCCGGGGTTAATTGTGTTTACAGTTATGTTAAATTGCGCAAGTTCAAGCGCAAGAGCTTTGGTCAGCCCCAGAAGCCCAGCTTTTGATGAGGAATAAAGGCCCGCGTTTGCTTCTCCCATTACGCCGGAGATTGAACCGATGTTAATTATACGCCCGAATTTTTGTGATTTCATATAAGGAACCGCGCGAGAAATTAAATACGCCGGCGCAATTAAATTTGTCCTGTGAATCCGTTCAATATCTTCTATTTTTGCGTTTTCAATTGCGCCGTAAATGTATTCGCCGGCATTATTTACAAGAATATTAATATTGTTTTTTTCAATAAAATCCCCCGCAATTTCAGGGTTTCGGGCAAGGTCGCAGATACAGTAATCTTTTGCTCCGAGGCTTTTTAGCACCTCTTCGTTTCTGCCCGTAACAAAAATGTTTCCGCAGGGTTTTAATTCTTCCGCAATTTTTCTCCCTATTCCTTTTGTGGCTCCGGTCACTAAAATATTCAGCATTATTTTATTCCTTCAATAAATTTTCTAACAATATAAGATGCCATAAAAATTCCCCCGCAGCTTGCGACAAAAGGCGTCGAGGCAGGTGTGATTTTGGTAAATTCCAGTTTTTCGCCTGATTTTTTTATGACGGTTTCCTTGTTCTGGATTTTTTCTCTTGAAAAAGGTCTTTCCCTGCTTGCGACAACAGTAATCCCTTTTTCTATCCCGAGTTTTTTCAACTGATAAATGCAGTTTGAAACGAAAGGTGCGTTTTTGTTTTCAATTTCCGAAATGTCCGAGATGTACAATTCTTCCGGCGCAATCCTGTTTCCCGCGCCCATTGAACTTATTACAGGAATTCTTCTTTTATAACAGGCTTCAAGAAGCGATATTTTTGCGCGCAAAGTGTCGATTGCATCTGCCGCAAAATCTACCCCTTCAAGAATTTCTTCCTCATCCGTATAAAAATCATCAATGACAATTAATTCAATATCAGGATTGATGTCTTTTAATCTTTCTGCTGTCACATCTGTTTTTTTTCTGCCGCAGGTTGAATGCAAAGCCGCAAGCTGGCGGTTTATGTTGGAGGGTGAAACCTTATCAAAATCAACAATTGTAAGCCTCCCGACTCCGGCTCTTGCAAGGGCTTCCGCGCAATAACCTCCGACCCCGCCGAGTCCGAATACCGCAGCGTGTTTTGACGCTAAAATTTTTCCGGCATCTTTACCCCAGTACAATTCGTTGCGGGAAAAGATTTCATCCATAATCTGACCCTCCGGAGTTTTTCAAAAATTATTTAATAATTCCGTATCCGAGAAGGAATGTGCATACAATAAACACTGCCGCAACAATTCCGGTCACTTTGTTAAGCCCTTTTTCGGCGCTTTTCTGTGATGAAAATATCTGTGATGCTCCGCCCATTCCCGCGATTCCGTCGCCTTTCGGGGAGTGAAGAAGGATTAATATTATCAAAAGCAGTGCTGATATAATTTGGATTGTCCAGATAAAAGTAACCATTTTTTATTTTTTCTCCTTTTTATTAGAAATAAAATGCGCGCGTTTTGAATTCAGCTTGATATTCTCAAAAGTATAAAGCCTTGCGGGTCTTTTAGAGGAGGATTTTGTGTACTCATCCAGTTCTATAAGCCCGTCTGTCGAGAGCGCTTTTTTACGGAAGTTGCGTTTGTCAAGCTTTTTGTCCATAATTAATTCATAAGCTTTCTGCATTTCCGTAAGGGTAAATTTTTCATTCAATAACTGATAAGCAACCGGACAAATTTCCAATCTTTCGCGTGTGCGTTTGAGCGAATATTCAATGATTTCTTTGTGGTCAAAAGCAAGCGGCGGCAGATCTGAAATTTTATGCCAGCCGAGTTCCGGAGTGGAAACAATCTGAATATCCTCTGCCCTTACAAGCGCAAAGTATGCACAGGTAATAACACGTGAATTAGGGTGTCTGAGAGGATCTCCGAAGGTATAAAGCTGTTCAAGATAAATGTTGTCAACGTTCGTCCGTTCTTTTAATACTCTTAATGCTGCCTGATCAAGGTTTTCGGATAAACGTACATATCCTCCGGGGATTGCCCATTTGTCTTTGAAAGGCTCGTTCAGTCTTTTTACAAGCAATACCTGCAAAGATCCGTTCTTAATTGTCAATATTACAACGTCTACAGTAATCTCGTGTGTCTTTGTTTCATTGAACATAATTATTTTTACCTTAATAAAATCATACAATAAAAATATTTTTTTACATAAATTAATATTATTTATTAATATTTTTTTACAAACACGCGCGGAAAGTAAATTTATAAAATCGAAAATACTTTATATAAATAGGGAAATACGGGGAAATTATGACATACGCATTTATAGGATTTAATAACTGTTATTTGCCGAAAATGGGGTTTGGCGGTTTGTTCGGCTGTTTCAGACCGGTGGTTTCGTATTCTTTTTATAATCCTTTTCCTGTTTTTAATATTTTGCCGGCTTTGTTTGATACAAGCTGGATGATGCCCTCGAATTCTTCAGTGTTCTCTTCTTACAATTACAGCTTCCCGTCTTTAACTGTTCCGTATAGTGCACCTTCAACTTTTGATAGTTTGAATAACGGGTGGAATTTATACAGTTTTAACAATTATTCAAATGACAGCAATAACATATTTGAAAGTATTACAGCAAAGTATGATTTTGATGAAAACAGCATTCCTGCGCAAACGGTAAACCGAAGACCTGCTATATCTTCAGTTTATCCTGATTCAAGACCTATTTATTCAACTTTTTACAGGGGGTACCTGAATAAAGAATTTTTAAATAAAGTTAAACAGGTTGCGCAGAATATCAACTGTGATTATGAAGATTTGCTTGCGTTGATGAATTCCGAATCCAGCCTTAATCCTTCCGCAACTCATAAAAACAGCAGCGGAGAAAAAACTGCTGCCGGTTTAATTCAATTTACAAAAAACGCGGCAATTCCGGAGTTAAACAGACGTTACGGGCTTAATCTAACCATTGAAAAAATTGAGAATATGAGTGCGACAGAACAGCTTGATCTTGTAGAAAAGTATTACAGGATGCACGAAAACCAACTGCCGAAAGGCCGCAAACTTACCGCAGCGGATTTGTATGCCCTAACTTTTCTTCCGGCAAGAGCAAAGAGAGATGTCCTGACAAGCCGCGGAGAAGATTATTATGACAGCAATAAAGGGCTTGATATGAATGATGACGGGTATATTACAAAATCTGATTTAAACGCACGCCTTGCAAGAAAGCGTGTGAACCTTGATACGTTCGCGTAAAGTGAGGAGTGAGGAGAGTTGAGAAAGGCGATAAGACTGCAAGGCGATAAGGCGATAAGTTTTTATCAGAGTGAGGTGTGAAGGGTGAAGCGTGAAGAGAGTTGAAAGGTTGAACGGGTGAAAGGTTTGTTACTGAAAAGATACTAAGGCGCTAAGGCGAACGATAAAGTGAGGTGTGAAGGGTGAAGGGTGAAGGGAGTTGAAGGGTTGAACGGTGGAATGGTTGAAAGGTTCGTTACGGAAAATAAATTTCCCCTCTCCCGCAAGGGGCGAGGGGATTGTTTTGCAGCAAACCTTTCACCCCTTCAACTCACTTCACCCTTCAGACCTCACTCTGATAAGAACTTTTCGTCTTAACGTCTTAACGTCCTAACGTCTTTTATTCCAAAACAAACCATTCAACCATTCACCCGTTCAACTTTTCAACCCTCTTCACCCTTCAGACCTCACTCTGATAAGAACTTTTCGTCTTAACGTCCTAACGTCTTTTATTCCAAAACAAACCATTCAACCATTCACCCGTTCAACTTTTCAACCCTCTTCACCCTTCACACTTCACTCCTCACTTTATCGACTTTTAATAAATATTACAATTTCTGCTCCAAAAGTTGCAGATAAAAATTGTTTCGTGTATTGTCATGGATGAATAACTGTTTTTGTATTACAATAGTTATTGCGCGGTACACGACCCGAATTTTACAGGGCAAACCGGATTAGCGGAAGGATAAGAATGGATAAGGGATATATTGAAAACGGTTTTATCGTTGACTTGAGCAACGCAAAAAAAACTTCTGAAATTATTTACGAATTAAGCAGAATTTTAGATTTGCCCGAGGCAAAAGATAAAAATGTCTGCCTTAAATTAGGCGAAGTTAATCTTAACCAGTCCCAGCTTATCAGCGTGAAAGCTTTGATTGAATCAATGGACAGCAATCTTGCTTTTATATCAACCGTCAGTGACGAAACTAAAAATTCCGCAAAAACTCTCGGCGTTGATTTAATGGAGTTTGAAAATACGGTTGAAGCTCCGGAATTTAACGAGGACGGCACTGCGGAAACAGAAGTTAATCCCGAGTTGGAAAGCGCATTAGACAAGATTTTCGGTGAAGGCGATTTTGATGAAAGATATCCGGAAGAAGAAGAAATAAAAGAAGAAATTCGTTCTGAAGTTCCGGCTGAACCGGAAGAGTCTGAAGTTGATGAATACACGATTCAGGAAATAAAAAAACAAATGAAAGAGGCTGAAAAGCTTCCGACATTATACGTTCAGCGGACTTTACGCTCGGGACAGAGTTTGAAATCCGAAGGAAATATAGTTATAATAGGCGATGTGAACCCCGGCGCCGAAGTTATTGCAAAAGGTGATATTACAGTATGGGGAGTTCTTGGCGGAATTGCACAGGCAGGTTCTGACGGAAACAACTATTCACGAATCCGTGCCTTGAAACTTAATGCAATTCAATTAAGAATAGGTGAAATTTTTGCCCGCAGACCGGACACCGTGAATGTTCCATACGTTCAAAAAACAGATTCTTTTATCCCCGAAGAAGCAAGAGTAAGCCGAAAACATATTGTCATTTATAAATTACATGAAGCCTCTTAAGCTTCTGTCAAAAAATTAAAAGTTAAATAATTATAAAAGGAGAAATAATGAGCGGTCGAGTTATAGTAATTACTTCCGGCAAAGGCGGAGTAGGCAAGACAACAACCAGTGCAAATATCGGAACTGCTTTGGCAAGAGCAGGCAAAAAGGTCGTGTTGATTGATACGGATCTGGGATTGAGAAACCTTGATCTTTTGCTCGGTCTTGAAAACAGAATTGTATATACAATTGTGGATGTTGTAGAAGAACGCTGCAAATTAAGACAGGCGCTTGTAAAAGATAAAAAGAATCCGAATTTATGTCTTCTGGCAGCAGCGCAGACGAGAGATAAATCCGCAATTACGCAGGAACAGCTTAAAACTATCTGTGAAGAATTAAAGAAAGATTACGACTTTATTCTTGTTGACTGTCCTGCAGGTATTGAACAGGGATTTCAGAACGCAATCGCAGGCGCAAGCGAAGCAATAGTTGTAACAACGCCCGAAATGTCGGCAGTAAGAGATGCCGACAGAATTATAGGGCTTCTTGAGGCGAAAGAAGAAATTCAATCGTATAAATTGCTTCTGAACAGAGTCCGCCCGAATCTTATCAAATCAAATGATATGATGAGCGTTGAAGATGTTGTGGAAATACTTTCAGCCGATTTGATAGGGATAATCCCCGAGGATACCGGCATAATCACTTCAACAAACAAAGGCGACCCGATAGTTAATGACGACAGCTCGCTTGCCGGCAAGGCTTACAACAATGTCGCAAGAAGAATAATGGGTGAAGATGTTCCTTTTATGAACCTTGAAGAAGATAACGGAGTATTTTCAAAAGTTAAAAAATTCTTCTCCGGTCTGATTGGAAAGGAGAAGTAATATGCGGGATATTTTTCAGGATTTGTTTAACAAAGTCTTCGGATTTTTCCGGCAGGCTGAAAAAGAAGAAAATGCAAAAGATACTGCAGTAAACCGCCTTCGCGTTGTCTTGATGCAGGATAGAACTAATCTTACTCCGGAGCTTCTTGAAAAAATGCGCGGCGAACTTATTGAACTTCTTTCAAAATACGTTGAAATGGATAAAGACGCTCTTGAACTTAATTTTGAACAGGAAGGCAATCAGATGGCACTTATGCTTTCAATACCGGTTTTGAGAGCAAAAGACGAGGACGAAATAGAAGCTGAAACGGAGTCTTCAGAAGAAGAAAGTTCCGAACAAGCCGGGGAAAAACCGGAAGAAAATTCAGAAGAGCCGGCAGAAATAGAAGAATCAGACGCAGAATCAGAAGATGACTCTGAAAACAAAGAATCTAATACCAACTCAAAAGATAAATCAAAATAATCCTCTGAATTATTTCAGAGAAAAGAGAGAGAAAATGCAAGCCGCAGTTTGCGGCTTTTTTTTATTTCTGCAAATTAAACGACTTTAACATTAACCCTGAAGTCATCAAGTTTTGCGAGCACATCAGCGCGTGTAATGATTCCGTCTTTTCCGACGTCAATGCCTGCATTGGATTCATAATATCTGAGTAGTTTTCCGTTGGCATTCTTTTCGCCTTTTCTGCATAAAATATCACTGCCTGCGCGTCCGGGAAGTATGATTACGCTATAAAGATCAGCGGCATCAAGTTTTGTTTTGTTTCTCAATCTTGAGGCTCTTGATATACACATCTTGAGATATTTTCCGACAATATCAATTTGTTCTTCAGCATTCATAGCCGTGATTTTGTCTTTGGTTAGATTCAGCGAATAATTTTTATTTAATTCTTTTATTGCGTTGTTTGTAAACTGAATAAGTCCGACTGCTTTATTTTTTTTGCCGGCACCCTCCTTCGGGTTCATTCCGCTTTCAAAATTCATAACAGTAATTAAATCTTCATAATTACAATGGAGTTCCTCTGCTAAATTCATAAGCTTTGTGTGGAGTTTATGAGAAATCGTTTTTGTTTCTCCGCCGAGATCTCCGGGTTTTGGCGTTTTAATTTCAAACGGGGGCGCAAGATTAATGGTATCGGAAGCCGCAGAAACTATTTTTGCAGAACGGGCTTTTGCCATTTTTTCTATACGCTCAGACATACTGCTGAATAATGTTAAAGTTTCCGGTGAACGACCTAAATCAGGAGAAAAAGTTCTGCCTGCAAATTTTTCGGTGAGTCCGTTGATAAAATCCTCTTCAAAACCGGAGTCTTGAGTTTGTTGGGTGTCCTCTTCTGATTTTTCAGGAGAAGGCGGAGTGGAGTTTTTTTCTACTGATAAACCTTTAATCGGCTTATCTTCCGGAGTGTTTGAATCTGCGATATTGGCAGGTTTCCGGTCAACCCCCATTTCTTTAAGGATTGCCGCCATTTCATCCTGAGTAAATGTAATTGTTTGGCTGGTAAGAACGAAATTTTCGTTAATGTCTCCGAAAAGATTGGAGCCGCCTTGATAAATAGCATTGTCAGAAGACCTTTTGCTGTTAATCTGAGCTACGATTTCCATTGTTTTTTGCCATTGTTTGGCTGTCATTTTAACATCTTTCCCGCCGTTGACAGATTTTGCATAGTCAGCAAGAATGTAAGTAAGCCCTCTGTAATTTGCATCAATTTTGATATCAGTCATTTTAAAAGCCCTTCATTTATCACTTCACTATAAATATAAAGTTTTTATAATGGAATAAAAATCAAAAAAAAGAAAAAACTTTACAAATCTAAACAAAGTGACAAAATCATTGTTGACAGGGTTTTATGTTTATACTACTATCAATATGCTTGAAGTATAGTAAATTTTTACCAGATACCCGAAATTATTTACAAATAGCGACTCAGGCAAAACAAAGACGGCGCAGAGGTTTTCGCCGGTAATAGAAACCTCAAGGTGTAAAAACAAAAAAAGAAAAGGAATAAAAATGGCAAGCACAAAAAGACAAAGAATCAGAGTTTGTTTAAAAGCATACGATCACAAATTGATTGATGTATCATCAGACAAAATCGTAGAAACTGCAAAAAGAACAGACGCAAAAGTTGCCGGCCCGATTCCTTTACCGACAAAAAGACGTATATATTGCGTTTTGCGTTCACCCCACGTAGATAAAAAATCACGCGAACATTTTGAACTCAGAACACACAAACGCATTATTGATATATACGAACCGACTCAACAGACAACTGAAGAGTTAAGTAGATTAGATTTGCCGGCAGGTGTAGATATAGAAGTAAAATTATAATCCAGCCGGTGCGATTCCCCGAAAAGGAAAAGCCGAAAGCCGAAAATTAAAAACGGCAGTTTTGAAAATTAAATAAGCATTATGCATATATAATGTGATCTACTGCCCGCCCTGAATGCAAATGACGGCGCGGAGGGTGAAAGTCCCGTTGGTAAAGTACAAAGCAGCAAGTAGCGCTCGCAAGTGAAAATGCAGACTCGGCAGGATTGTTTGAAAACGGCAAAACCGTTTACAAAGTCCGGAAAACCGGCACAATTATGCTGACGAAGCTAGAAAGGTAAAATATGACACTAGGTGTAATAGGCAAAAAGTTAGGAATGACACAAATTTTTGACGAACATGGATTGGCAATTCCTGTTACTGTAATCAAAGTTGACGACATTGTGGTTACTCAGGTAAAAACAGTTGAAACAGACGGTTACAACGCAATTCAGGTAGGCACAGTTCCCGCAAAAGAAAAACACTTGACAAAAGCTCAGTTGGGTCATTTTAAAAAGAATAATCTGGAAAACTACAGACACTTACAGGAATTCAGAGTAGATAATCCCTCTGACTATAAAGTAGGTGATAAAATTGAACTTTCGGTACTCGACAACGTAGAAAAAGTTGACGTAACCGGAAAATCAATCGGAAAAGGATTTCAAGGTACCGTAAAACGCTGGAACTTTGGCAGAGGCCCAATGGGACACGGTTCCAAAAACCACAGAGAACCCGGTTCAATCGGTGCAGGTACAACTCCGAGCCGTGTTATCAAAGGCAAGAGAATGGCCGGCAATATGGGTAACGAAAGAGTAACAATAACAAAGCTGAAACTTGTAAAAGTTGATGCAGAAAAAAATCTTGTACTTATAAAAGGATCCGTACCGGGCTGTGAAGGCAGATTGGTAACAATCGTTCCGACAAGAACTAAGTGGAATTAAAAGGCGTAAGCCGGTGTGAGGCCGGTGCCGGATTGCGGTAAGCAATACGGGCAAAGTCTTACACAACAATACCGCCGTTATGAGCGAAGCGGCAGCGAAGTGAATGAAGCAATCTTTGATTGCACAGGCGGTAAAACAAAAATAATCGACAAACAGACAAGTTTTAAAAATCCCGGGTTGCCATATAAAACGGAGAAATCCGAAAGAGGTAACAGGCAGTAGATAAGATATAAAGGAAAAACAAAATGTCAAAAGAAATTTTAAATACAAACGGAGAAAAATTAGGCGAAATCACCCTGAACGCTGAAGTATTCGGTGTAGAACCAAATTTGCACGTAATGCACTTAGCATTGAGAAGACAGTTAAACAACGCACGTCAGGGTTCAGCCTGCGCAAAAACAAGAGCTGAAGTTTCGGGCGGTGGCAAAAAACCGTGGAAACAGAAAGGAACAGGCCGTGCAAGAGCAGGTTCACTTCGTTCACCGTTGTTTGCAGGCGGCGGCGTAATCTTCGGCCCCAAACCGAGAAGCTATGCCTTCAATATGCCCCAGAAAGCAAGAAAATTGGCTTTGAAATCTGCATTATCAGCAAGACAGGACAGACTAATCGTTGTAAAAGATTTCTCTACAATCACCGAACCTAAAACAAAATTGATGGTATCAGCATTGAAATCATTGAACGTAGCAGGAAAAGTTCTTGTAATCGCGGATACAAAAGCCGCAGAAAATAAATTCCTTGAACTTTCAGCAAGAAATATTCCGAGCGTAAAAATGATATTACCTTCAAATATAAATGTAAAAGATTTACTGGAAGCTGATTTTGTCGTAATGACCGAGGCAGCTGTAAAAGATATCACTGAAAGATTAAGCTAATCACAAACCAGAAAAGATATCACTCCAAAAAAGAAAAGGAAATCAAACAATGAGTAAAGACAGAACTAATACGGAAAAATTATACAGCGTAATTAAAAAACCTTTAATTACGGAAAAATCAGTAGGTGCAACATCATTTGGCCAGTACACTTTTGAAGTAGTAAAAGATGCAACCAAAATTGAAATTGCACAGGCAGTAGAATTAGCTTTTCCGGGAAGAAAAGTTAAAAAAGTAAGAACGGTTTACATGCCTTCTCACTCAAAAAGACTTGGATACAAATTCGGCAGAACTGATTCATCCAAGAAAGCAATCGTAACGATTGAAGGCGAACCGATTGAAGAATTAATCGGGGCCTAAGCTCCCGCCTGGCGGCGAGAGAAGAATTTGCAGGCAAGCCGGCGGTGAACTTGCAAATTCAATATAAGGAATGAAAATAAATAACAAAAACCGGCAGAAATATT
>CALUPM010000044.1 GCA_944322665.1 Candidatus Gastranaerophilales bacterium | reverse complement strand
AGCCAGTGGGCTGATTTGAAACTGAATGGCGTCGGCGGTGAAAAAAGAGCGCGTCTGGATAGTTCAAACAGTTTCAAAGCGACCTGGAGCAATCTGATGTGCGGCGGAAGTTATACAATCAGCAGAACCGACAGTTCGGATGATATAACTATCAATCCGAAAAGTACATCCCGCCTTCCTGAAAACGGTTTTACCGTCAACGTTAGCTTCAAAAAACCGCAGGAGCAGGTGACCATCTCCTTCCAGGTATCAAACGGTGGAAGTTTTACAAATTATTCAGACGGTGACCAAATAAATGTTCCAAAAGGAAAAGCATTTACAACAAAGGTTTCGTCGTCTACCGTTCAGGTTATGGCAGTAAGAATGACTGATGGTAAATCAAAGGCTCTTACTATCAGCAACGGCTCTGTATCAATAACTCCAGAGGCAAACTATAAGTTGATTGCAATCGGTGACCAGCCTGCAAACTATGGAACATTGCGGTTCATATTGGATCTGGATCCGGAGATATCATCGGCCGGTTACCAGAAGATAACTATAAGAGGTACGAATGGTGCACAATACACTACAAGCTTGTTTGGTGAAGACGGAAAGAGCGTAGAGGTTAAAGTTCCGGAGGGAACTTACTCCTTTAACGGTTCGGAAACGGGTATCAACGCTATGTGTGCTAACCCCAGAAGCGACGGATTCCAACCTGCTACACAGACGGTCAGACCAAATGGTACTTTTGGCGTAAATGTCAAATTTATCTGCGGCTCTTCTACTCCGCAATCGTGTACTGTAAATTTCCAAAGAAATTGCTCGAATTCTACTGGCTATACTTATAGTACAAGCGGAAACTGCGCAAGCGAAGCTAAATTTTATTTGTCTTATATAGGCATGGACGGTCGAACCTATAACTATGTTGAAGGACCTTCCTTTAACAATGTTAAAAAGCAGCTGGAATGCCGGATATTATTTAATTTCAATGAGTATTCTTGTTCAAACCTAACTAAACAGATTACTGGTTCAAATTCAGTTCAAATCTTAAATATATCCGGTTTTGACAAAACTTGTAATATTGCGGATACCTATACAGTCCGAGTATCAGCCAGAGAAGGCGGAACCGTATCTCCAACACAAGGTACGGTTAATAAAGGAGGCTCTTTACAAATATCTGCAACTCCAAAATCGGGTTACGTATTCAAAAAATGGGATATCCGCGATGGCAGCGGAACATTCAGAGGAGGTGCGGAAACTGCTAATACTGAGTTCTATCCTACTGCAGATTCTGATATAGAAGCATCTTTTGAACGCCCTGTTGCATTGAAAGAAAACACACTGAGCATGACTTCGGCAGAATTTTCAGGTGGTAGTATAAACGGTTTGCAAATTACAATACAATCAACATATCCTCTTGCTTCACCAATAAAAATTAACTACGATGCACAAGGTACCGCCGAAGGTCATGAACCTCCATGTTATAGTGGACAATGTCAGGAACGGCCAAAGACATGTTCCTTTGATTCATACACTCCAGGTACGTATGCGACAGCTACTTTGAACGCAGGCGAGTCAAGCTGGACATTTTACGTAACACTTTGTCATCCGGGTCAAGGCGGAATTCGAGATGCCTGGGGTCAAACAAGGTTTGGTTTTACAGAATTTTCAGACAGTAAGTATCAATATAAACATGGTACAATGTCCCGTAGTTTTTAAGCCAATCTGTCTGGCAAACCTGCCCAAACAATGACAAGTAAAACCTAACCGGAACCCCTCTCCGAAAAGAGAGGGGTTCTGGGTTCTGTTCCATCTATCATATCCGTAAATGGTATTGACTAAAAATTTTCCATGTCTTTCTGAGGGAGCGAAGCGACCGAAGAATCCCATTGGATTTTTAAGGAGATTCTTCGGGCTAAAGCCCTCAGAATGACGTGCTTTTTATAATATTAGTGGAATTTGCTATATAACTCCATTGTTTTCTCGCTTTACTTTAATTTTTCAGCAGATATAATATTGTTGATGTTATGCCGCGTGCGGCGTTTGTGAAATTAACCGGAAAGCGAGATATGAGTAAATATTTATTGGAAATCGGAACTGAAGAATTACCGTACAGGTTTATACCATCTGCTATTAATCAGCTGCAAAAACTCTTTGAAGATTTTTTGAATGACAACAAAGTCGGGTTTTCATCCGTCAAAGTTTACGCAACCCCCAGAAGACTTGCTGTTATCGTCGGCGGGCTTGAGGCTGCAAGCCCTGATGAAGTTAAAATCGTTAAAGGCCCGATAAAAAAAGTTGCCTACGATGAAAACGGTAATCTCTCAAAAGCCGGTCTGGGGTTTGCCAATAAAAACGGTGTTTCGCCCGAAGATTTGTATATCGAAGATGATTATCTACATGCAAAAATCCTTGTTAAGGGTAAATCTGTTGTCGAACTCTTACAGCAGAATGTTCCGTCGCTTGTCCTTAAGCTTCAAGGCTCTCATTTTATGAGATGGGCTGACAACGAGCAGAAATTCTCACGTCCGATTAGATGGATTGTTTCCATGCTCGACAAAGACGAAGTTAAAATTAAAATTATTGATAAAGAAAGTTCCAATGTTTCGCGCGGTCACAGGTTCGCTCAATCTTCCGTCATCATCGGAAGCCCGGATGATTATGTTGAGTTGATGCGCAACTGCTGCGTTATCGTCGATCAGGACGAACGACGTCAGAGAATTATCGACAAGGCGCACGAAGAAGCCGCTAAATTCGATGCTGAACCATACTACACAGATGATTTGCTTGAAGAAGTTACGTATATTACGGAATATCCGGTTCCGGCCGTATGCGACTTCTCAGAAGAATATCTGAAACTTCCCGAAGAACTCGTCGTAACAGTCATGGCCGTTCATCAGAGGTATTTCGCGCTCTACAAAGACGGCAAACTTATTAACAAGTTTATTACTATGACAAATTATCTCGGCGATGATTTTGAAAATATTAAAGCCGGCAATGTCAGAGTTATTAAAGCCCGTCTTGATGATGCTGTTTTCTTCTTCAACGAAGACACAAAACAGTCGCTTGAAAGTTATGTAGAAAAACTTAAAGGTATCACTTTCCAGAAGGGTATGGGCAGTATGTACGATAAGGCGCAGAGGCTTGCTTCTCTCTCCCGTACAATCTGCAATCAGTTAGGGATAAGAGATTCCAGAACAGTGGAAAGAACGGCGCTTCTTTGTAAAGCTGATTTAGCGACTAACCTAGTGTTTGAGTTTACGGAACTTCAAGGCTATATCGGCGCGGATTATGCAAGAGTTTCCGGTGAGCTGGAGTCTGTTGCGGAAGGGATAAAAGAACACTACTTCCCGCTTAACGCAGAAGGCGAAACTGCAAAAACTTTAGAAGGTCAGGTTGTCGGAATTGCCGACAAAATCGACACTATCGCGGCAGTATTTGCAGAAGGCAAAAAGCCTACAGGTTCATCAGACCCGCTCGGCGTCAGACGTGCAGCCCTCGGGATTATCAGAACTATCCTTACAAATAATTTGAAAATAGATTTGACAAAATTAATCGACGAAACTCTTTTAAATCTCCCGGTTCAGTTTGAAGGCGGGTCTTTTGTAGACAAGTTTAAAAAAGCCGCCGGAGATTGCGCAGGTCGTGTTTCCGGAAAAGTTACAGAAGAAATTAACGACTTTATTGTCCAGAGGTTGATTATATTTCTGAGCGACAAGTATTCCAAAAATGTTCTGGAAGCATGCGCTTCAAATAAAAATCCGCTGAAAGATCTTGCGGATTATATGGAAAGAGTGAAAGTCATGGCTGAATTTAATTCACCGGCACTTGTTGAGAGCGCAAACCGTGTCGCAAGACTTCTGAAAGAGCCTGTAAACTCGCAGGTTAAAAAGGAACTCTTTAATCTTCCGGCAGAAGCAATGCTTTTAGAACAAATCGAAACCGTGAATGCCAAAGATTACGGCGAATATATTAAGCAGCTTGAAGCTATCAATCCGTCCGTCGAAAAATTCTTCAATGATGTTCTTGTCATGGATAAAGATGAAAAAGTTAAGCAAAACAGGCTTGCACTTCTTAATCAGTTGAAGCAAAAGTATGATTATATCTGCGATTTCAGTAAATTATAAAGTTTTGTAAAGAAACTTTCAAAAAAGGTAAATTATTTTTTTCAGGGCATTTTATTATAGTACAATAAGGTAAAAGAAAAATAAAACGTAGAGGTAACGTCATGCTCAACAGGCTTAAAAATCTCAAAATAGTAAGAACATTAAAAAATGAAATTTCGCCTAAACTAAGATGGCTGATGTTTGCCAGTGACAATAAAGACAAATCGTCCTCCGAGTATATAAAAATGGTAACAGGTATCGACGATTTGAAATCAAATTCTGACGAAATGAGGCTGGAAGCAATGGTCAGAGAACAACTCAAAGAAGAGTTTCCGAATATCGAAAACATGAAATCTTACGAGTTACTAGTCGATGCAGTGATGCATAATTTGAAGAAAAAACAGCTTCAAGCCACAGATAACATTGATTTTTCGTAAATGAAAAATCCGTAGTTGTTAATGTTATCAACCGGCTTATTTTTGCCGGAAATTAATCAATAATACCCCCATCTGCGGGGTATTATTTAATTTTAAAAGAGTTTATTCTATTGAGAAAGGAGTTTAAAAATTATGACCATGACAATTATCGGGGTGAATATTGAAAACAGAATTGAGTCAGCAATAGAATTTCAGAAAATAATAACAAAATTCGGCTGTGACATCAGAACAAGAGTTGGTCTGCATTCAGCGGAAAAAGAAGCCTGCGCTAACAACGGCATAATCCTTCTTGAGGTTATCGGTGAAGGAGAAGGGCTTATAGAAGAACTTAAAAAGCACTGGAAAGTGCAGACAATGAAGTTTTAATTTAACTTTTTAAGATTTGTAAAAAATTGATATAAAAAACAGCAAAAAAAAATATTCAGGAGTTTTGTATTTGTCGGGACAAAAAAATGATAATGCCCGTAAACTCGACAAATACAAATCTAATTCAGCGTGCACTCCTTACAAGGCCGCCGCAGAGGAAGGACAATCCGGAGAAGCCGGTTATTTATACCAACAGGAATTTAAACACTCCGGCGCATCTTCCAGATCCGCAGCGAAATAAAGAAAAATCGGAGCCGCCCGTAAGGACAAGTATTTTTTATATAAACGATTTTCACGGCAAATCAATAAATATAGAGAGGACGATGACAGCATCCAATGCTTTTGATAATTTTAAACCGTCCGCACAGACTGACAAACTAAAATTTTCGTCAGGAGATATTCTGCTTGGAGAAATTGAAAAAGTTAATCAGGTTGCCGTGGCAGGTGAAAATGCACTCGGCATAATGGCTTCTGCCGTCGGAAACCATGAGTATGACATGCCAAAAAGTATCGGGAAATTAATTCCTGATATGAAATTTAATCTTCTTGCCTGCAACATTGATATAAGACCTGAATATCCTATGTCTAAGAAGGTTCATAAATCATACATTCAGGAGAAAAACGGCCACAGATACGGTGTGATAGGAACATCACCGACGGATTTGATTTCGCGGCTCAAGTACAGCGTGCTTTTTGACGAACATGAAATTCACGATATAAATGAAACAATAAAAGATATTCAAACTGAAGTTGATAACCTGAAAGCGCAGGGAGTTGATAAAATTATACTTCTATCTCATCTCGGCTACGGTTACGACAGAAAAGTTGCACGGGAAACAGACGGAATTGATGTAATTTTAGGCGGGCATTCGCACAATCTTGTTCTCGGCGTCAAAGATGGCGAAAATCTTCTTTATAACAAATCCGGAGATCCCGTAATTATTACTCAGGCTGGCCGTGACGGAAAGTATTTCGGAGTTTTGAACCTCGAATTTGACCAAAACGGCGTGATTACAAAAGTTCAGAACAATGTCACCCCGACCCGCGGGTTTAAGCGCAACGCACCGTTAAGATATGTATTTGAAAAAATTCTCGGGAAACCCGAAATTGTAGGGGTTGTAAAATCGGCTCCGCCGCCTATTAAAAATGACCTGATCGACCCGAACCCGCATGCGCAGTTTATTGTAGACTGTATGCGAAAAGAACTCGGCGGGGATATCGCTCTTTTAAGTGCAGCAAACATAAGAGGATATTTTGAAGGCGGAAATCTTGACACCAGAGTGCTTGAGGATATGTCGCCTTTTAAAAATAACCTTACAATAATACCTTATACAGAAAAAGAAATTGTGGAAGCTCTGAAGGCTACCGCAAAATCCGTTGTAAATATGAATAACAAACCCGGAATTCTTCATACGTCGGGTTTAAGATACAACATAGACCAGAACGGTGATATTTCGGATTTATATTATGTCGACAAAGACGGCAAAGAAACTAAAATTGATATCGACAACCCCAGAGAAGATAAAATTTACCGCACTGTCGTCAATGACTATTACGCAATGGGCAAAGACAACCTGACAATGCTGGATAAAATCGACTGGGCAGAGAAAATTTATGATTTTGACTTTACAAGGTGCGTGAAAGACCACTTCAAAAAAGATAAAACTCCGGTTGAAATTAAAGATGACGGCAGAATAAAAATTATTAACTCAAATTCCACTACAAAAACGGCTTCTTAAATTTAAGAAGCCGTTTAAAATTTATTGTCCGCTATAAGGAGAGCCTTTATAAAGTTTTACTGTTATCCGTAAGTTGCGCTTGCTTTTCTACATTTTCAAAGAAAACATGTACGACAGCGTAGTAATACCCGAGGCTTAATATAGTCGAAACATAAATATAAACAGTGCTGACAAGTATTAAAAATACTGAATGCTGCTCTAAATTTTGAAGGGACATTCCTGCAAAACCTGCGATTATTCCATAGATAATTGCAGCAATTACGATTAATATTATGCCAGCTATGCCTGAAAGAATAGCAAGTCCTAAAAATTTCAGGTCTAAAATGACAGCAGGTACAAAGATTTTCGGCAGATAAGTAAACATCAACAGCGGGTTTAAGTTTTTGCCCAGATTAAAATCCTTAACAAAACCGCATAAGATATATGGCATTGAAAAACAAAATGCAATCCAGAATATCACAATAGCCGGTATTGCTATAAACATTACCGGAGGTATAAAGCAAAGAAGTACAAGTATAAAAGTAATTACTCCGAGCATTACTGCCCAGATAATCCAGAAGAGAATGAGTTCACCAATGTGGTTAAAAAGATTAGAGTCAATTTCCGGCATAATCTGAAGAGCGTTAATTTTGGCTTCATCTGTCTGTTTTTCTTTCCAGAAGCAAAATTTAAGTGTATTGCGCAGAAACTGCACCATGTATATTGCAAGTAAAATATACCCTAAAATCGAAATAATTCCCAGCAAAGGATATTGCAAATACATATATTTATAAGCTTCAGCTTCCTTTCCGTTTGTATTTAGTGATGTTAAAATACTTGGAATAGAAATAAGTATGGAAATAATAATCAGAAATATATGTTTTGTTGCAACATTATTTCCTTTGTAGCATTTCTTAATTCCTTCAATAATTCCGCCTGACATAAAACCCTCCTTTCAGGCTTAAGCTAAATAAATAACCTTTTTTATTGTATCAATTTTATATATTCTTTTCATACTCTGTTTAAAGTAGGTTTTTTGTGATAGTATAAGGTTTATGGAAACTGAATTAAAACAAATAATATCAACATTAAAACCGCGTTACGAAAAAATAAAGGAGTGTCTTTGACCCGGAGGGGTTAGGGAAAGAACTTACTTCACTGGAAGCAGAGATGCAGCAGCCAGAAGTGTGGTCTGACAAAGGAAAAGTTTCAAAACTCGGTTCAAGAATAAAAGAGATTAAGGAAACTCTTGATCGGCTTTCTCGCTGGCATAGAGCTTTTGATGATGCCGCGGTTGCGCTTGAAGTCGGGGATTTAGAACTTTTGAGCGAGAGTTTTGAGAGTGTTAAAAATCTAGAAAAGGAAATCGACAGTTTTGAAATCCGTCTTATGTTGAGCGGAGAATACGATGATGCTGATGCAATTTTGACAATAAATGCCGGAGCAGGCGGAACCGATGCACAGGATTGGGCAAGTATGCTTTTGAGAATGTACATGCGCTGGGCAGAAAACAGAGGCTGGAGGGTCGAACTTCTTGACAAACTTGACGGAGAGGAAGCCGGAATAAAATCCGCGACAATCAAAATCACAGGCAGATATGCTTTCGGTTATGCAAAGGCAGAAAAAGGCGTCCACAGATTAGTCAGAATTTCTCCCTTTAATGCAAACGGAAAACGTCAGACGAGTTTTGCCTCGGTTGAAGTTTCGCCGATAATAGAAGATTTTGAAAAGACAATCACGATTCCGCCGGAGGATTTAGAAATAGACACAATGCGCTCGGGCGGTGCCGGCGGTCAAAACGTTAATAAAGTTGAAACAGCCGTCAGAATTTTGCATAAACCGACCGGAATAGTCGTAAAATGCCAGCAGGAGCGCTCACAGCTTCAGAATAAAGAAAACGCAATGCAGATACTTGCCTCAAAGCTTCTTGCAATCCGTCAGGCAGAGCACGAGAAAAAACTGGCTGAATTAAAAGGCGAAAACGTAGATATAAATTTCGGCTCGCAAATCCGTTCTTATGTGTTTCATCCTTATAAAATGGTTAAGGATCACAGAACGGGCTGTGAGGCGGGGAATGTTGATGCCGTAATGGACGGCGATATTGATATGTTTATTGACAGTTACCTGAAAAGTCAGGCTGTATCAAATAAAGAGTAATATTATTCCTGTGATATTTGTGTAAATCAGACGTTGGTTACGGAAAGTTAAGAGAGAGTTTTTCCGTGACAGTCGGTTCCGCCGGTTTTTATGAGGTTGTATTTGTCTGCAAGACGTGCGAAAACTTCCTCATTATGAAATTTTAAAATTCCTCTGAGCTTCGGGTACGGATAGTATATTTCAATCCCGTCAAGCCCTGAATTTACAAGTTCTTTAATAAATCTTTCAGGTGACAAACACCAGCAGCAGGCAGGATGCGCCAGAACTGCAATCCCTCCGGCAGAGTGAATTGCCTCAATCAGTTTTTTTAAGTTTCTTGTTGAAAAAAGTCTTGCAATATCCCATTCCGTGCCGCGTTTAGTTGAAGCAAAAAACTTTTTAAGTTCCGGATTCTCTTTGTCTGCGCCGTATGCTAAAAGATGCATAAATACATACCCGCACCAGACATCAAACTCCACACCCGGAATAAGTATTGAAGAAGCCGCTTTTTCGGATTTTGAATATCCTTCCATCGTGTTGTGGTCGGTTATTGAAATGTATTTGTATCCGAGTTCTTCAGCCTGTTCCGTGAGTCTGTCAAAATCCCCTTCTCCGTCAGAGAATGTTGTGTGGATATGAAGGTTTGCTTTTTTATCTTTAAAATCTTGTTCAGTTAAATTTTTGATTAAATCTTTGTAATTTATCATTGTTTTTGTAAATATATTTGTAATAAAATTATTATACAACAAAGGAGAATATATGGCGAAAAATAAGTTGAGCGGGAGCATCTGGGGTGTATTAGGCGACGGTGTAAAGCTGTATTGCGTGCATTTTAAACAATTTGCATTGTATATGCTGTTTCCGGTTCTGGGGCAGATGGCTGGATTGTTCTGGGTGTTTGCAACGAGCTATCTGTTCAGCAAAAATCTTGACTATCTGACACGCGAAATTCCTGCATTAGACAGTTTTGGCACAATTATGATATCTCTTATGCTGATTACTCTTCCCGGTCTTATCCTCTGGATGAAAGCCTTCTGGGATTATCTGGTTGCCTACGGCGCCCTGAATTCTATGACAGAAGCCGGCATGACAACGGGTAAAATTTACGATTTTCCTGCTTATAATGCTGTCGTGACAAAAAGAGCCGCAAAATTTATCGGAATATGGCTTTTGTTCAGTATTTTTTCGTTAGTTTCGGTTATTCCGTTTTTCTGGGTAATCGGTATGATATTTTTTGTTTATTTTGTTTTAATATTTCAGGTGTTTACGTTTGAGGAGGATGTTTCTCCGTCAGGATGTTTTAAAAGAAGTTTGATGCTTATAAAAGGTAATTTTGCAAGAACGCTTGCTGTTATGGTTGTTCTGTTTGCGGTTACTTACTACTTTTTGGAACTCGGGGTTTCAGTAATATTTGATGCTCTGAAAATTTCTGACTTTTTCTACGGAATACTTGAAGGGTGGGCGTCGTCAATTCCTGTTGACAGTATAAATTCAATTCTAGCGATGAGCGGCGGAAGCCAGATTACCCCTCTGGATATTTCAAAATCAATTGTCCAGCAGATAGTTTTCTTTCTGGTTGTAGGTTTTACGCTGCCTTTGAGAAGTATTGTCTGGACACTCTGGTACAAAGTTTTGAGCGAAAAAGACGGACTTCCCGCAAAAGTTTCGCATAAAAATTCTAAAAAACTTGATCCAGAAATAATTAAACGCACAAAAGAAAAAGATTGATAAAGGCATAAATATTGTTTATTTGCAAAAATTGTAAATCAATTGATAAATTTGAATTGATGTTTTCGCCGGATTACAAAGGCGAAAGACGTTTTGCGCAAAAATACAACGGCAAAGGCGAAATAGAAATTTCAGTAGACGGATACACATTTATTCCGGATTTAAGATTTATGAATGAACATGCTGTCTGCCGTTACTGCGGACAAATTTATATGTGGGATTACGAGTGAGGAAAATACAATGAGAAGTACGAGAAAAAACAACGAACTTAGAGAAATTAAATTTACTAAAAATTACACAAAACATGCTTTGGGAAGCGTCCTGACAGAATTCGGCGACACAAAAGTAATTGTGACAGCCTCTGTCGAGCAGGGCAAGCCAAAATGGATGGATAAAGATGACCCGCGCGGCTGGCTGACGGCAGAATATTCGCTTCTTCCGGCCTCCACAAACACAAGATGCCCGAGAGAAAGATTGAAAATCTCAGGCCGCACGCAGGAAATTCAAAGATTAATAGGCAGAAGCCTCAGAGCATGTCTTGATTTAACAAAAATACCCGATTTAACAATAACAATAGATGCAGATGTAATTCAGGCAGACGGCGGCACCAGAACAGCCAGCATCTGCGGCGGATACCTTGCGCTCAAGGATGCAGTTGAAAAACTTCTTAAAGATGGCACAATAAAAGAAAATCCGATTATAGAACCCGTTGCCGCGATTTCTGCAGGAATTGTAAAAGGCGAAGTTCTGCTTGATTTAGAGTATGAAGAAGATTCTCATGCGCAGGTTGACGCCAATGTCGTTCTTACAAAAAGCGGAAAAATTATAGAATTTCAAACAACAGCCGAGGGCGACCCTTATCCTGAATATATGCTGATGACCATTTTTAATACGGCAAAATCAGGGATTGAAAAAATTATTGCTAAATATGAGTCCGTTTAGTATAATGATGAAATAGAGAAAGGAGATTGTGTGTATGAAAAAACTTTTAATTCTGTCAATGGTTTTAGTTTTAGGAGCCTCGACAGGTGTCTGGGCTGACGAAAATGATGATTATATGGATCAGCTGCTTGAGCAGCATACAAAAAGAATAACCGAAACAGAACAAAAGCTTAATGAACAGATGGACGAAGCTCAGGAAAAAATGGAACTTCAGCGTCAGGAAAGAAACGAAGCAATAGAAAACAAACTAGATGCACTTGAGCAGCAAAGAGAAGAGCAGACAGAAGCTATCAAGCAGAAAATAGAAGAAAACCAGCAGGCAATAGAAGAAAAACGTCAGGAACAAAACGAAGCAATAGAAAACAAACTTAATGAACTTGAACAGCAGAGAGAAGAGCAGGCTGAAGCTATTAAGCAGAAAATAGAAGAAAACCAGCAGACAATAGAAGAAAAACGTCAGGAAAGAAACGAAGCAATAGAAAATAAACTTGAAGAACTTCAAAAACAAAAAGAAGATCGTGCAGAAGCAATCAAGCAAAAATTAGAAGAAAACCAGAAAGCAATAGAAGAAAAACAACAGGAAAGAAACGAAGCAATAGAAAACAAACTTGAAGAACTTCAAAAACAACAGGAAGCTCGAGAAGCCGAAAGAGCAAAACAGATAGAAGCTTTTCAGGAGCAGCAGGAGGCTCAAAAGCAGGAGTTTTATAATAAATTGGAAGCGATAGACAATGCTGTAGAAAATGCAAAACAACAGGGTCAGGAAGCTTCTAAAGCAAGACAGCAGAAAATAGAAAAGAAGAAAAAGTTGTTTAACGAGTTAATTTCCGAGTAGGAAGAAAGGAAGGAAAAATGAAAAAAGGAATTGTTGCATTACTTGCGGTAATCATGTTAAGTTCAACAGCGGTTTATGCGTCAGACACACCGATTTCTGACTGGATTAACAGCAAAACTTCAAAAATAACCCGTAAAGAAAAAGAAGCTTCACAAAAAGCCGCCGAAAGAGAGAAAAAACGTCAGGAAAAAATCAGAAAGCAGCAAAAGAAACAGGCAGAAGCAAAGAAAAAAGCTGAACAAAGACAGGCTGAACGCAAAAAACAGGTTGAGCATAAGAAAAAACTCTGGAAAGAACTTTTCACATTTGACTAAAAATAAATTGTTAAAGAATATCAGCCGGTATTCAATCCGGCTTTTTTTTATGGAAATTTAAACAAAAGTGTGCTAAAATCATCAGGTGGAGTTTAAATATGCAAACAACAGATAATAAAATATTAACAGTTTCCAGAATTCTTGTAAGAACGCTTCAAAAGCTTAAAATTAACGCAATGTTCGGATATCCTGGGAACACTGTGCTTGATGTTTACGATGAGCTGGCACTGCAAAATGAAATTAATCATTATTTAATGCAGAGCGAGCAGAGTGCGGTGCATGCTGCGGAAGGTTACGCAAGGGTGAGCGGAAATTGCGCTGCTGCAATTGTGACAGCAGGCCCGGGAGCGCTGAATACAGTGACTGCACTTTCTAACGCGTATCTTGACGGTTTCCCTCTAGTGCTGATAGCCGGAGATATAAGTTCTGATTTAGCCGGAAAAGACGCTTTTCAGGAGATTAATTTTCCGGAAATTGTTAAATCGTGCGTAAAGTATGTTTTTAAAATATCGGATGCGGAGGAATTGGAAAGTACGCTTTTGCAGGCGTATCTGGTCGCAATGAGCGGGAAGAAAGGGCCTGTTGTAATTGATGTTCCATCGGATATTTTCGCGCAGAAAACAGAGTATAAAGATCTTGTGCTTCCGCCGGACAAGGTTGAAACGGTTTCTGATTTTGATGTATCAAGAGCGGTCGAAATCTTGAAAAATGCAAAGTCGCCGGTAATTATTTGCGGAGGGGGAGTTGTGCATTCAAAAGCTTCTGCGGAACTTGAAGAAGCTGTCCGTCTTTTAAAAATTCCGGTAGTAACCACAATGATGGGGCTTGGTGCGTTTCCGGCGTCTAATCCTTTGAATGCCGGCATGATAGGAGTTTACGGAAACAAAAGTGCAAACAGATTATTAAAAAGTGCGGATGCTATTGTTGTGCTGGGTGCAAGGTTTAATGACAGGGTGATTTCTGCGTCAGACCTTGAACAGCTAAATACAAAAACAATTATTCAGGTAGATTTAAATTCAAAAGAGCTTATACGAAATCTTTCGGCGGATCTGGCGGTGAATGCGGATATAAAGATGTTTCTGGCTGCATTGTGCCGCAAATATACTGAAACAGGGACGGAAGATTGCAATTACGAATGCGCAGAGAATTTCAAGCTTTTGCGGGAGGATTATGCGGAAATCGTTTCTTCAAAATCGGTTGCGCAGGTTCTTAATTCTGCGGCAAAAGGCTTTGTCATTGCAACTGATGTCGGACAGCATCAGGTTTCGCTTGTTAGAAATTACGGGTTTGAATTTGCGGGGCAGCTCTTGACGTCGGGCGGGCTTGGCGCAATGGGGTTCGGATTTGGCGCGGCAATCGGGGCGTCTGTTGCGCTTGCAAAAAAGCCGGTTATACTTTTTACGGGCGACGGGTCTTTCCAGATGTGTCCTGCAGAACTTGCAGTCTGCAAGCGTTACGGCATTCCGGTGAAGATTTTTGTGATGAACAACGGAGAACTCGGGCTTGTGCGGCAGCTTCAGGACGAAAAGTTTGAAGGACGGCACACTGAAGTTGCGCTTTGCAATCCTGATTTTGTGAAGCTTGCTGAAAGTTTCGGTGTAAAAGCTGAAAGAGTTGATAGTTATTCAGAAATTGAACCTGCAATAAAGCGTGCAATTGAAGAAAATTCGCCTTATCTTATAGATTTTGTTCTGGAAAAAGGCGAAATGGTTTAATCCATCCTGTCATAGACTTTTCGGATTTCCTGAATGTCCTGCCACATCTGCCATTTAGGGCTGCCTTTTTCTCTGGAATCATTTCTTAAAAGATATGACGGATGATAAATCGGCATCATTTTTGAGAAATTCGGGCCTTCAAACCATCTGCCGCGGATTTTTGTAATCCCCTGATTTGTGCCGAGCATTGCATGAGCCGCAATTCTTCCGCAGAGCAGAATAATTTTAGGCTTTAGGATTTCAATCTGTGCGTCTAAGTATTCCCTGCAGGCAGTTTCTTCTTCGGGCAGCGGGTCGCGGTTTTCGGGAGGCCGGCATTTGAGGGTATTGCAGATGTAAAGGTGTTCTTTTCTTGAAAACCCGACTGAGGCCAGAATTTTATCAAGAAGCTGACCTGCTTTTCCGACAAAAGGTTCGCCCTGCTTGTCTTCATAAAATCCCGGAGCTTCGCCTATCAGCATCATTTTGTGATTTGGAATCCCTCCGGAAAACACAACGTTTGTGCGGGTTTTAGAAAGCGGGCACTTCTGACAGTGAAGACACTTTTCTTTAATTTTATCAAGTTCTATATTTTCTTTTTCTGTTAATAAGGTCATATTGTCAGATTTTCGATGAGATTCTTAGCCTTGTCTGTCACTCTGAGGGCTTTGTCCGAAGAATCCTCTCATCAGGCTCAGAATGACATAAATTTTACTCTAATTCTATTTTAGGAACATCCTTGAACAGCTCTTCGACAGAAACGCCTAAGGCATTCGCAATGTCATAAACCATTAGGGCTGACGGGGATTGCCTGTATTGTTCTATCTGGCTAATGGAATGCTGGCTGACATTTATTGCAAAAGCCAAATCCTGCTGTGTCAGTTCTTTTCTTATTCTTGCTGTTTTTATGTTGAGTGCAAGATATTTTAGTCTTTGATTTTTCATATTTTTAATTATCGCAGGTTGACTTTGTTTAATCAAATATGTATAATACTAATATTAGTATTATACATATTAAAATATAGGTTTGCTTATGGCGGAAAAAGAATTTAGTGAAGCTTTCATTTTTATAGAAGAAACTCATGAAAAAGTTATCGAGATAAAGAATTATATAAAAATTCTTACATCAGTTATCCTGCAGCAAGACGAATTTTATTATCTGCAGGATTTTTCGGAATTAGTTCTCAAAAAATGCAACAATCTGGTTGATTTTATGGATGAGGAGATGGCTAAACCTGTTGTTCCGGTACTAAAACAGAAATAACACAGTTTTTTATGTCGAGATATTTTTTGATAGTTTCGTTCAAATCGTCAATCGTTACGCTGTCAAGGTCTGCAAGATACTGTTCCACAAGCTTTAAATCCTCACAGACTGTCATATAATACCCGATTGTTTCGCCGATTTCAGAAACGGTTTCCGCAGAATAGGCAAAACGCGTTTTAATTCTCTTTTTGGCTTTTTCAAGTTCTTTTTCGGTAATTCTTTTTTCTGTAAGATTTTTAAGTTCTTCTTTTATAAGTTCAAGCGCCTGTTCTTTGCCTTCGGGTTTGAAGTTTGCCTGAATAAAGAAGTTGTCGCCGTCTTTGAACTGGTAGTGTTCTGAACTTACCATATTAAAAAGCGCATCCGTTCTTTTTTCGATTAAGTTCTGATACATTCTGGAACTTGTGCTGTCACCGAGAATTATGCTTATCAAATCAAGTTCTATTGAAGCTTTAATGTCGCATGCTTTAGGGCCGAGCCAGCCGAAAATCGCATAAGAGGTATTAACGTGAGCTTTTTCCTCAAAATATTTTGTTTCCTGAACCGGAGTGTCCATCGGGTTTGTATGTTTCGGGGCATTCGGGCGGCCTTTAAAATCAAATTCTTTTTCAACTTTTTTCAAAATTTCTTCGCTGTCAAAATCTCCGACAACAATTGTTGTGATATTCTCGGGTGAATAGAAAGTCCGGTAATAGTTCATAATGTCATCGCGCGTAACCTGTGAAATGATTTCCGGTGTTCCGATAACGTCGCGTTTGTAGGGGTGAACGGTGTACATGTTGTAGTTGCAGGTGTTGTAAACCTTTGTCCACGGCTGATCTTTGCGCATTCTGATTTCTTCTATAACAACGTGGCGTTCACGTTTTTGTTTAACTTCTGTTGAATTTACATCAAACGCAGGCCCTATTTCTTCCTCGGGCAAAACCGGATCAAGCATCATATCGGCATGGAGTTCAAGTGCAAGATTAAGATTTTCGCCATTCTCGCCTTTCGGAAGGGTTACGTAATAGAAGGTATAATCTTTCCAGGTGGCTGCGTTTACGATAGCGCCTTTAGCTTCAAGAATTTTGTCAAATTCGCCGGCTTTGTGTTTGTGTGTTCCTTTGAACATCAAATGTTCAAGAAAATGTGAAATCCCGTTAATCCTGTCATCTTCATTGATAGAGCCTGTCTTTACCCACGAACTTATGTTGACAAGTTCGCCTTCTTTATGCGCAAGGACAATCTTGTGTCCGTTTTCGCGCTCGTAAATCTCAACTTCTCTTGTAAGATACGGATATTTAACGGTTGATTTCTTCATAAAACTTTCTCCTGATAATTTTTACTTAGGGATTTATATAGCAAATTCCGCTAAAAATTTTCAAAACTACGTCATACTGAGCGTTAGCGAAGTATCTAAATAAATGAGATTCTTCGGGCTAAAGCCCTC
>CALUPM010000043.1 GCA_944322665.1 Candidatus Gastranaerophilales bacterium | reverse complement strand
TAAAACCCACGGGATTCTTCGGTCGTTTCACGCCCTCAGAATGACATGCTTTTTAGAATATCCGTGAAATTTGCGGATAGCTTGCCTAAAAAATCTTTTATTTCAGAAAACCCGTAATTATCCAGATGATTACTATTATCAGAATTAAAATCTCATAGCCTGTTGCAAAAGGCTCTTTGTAGTCGTCGGGATTTATGCCGGTGGAAGTGTGTTTTACAAGTTCTTTAAGATATTTGTTCAGCGTTTTCCTTCTGATTGTCGGAATTTGAAGGGTTTTGCCATTTTTGAAATTTATGATTATTTTGTCGTAATTTAGCCGCGAGCATGCCCCGCCTGCGTAAAATCTTGTTTCTAAGCTTACGTTTGATGTGTCTTTTTTAACCTGTATTCCTTCGATGTCTGCGTAATTAAATTCCTGTCCGCAGAATTTGAATGAAGAAGCTCCAAATACAGGATCGTCTTTCATGTAAGTCTGCAATTCACCGAATTTTTTAATCGTTCTGTAAATCAGAACCCCGCCGGTTAAGATTATGGCAATGCAGGCTCCGATTTGATGAGCCGCAAGCATTTAGTTTTCTCCGGCAACTTCAGCAAGCGCATTTACAACATCAACATCCCATTTTGTGCCGGCTTCGTCTTTCATTATAGAAAGCGCTTTTTCGACCGGCATGGCTTTTCTGTACGGTCTGTCCGAAGTCATTGCGGAATACGCATCGGCTACTGCAATAATCCTTGAGCCGAACGGGATTGACTGGCCTTTCAATCCTTCCGGAGTGCCGGAGCCGTCTACGCGTTCTTTCTGGTATGTGATGTAGGGAACAACTTCCGAGAGGAAGTTTATATTCATCAAAAGATTGACACCGACGTTTGCGTGATTCTGGATTTTTTGGAAATCTTCGTCCGAAAGCTTGCCGTTTGTTGCAAAAATGCTTTCGGGCAGCGTGATTTTGCCGATGTTCTGCAAAAGTCCCGCATAATAGATTAAGTCCGTTGTTTTTTCGTTCAAGCCAAGCTGTTTGCAGATTTTTCTTGCAAGGTTTGCAGTGTTTTTGGAGTGGGAAACTTTGTAACCGCCTTTTGTGTCGACGGCGTTTGCAAGATTCTGGACAAAAGCCTGCTGGTAATCGCACAGGTCGCCGATGAGAGAGGTTAGTTCGGCTCTCATGTGCTGAAGGTCTGTGGTTTCGGAATTTTCATCCTCAATCAGCCTGTGGGTTTCGTCAATCATGCTCTGCAGGGTCATTGAAGTTGCAAAAAGGGTTGCAATGCTTTCCACAAGTTCAATAAATTCTTCCTGCAAAGTTCCGGTTTTAAGTTCAATAACACCGATGTTCTGAGAAGTGCTGTGGATAGAGAGTCCGATAGCATTTTCGCATTTTGTGGTGTCTTTTGCGAGGTAAGTTCTTGCAACAACGCTGTCGCTGTCAACGTTGTATCCCGGAATTTGAAGCTCCGCCGACGAACCTGCAAGCACAAGCTGCATGTCGCTTCCGGCAAGTCCTTTGGCAAATTCTTTGGCAAGGTAAATGTTGCAGATTTTTGTATCTACCATTTGCGCAATAGACTTTGCGATTGACGTTATTATTGTAAAATCCTTTTGTGTTTCAAAATTGAGCACACAAAGAGTGTTTTTGAGTGAATAAATTGAAATAAGTTCGGACAGCTGGTTTTTGAGTCCGGTTTTCTTATCTTTTGAGTGTTCTCCGATTTTTTCCGCAAGATCCTTGGATATCAAATGTTCGGAGAGAAAATCGCCGAGGTTCAGCGCAAAAATTTCTTCCATGGGGTCATTGTCAATCAGAAATTCCGACTGACTGAAAAGTGAAACACCGTTTTTATTTTCATTTTTTTTCATTTAAGCTCATGCCTTCTACTTTACTACCTTTTGTATATTTGACGGCACAAACTTGAAAAACTTTAACAAATTTTACAAAAATTCATACTTTAGTATGGGAAAGTTGCGACTAAAGTATGTATGGTCGGAAGGGGAGGGGTGATGGAAGTTGAATGGTTGAAAAGTTGAACGGGTGAAGGGTTTGTTTCTGAAAAAGATACTAAGGCGTTAAGGCACTATGGCGCTAGGAGGTTTCGGAATAAAGGCGATAAGGCGATAAGGCGTTAAGTCCGTTACGTTAAATATTTCCCCTCGCCCCTTGCGGGAGAGGGTAGAATTTGTTAGTGAGCAAATGCGAACTTACAATTTCGGGAGTGGGTGACAGAACAGCAACAGTCGTTAGAAATTAACCAATCCAACAAAAAGCTACGGCGCAGGGTATCGCCTTATCGCCTTTTATCCCGAAACAAACTTTTCAACCCTTCAACTCCACTCACCCTTCACTCTTCACTCAGATAAGAACTTCTCACCTTATCTAAGGCGGTTATGCAGCAATTACCGGTATATAATCTTCTTCCCCGCTGCCTGTTATATGATATGCCCACGGCTGCTGTTTTGAAGGCGGAGCCGGCTGATAACTTTCCGAAAGACTTGAAAGTTTTTCTTTTATTTGATTAATAAGGTCTTGGTCACCGGTCTTGTCAGCGTAGGTTTTTGCCTTTTGAAGAAGCCCTCTGGCTTTGTTTTCGCAGTTGTAATCAAGCATAACTTCTGCGGCATTCAGGTAATTTTGCGCGACTTTATCCGGTGAATCGGCATCTGCGTAATGCTTAACAGCTTTTGAGTATGATTTTAACGCTTCCTGAGGCTCTCCGAATTTGTCGTAGGCTTTTGCAAGACTTGAAGATACATAACCTTTAACTTTTGAGTTGTCGGTTTCGGCAGCAAGTTCGTCTGCGGCTGTCAAATAATCCAGCGCATCCTGTTCATACATATCTGTATAAATATTGCCCATTCTTGTAAGTGAAGTTGATTGTGCCGCAAGATTTTCACTTTCACCGCCCCATGCTACCGAACAATAATAGTGATCAAGCGCCGGTTTAATCTGGTTGACATCATCGTAAATCCGTCCCATTAAATAATGCGCTTTTGTTTTTACATTGTTGTCGGTGGTGTTTTCAAGAGATTTGTGATAACTCTTCAGAGCCTGAGGGTAAAAATTATGGTCATCATAAATCTTACCGACTTCGTAATATATTTTGGCACCGGTTTCCGTGTCGCCTAAATCTTCTGCTCTTTCTAACGCTTTTTTAAAACTTGCAATTGCTTTTTCCGGTTCTTTTGCGTAGGCAAGCTTTTTGGACTGTAAAAACAGTGATTTTAATTCTTTATCCTGCGGAATGTAAACTGTAGACTGTGCCTGATTTGTTTCCGGTTCCGCCTGTTCAATTACCCCGCTTGAAACTTCCATTTCCGTTACATTTTCAGGCATTGGAGCCTGTTCTGCCTTCTGAATTTTTTCGGTTGAACCTTCGGGAAATTTTACGAGGAACTGCGGGTTTATATTGTTTTCATTGTATTTGAAGTCAATATCCTGTAAAAACAGTGCTGCCATCCAGTTTTCAACAACTTTGGATTCTTTGTTAAGTGTTGCCGAAATGTAGCGGTCAAGTTTTCTGGAAGCATTCATAAGGTCTGATTTTACAAGGTTAATGTCAGGATTCTCCTGCGCAAGTTCAGCCTGAATCAGACTTATTCGGTTGTTGACTTCACTGCTTAAATCTTCAGGTGTTCCGATTGCAATTGAAGTGTTTTTAAAATCTTTTATAATTTGTGCAATATTTATGCTGGCAGAGCGCCCGCTGTAATCCTGAGTTGGAGTATCAACAGTGCTGCGGGCTGCTGCGTGCGAATTGCCGAGTGCACCTGCGCTTCCGGCATACTGTCTGTAAAGCTGCTGGGCACGCTGCGATTGTGCCGGTGTAATTCCGTTTGATATTTCTTGAGTATATTGCAAACCCCTGCTTCTTGCTTCAGATCCGGCACGTTCTTCCTGTTCTGCCTGCGTCAGGGTTTTAGCGGCATCCTCATCCTGTTTTTTCTTAACTAATGTTCTGCCGTCTCTTGCTATATAAGGGCGATGGTTAATGCTGTTAAAATTCAACCCCATACCGGTTTTACAATACCTCACTAATCTCATTTACGCTCTATAGTGATAGTGCGTCAATTTAACTATAACCTGAATTACTCTTGTTGTTATCATACTTTCGGATGATATCTTAATTTTTTATTTAAGGTTTTTTGCAGAAAAGTCAAAAGGCATGGCGGTAATAACGTGAAGAGTGAGGAGTGAAGAGGGTTGAATGGGTGAAAAGTTGAACGGGTGAAAGGTTTGCTATTGAAAAGATACTAAGGCACTAGGATGCTAGGGCACTAAGAGGTTACGTTTTGAAAGGAGATAAGACTGCAAGGCGATAAGTTCTTATCAAAGTGAGGAGTGAAGGGTGAGGAGGGTTGAAAGGGTGAAGGGTTGAAAGGTTGAACGGTTTGTTTAGAAAAAGATACTAAGGCGCTGGGGCGCTAAGGCACTAAGAGATTTCTGGATAAAAGACGTTAAGACGTTAGGACGATAAGTTCTTTACGTAAAATAAATCCCCTCTCCCCTTGTGGGAGAGGGTGACACGAAGTGTCGGGTGAGGGGTTTGTTAAGTGAAGGGTGAAGGGTGAAGGGTGAAGGGAGTTGAATGGTTGAAAGGTTTGCTGCAAAACAATCCCCTCTCCCTTGAGGGAAGAGGGTTGCATTGACTTTGCTGTCATCCATTATATCTTGTGCGTAATCAGTGCGTAAATGTCATTGAATATTACAAAAACCATCAGCGCAATCAGGAATAAAAATCCTGCAGTGCCGATTTTTTCAATAACTTCTTCCTCAAGCGGTCTGCCTCTTAGTTTTTCAATAATCAGAAACAGAACATGCCCGCCGTCAAGAGCTGGTATCGGCAGAAAGTTCACAATTGCAAGATCCAGTGAGATTAGTGCGGCAAGAAGAATACCCGGGAAAATTCCTTCATTCTGAATTTTATCGCCGCCGATTTTGGTGATTACAATGACTCCGTGCAAATCGTTAAGCGGAACTTTGCCCGTAAATATCTGTTTCAATCCGTAAAGAAGCATATAAGTGTTGTCGTAAAGATATCGGCTGCTCCCCGTAATAATTGATTTAATATCTTTTGTCGGGATTATTATTTCGTTCGCGCAGTATTCAATACCGATAAGCCCTTCTTTATTCGCATAAACCGGTGCAAGTTTTACTCTTTCCCCGTTCCGTTCAACCGTAATATTTATCGGATGTACATTGTCTGAAATTGCGTATGAAACGTCATTTAGTGTAATTGTTCCGTCGGAGAGAAAATATTTTTTGCCTTGAATTTCGTCACGCAGTTTTTTCTGTGCGTCATTTAGTGGTAACTGGTTGTCGTTATATTTTTCAAAACCTATTATCTGGTCGCGGGTTAAAGTTATCTGCCCTTCTGTTCCGGCTGAAGGAAGCTGAACCATGACATCTTCAGGAATTATTTCATCTTCTTTAAATGCCGGGTTAAGTTTCTTTAATTTTTCAAGGTTTTCACCAATGTAAGTTCCGTCAGCTTTTCCGTCGAATTTCGCACTTAATTTTGCAAAGGCTACAAGTCCGTAAGGTGTATTAATTTCAGATCCGTTAATCTCTAAAACTCTGTCACCGCTTTGAAGTCCTGATTCCCAGATAGCTTCGGATTTTTCGGCAATTATGTTTTTAACCGTAAGCGTGTATTGCCCGCTCGGAAGCTGTCCCCACAGTGCTGCCGTTAAAAATACAAGCACAAATGCGCAAATAACATTCGAAATAACACCTGCTGACACAACAATCAGCCTCTGATAAACAGGCCTGTTTAAAAATCTGTCGGGTGAATCAGCCGGCAAAACTTCGTCTTTTTCATCATCCGGAAATGCTACATATCCGCCGAGAAGAAAAGCATGGACAAGAACTGTTACATCTCCTATTTTCTTCTCCCACAGCGTCGGCCCTATCGGCAAACCAAAACCGAATTTTGAAACCTTCATCTTAAACATTTTTGCGGCAAGAAAGTGTCCTGCTTCATGAACAAGTATCAGAATGCTTAAAAGAAGTATCATTAAAATTATCGACATATTTCCCCTTTGATTTTTTAAACTCTCTTTGTACGCAGGAAATCATAACACAAAAATACTAAATTTTCGACAGAAACTTATTTTTCATTGACAAGGCGCTGCCGTTGTTTCAAAATATCATTAGTCCCGAAATACAGAGAAAGAGGTATAAGATGCTTTTAGGTGTAAATATAGATCATGTCGCAACAGTGAGAAATGCAAGAGGCGGAGTGGAGCCGTCCGTGATTGAAGCGGCAAGGATTGCGGAAGAAAACGGTGCGGCTTCAATTACAACGCACTTAAGAGAGGACAGACGACACATAAAAGATGAGGATGTTTATACTCTTATGAGAACCCTGAGCACCCGTCTTAACCTTGAGATGGCCATGGCAGAAGATATTCAGAAAATTGCGCTTGAAATAAAACCTTATTCTATCTGTCTTGTTCCTGAAAAGCGTCAGGAAATTACAACAGAAGGCGGGCTTGATGTGGCAGGACAGCTTGAACGGGTTACGGAATTTATAAAACCGCTTCTTGAGGCAGGCATTATAGTAAGTCTTTTTATAGATCCGGAGGAAACTCAGGTAAGAGCTTCAGCCAAAACCGGCGCTCAGTTTATAGAAATGCACACAGGCACCTATTCGGAGGCTTTCGGAACCGAAAATGAAGAAAGAGAATTTATGAACCTTAAAAATTCAGCTGCCCTTGCGCAGAGTCTCGGGTTAAAAGTTAATGCAGGACACGGTTTGAATTACACGAACGTAAAAAGAATGCACGAAATTCCCGGACTTGTTGAACTTAATATAGGGCACAGCATAATTTCGCGTGCAATTTTTACAGGACTAGGCGAAGCTGTCAGTGAAATGAACAGCTTAATAAAATAATAACATTAAGCCAGCAGAACTACAGCGTAATACAGGAAAGGATTAAAAATGCCGGATGAGCAAAAAATAATAGAAGAAATGCAGCAGGTTGCAGAGCAGATGCGGCTTGATGATATAGAAGAAAATCCAGATGTCGTAAACGAATTTTTCGACTGTGATTGCTGCGGTGAATATAAATGTCTTGCAGGTTCAATCCAGTACGGTGATTACAGGCTGTGCAACGATTGTGTTCTGGTCGCGGAAACAAGTTTTGCGCTAAACAAAATAAAAGATATAAAAGAGCTGATAGACGCAATGGAGGACAAGCGTCTTGAAGGTATGTGTGATTTTTTGCGTCTGGAAGAGCAGCGTAAGCTAAACTGACAGGATTATTTTTCATTAACCCTGCAGTATAACTCAGGCAAAACCTTAATAATCCTGTACTAATTCTCGAGAGCGTTTAAAAGGAATAAAAAAATAATCCTAAAGTATTAATTTTTCTTAACATATAGTTATAAAGAATTACATCGCGGGTATATATAATATATACACGAGAGATATCTAAAATTTTATATTAACCCCGAATGCAATTGCTTTGGCAGAAGTGCAACCATTAAAGATGTGCAGTTGCTGCCACAACTGCACTCCTTATTATATTAGATAGTGAAAACTTTTGATTAATATCATATACGTATTGTTGAGCGGCTGAGAAGTCCGCTCTTTTTGTATGTTTACCGTAGAATTTTCGTGTAGTATAATCGGGTTATGGAAAAGAAAATTTCAGACAAAGTTATAAACAGATTGACGCTGTATCATTGCATTCTGGATGATTACATCAATAAAAACATTGAATTTATAGCAAGCAACCAGATAGCATCGCTTTTGAATATTGATGATTCACAGGTAAGAAAGGATATAAGCGTCCTGAATAACTCCGGCAAATGCAGGGTCGGATATATTGTGAAGGAACTCAAAAAATCAATAGAAACGACTTTAGGGTTTACAAAGACCAAAAACGCCTTCATCATAGGCGCCGGAAACCTTGGAATGGCGCTTGCAAAATACGATAATTTTACAAATTACGGATTAAATATAATAGCGCTTTTTGACAACGACACAAAAAAAATCGGACAAACCGTTAATAACAAATTAATTCTTGATATAAACAAACTACCGAATTTGAGCCGGAAAACCGGTGTGGATATCGCAATTCTGACTGTTCCGAAAGAATTTGCACAGGCGACGGCAGATTATCTTGTGAAAGCAGACATTAGATATATCTGGAATTTTGCGCCTGCCGTATTGTCTGTGCCGGAAAACGTGCAGGTTTGGAACGAAAATCTGATGGGAAATTTCCTTCAGTTTACTTATAGAATTTAAATTTAAAACCCCGTAGCAAAAAAACTTTTTCAGAAGTTTTACAGGTGTAGAATGAAAATAACCCCGAAATATAACAGTTACAATCAATATCAAAATTTAACAGCAGGTATCGCAGGGAATAATACTTATTCTCCGACTTTTGGAATAAATTTCAGACCGAAACTTCTGAAGGATATGTTTACCAGACAGACTCCGGAGCTTCCGAAAGGAATTTTGAATATAAAGAACGTGCATGCCGGTGAATTCGGGACTGAATGCAAAGGCTCATTGCCGCTGCCTGATTTTGAAAAGAGTTTCGGGTTCCGGAAATTGGAAAAATTGTACAGAACAGGTTATTCTACGAATATTGAAGCATGGGCAAATTGTTTATTAAAGTCAACGGCCGACAGACCGCTTTCAACATCATCAGTCCATGATTGTTCGGTATTGTATTTGTATAATAATGTTACAAATACGCATTTTTTGTATCATACTTATTATGATACTGACAAAAAAGGATTTGAGTTTTTGATAAAAACATTTATGCCGGAAGGTTATACAAAAGCTGATATTGTTCCGGGGGATGCAAAGTGGCATGTGCGTCACGGAAGAACATTGCTGCAAATGTTTAAAGCACTGAAAGATTGCAGCAAAACCGCTCCTGTAAATGTATATCATGACAGTTCCAGACTTCCTGAAATTGTCGGTTATAAAGGTAATGTATATGAAATTCCGAATATCAGAACCTCTTTAGGCTTAAGCGATGAAGGTCAGGCAAGTTTCAGAATAAGTGATATTCAAATAAATAACACTATCGGAATGATTGCTCATACCGGAAATTCAAGTAAAAGGATATATGAATTGAAAAACTGGTTTGAATCCGGCGAATACGATGAAGAAGTATCCAAAATTTTATTCAAAATACTGGATGACAGGCTTGAAAAAATACAAGAAATTGAGAATTGTTTTACAAATGAGGATTTAAAGCTGTTCATAAAACACGCGGCACCGCAGGATATAGCAAAATATTCAAAAGCTATTGAAATCCGTCGTGCAATGATTCAGGCTCAAAATATTACTTAACGCCGGCCGGCAGTTTGTTCAGCTGATATAGGTATCTTAATCCTTCAAGGGTAAGCGTCGGGTTTATAAAATCGAACGGACGTTTAAGGTAGCTGCAAATAAGCCCTGAATATCCGCCGGTTGCAACAAGAACGGCTTTTTGACCGAGTTCCTGCTCGCACTGTTCCACAAGACCGTCAATCATTCCGGCCGTTCCTCTGATTACGCCGGAAAGTATGGCATCCTGAGTGTTGTGACCGATTGCGGAGTTTGAGATTGCAACGTCGATTTTCGGAAGTTTTGAGGTGAATTTGTTCAAAACTTTCATCTGTAAATTCAACCCGGGCGCAATAATGCCGCCGATAAATTCACCGTTTTGGTTGACGATATCAAAAGTTGTAGCCGTTCCAAAATCAACCACGATAACCGGTTGTTCGTAAAGTACAAAAGCCCCCGCCGCATTTGCAATCCTGTCGGCGCCTGCTTCTTCCGGATTGTCCAGTGCAATTTTTATTCCTGTATTGATTGCGGTGCTCAAAAACAATGGTTCAATCTTAAACACATTTTTAACAGCACTTTTAAATTTTTCGTTTAATTCCTCTACAACAGAAGAAATAATGCAGCCTTTTACGCTGAAATTCTTAAACAGCGATTTCAAAAGCACTTCGTATTCCTCAAGCGGAAGATCTCTGTCAGACGCAAGTCTGAATTCTTCAACAAGCGCATCGTCGTCAAATACACCGAGCGTGATGCTCGTATTCCCTATATCGGCAGTTAAAAGCATAAAAATAGTCCTCTTTTCAAGGACTATTCTATAACAAATATTTTTTATATGCAAAAACTAAGCTTGAATTGCATTGTCCGAATTTTGCAATCCTTTACCATTAAGCAGGTTTCCGATGCCGCCGGCCGGCATATATGCAACCTGATTAGGAACATGAATAGAATTCATTTCCTCCAATTTTTTCTTAAAACCGTTTTTATCTACTGAAGAAGATGCATAATCTTCATATCCTTTATTTACGCGCATATCACCATTAATTTTGTCAATTCCGGACATAATGTAAATCTCCTTTGTTACATGAAAACTCTTAATATATCTCTTACATATATAAAGTATATTATTCCAATAAAATTGCGCGGATTAACAAATTTCGTTACATAACTTTACAAGATATCGAGAAATCTGTGTTATTCCGCCCAAGTTGACAACAGCAATCCGTTAAAATATAATTTTCTTATGGCTAAGATTATAAACGTTGTAAAAGGGACAAAAGATATACTTCCGGCTGACGCTCCTATGTGGCAGAGATTAGAAAAGAATGCGCTGGAAGTGTTTTCTAAGTACGGTTATAAAGAAATCAGAACTCCGATTTTTGAAGTAACAGAACTTTTTGCACGCGGAGTGGGCGATACAACAGATATCGTAAACAAAGAAATGTACACCTTTGAAAAAAGCGACCGCTCTTTGACTTTGCGGCCTGAAAACACGGCAGGAGTAGTCCGTTCCTTTATAGAAAACGGTATGACACGACTTTCTCCGCCGGTCAAACTCTGGTACAAAGGCCCTATGTTCCGCTATGAACGCCCGCAGGCAGGACGCCAGCGCCAGTTTCATCAGGTGGGTGTTGAGATGTTCGGGGTTAAAGAACCGGCTGCAGACGCTGAAGTTATTCTTCTTGCCGTAAATTACCTTAAATCACTCGGTTTAAACGATTTAGAGGTTGAAATTAATTCTCTTGGCTGCCCTGAGTGCCGCGAAGCTTACAAAAACAAGATTAAAGAGGTTTTGAAGCCGGAATTTGACAACCTTTGCGACGACTGCAAAAACAGATATGAAAAAAATCCTTTAAGACTTCTTGACTGCAAAGTTGAAAGCTGCAAAGCAATCTTTGAAAAACCTGAAATTAAGGCTGTCATTCAGTCTGATTTTATCTGCGAAGCCTGCGCGGAGCACTACTCAAAACTTAAAACATACTTAGACGAACTTAAAATCAAATATATTGAAAACAAACTTCTTGTAAGAGGTTTGGACTATTACAACAGAACTGTTTTTGAAATCAAATCAAACAATTTAGGCTCACAAAATGCCGTCTGCGGCGGCGGACGCTATGACAGCCTTGTCAGAAACCTCGGCGGGGATGACACTCCGGCTGTCGGCTGGGCTATGGGTATGGAAAGGCTTATTTCGCTTATTCCGCCTGTTGAAGCCAAAAAACTCGATGGCTACATTGTCTCAAATTCGCCGGTTGAAGCGTTTAAGCTTGCCGAAGAACTCAGAAATGAAGGATTTGAAGTAGAATTTGATCTTCAAAACAAGAAATTTACAAAACAGCTTGAAAAAGCATCCAAAGTAGCTGATTATGCTTTAATACTAGGTGAAGACGAAATTAAAACCAATACTGTGTCCGTTAAAAATCTGGCGACTTCAACCCAGAAATCCGTTGCCAGAGTCAACATAGGGAGTGAAATCAAAAATGTCTGAATTACTGGATCAGGTAATTTCAAAGTTGTCGAATGCTTTAAGAAGAAAGTTCAACGACTTCAGAGGCTTGTACCTTTTCGGAGCATCGGTTGACGGCGAAATTCACGAAGATGAAGATATAGAGATTGTTGCGCTTTTTGACACCGAAGACAAAACAAAACGCGAACAAATCTGGCCTGTTATCGGCAAAATAGAAACAGAACTTGATGTGTGCATCGACTTATATCCTTTTACGCCTGAAGGCTTTAAACAGGATGAAGATTTGTATAAAGAAGTGACGGCGGAAGGAGTTTTTTATAATGCGCTCGGAATTAAGCAGCAGAGCGGAATTGAGCCGTAATCGCTTGATTTATTTTTATTTTATGTTATAATAAACTATCGTAACCGGCAAAGGGGTAAATAAAATTATGGAAAAAATCACTATTCGTTCAGACAGGGACACAGATTACACTTTTCAGTACAAAGGCGGGGACGTAACACTCAAAGCCAGAAGTATTCTGAGTATTGCAGACGGACTTAACCATGTTGTATTACCGACGTGTGCAATGAAAATAGCTAACAACCTGATTATAATTAAAGACGACGTGAAGAAAAAAGCTGAATAGGCTGTTAAAAGGATATTATTATCTTTTGCCGTATATGACATTAAATGTGAGTGTGGTTTGATGTGTGTTTTTGTTATGCAAAACACGCGAAGACATAAAGGGTGTTAATTATTTATTTAGAGGATATTTTTTGTCAGGTTTTGCAGGTCATTTTGAGTGAAGTTAATAATCCTGCTGCGTAATTATTAAGAAATTCTCCCCTCTCCCGCAGGGGGAGAGGGGATTGTTTTGTAGCAAACCGTTCAACTTTTCAACTTTTCAACCTTTCAACCTTTCAACTCTCCTCACACTTCACTCTTCACACTTCACGCCTCACTCTGATAAGAACTTATCGCCTTATCGCCTTGCTGTCTTATCGCCTTTATCCCGAAACCTCCTAGCGCCTTAGTGCCCCAGCGCCTTAGTATCTTTTTACAAATCCTCAAATCCCGGAGAAGTCGCTGGCAGACCTTTATAACCTTCATTAGACTGAACTGTTTTACGAATGTATTTGCTTGAATAGTTACCTTTTTCAAAAAGTTGTTTTAGTTTATTTTCGCGCTGTACCAGAGGACTTAAATTTTCGTCGCTCTCAGGAAAAAGCTCTAAAATTTCACTCCAAACTGACGCTTCCATTGTCCATGCGTAAGTTTCTTCGGCTATTGAATTGTACTCGTCCTGATGAAGCGCCTCGTGGGAAAGCAAGGCCGCTATTGCACCCGGAGGAGCTTCTCTGTGCTTAGGATTAATGAATATGTAAAGCCGTTTATTTTTCTTCCACCCGAGTGCATCATAATCCGCATAATCAGGTCTTATTGTCCCCAAATCTTTGAACATAATCCTAACCGGCTTTTTGGACAGATTGTTGCCCATAATAGCACGGCGTGAAAACTCTCCGTTCGTATCTTTCAGCATATCAAGCGCAACATAAAATATATGGTCGTCGCTTACGTCTTTATAAAGATTTTTTATCCTTTTTACATACTCAACATCGTATTTTTCAGGGTAATTTTCGGGAATTATAATTTCCTCCTGTTTGCCGAAATTCAGGGAATATGCAGGCATTGAGGTTAAAAATAACGCTCCGAGTATTAAAATACCTGACAATGTTCTTAAATTCTTACTTTCCAATATTCTCCTCCGGATTACTACATACTTAACAGTATATATTATATTTATTTAAGGACAAATTTTTATTTTGCAACTCTTTATGCCTGCAAAATTTCTATGCTCTATTCTGTGCGGCAAGTTCTTTGTAAATATTTTTGTACTCTTCGCTGGTTTGATTAAGCGACTGCGCTTCTTTTATGTATTCAAAGGCGGATTTTGAATCACCGTTTTCACTGTAGAGCCTGCTCATTGCGGCATAATACTCAGGATTGTTTATATCGTGGAATATTGCCCGTTTCATGCATTCTACAGCCTCGTCAAAATCTTTTTCCGCAGACCTCACTAAAGCCAGATAATAGTACCCTGCCGCACAATTTATATCCAGCGCAATTGACTCCTGAGCGTACTCTTTCGCTTTTTCAAGCTCTCCTTTTTGTAAAGCAGCCTTCGCACCCAGAATGTAAGCTTCCAGGTAGTTTTCATTCTCTTCTAAAACTTTTTCTATTAGCTCTAAAGCTTCGTCGTATTTTTTTTCTTTTATGTACAAATCCGCAAAATCACACGAATAAAGAATATTTTCCGGTGATTTTTCAAGCAGTTCTCCAAACAATTTTTCCGCTTTATCGAAAATAAAAAGTTCCGTATAAACTTTTGCAAGTGAGGATTTAGCAAATTCATCTTCAGGCGCTTTTTCAAGGCTTGCTTCCAGAATGCTTTTTGCCCCGAGAAAATCCTTGTTTTCATACTTCAACAAAGCCTCAAGCACTTTTGTTGTTGAGTGAGCCGGATTAATTTCAAGGATATATTTAGCTTCGTTTTCAGCTTTTTCAAAGTCTTTGCTGATGTAATATAAATATGCCAGAGAATATCTGTAATCGGCATTTTCAGGCTCCAGCCCGATTGCTTTTTTATAAGCCGCTGCGGACTCGGAAATCCATCCGTTTAAATAATAGGCGTTTGCAAGGTTGTAGTAATAAACAGACTTGTTTTTGTTTAAGGAAGAAGCTTTTGAAAAATACTTGACGGCAGAAGTGTAATCTCCGTCGTCCAGTTTGAAAAGTCCAAGATAATTCAAAACTTCGTCATTTTCTGTCACTCTTTCAAGTTTCTGGAAAATTTCTCTTGACGTTTCATAATCTTTCCTCTCAAACAGGATTTTTCCTTTCAAAATCTGTGCGTCGTCGCTGTCAACGCCGGAGGATTGGATAACATCCAGTGCTCTGTCAGCTTCCCCCTTTTGATAAAGCGAAAGAGCATATTCATACTGAACATCTTTGCTTGCCGGGGCGGACGAAATATACTTTTCAATCTCATCATGCTCTTTTAATGAGGACAGAATTCTTATTAAGCCCGCAAGATTTTTAGAAGTTCCCTCAAGCGTGTAAATTTTTTCGGCAGCAGTTCTGGCTGCAGAAAGTTCACCTCTTCTCAGATAAATTTCCTTTAGCATTTTGTAAGATTCAATATGCGACGGATTTTTAATCAAAACTTTTTCAAGATACTTTTCCGCTCTGTTGTAGTTGTGAAGCTGAAAATAAAGGTCGCCCAGCTGATACAAAATTTCAGCGTTGTCAATTTCTGTTTCAAGCGTTTTGTAAAGCATTTCAATAGCCTGCTTGTAACAGCCCTGATTTTTCAATTCAAACGCCTGCTTTATATAATCCAAAACTTCATTTTCCTGCATAAATATCCATCCTGTCCGCCTGGATTGAAAAACGGTATTCTAATCCTGACTTTTTTTGCCGGTATTGTTGTTTTTTCTGCCGGTTTTACCTGAGCCGGCAGAATCTGCGGCATCTTTCGGTTCATTGTTTATTATAACAAGAACTTCGTCCTCTCCTGCCATTTTAAGATTATTCCTTGCGATGCCTTCAAGCGAAGAAGCCGTCGAAAATTGCTTTATATCATCTTTCAAATCTCTGTTTCTGGCTTCAGCTTCATCGCGGACTTTTTCAAGAGTATTAATCTTAGCTTTATAAGATATTGTTTTTGAGATATTCAAAATTGCGCCGAACCCCACTTGAATAATACAAAACAGCAGTACAAACGTCAAAAAAGAATAATAAATTCCTTTTTTAACCTTTGATTTTTTTTGACTTTGCTTTGGTTCATGCATAACCTGCTGTTCTGCCGCCGGCGGAACAACCGGAATTTCAGGTGAAAAACCTCCGCTTCTGTTTTCGTCAAAATTCGACACACATACCTCGCTTTTTTTAAACGCCGCTTCTGATTGATTTCATTATAACCCGAATAAGTCCATCTTTCAACAAGTTTTTAATAAATTTACAATCTGAAATTTGTTGTAAAATTCAACTGTGACCAGGTGTTTCCGGTATTTACGTCGTAAGTTTGCTTTGCACCTATGTCAAAGCGCATTCTGTCAGTATCTTTTGCCCCGAAAGGATTGACGGAAAATATAAGCTCGCTGGACTGGCGGTTGCGGGTTATGTCTTTTGATAAAACATCACGGATTGAGAAATAATTACCGAGTTTTAATTCCGGCGTCACGCTAAAATTATCTGTTTGAATCTGTGCGGTTGTGAGATTGTTCTTTTTGTAATTGGAACTAAGTGAAAAATATTTATTCTCATATTTTGTAAAAAGACTTGTTGCATTTTCAAGCTGGGAAGTAGATATTTCGCTGTTGAAAGAGGTTCCGTAAGACCAGTTACCGTCTTGCGCTGTAAAATTCCGGCTGCGTGGAGATATTGAGTATTCATCACTTTTGTATTTTGAAAGCAGTGAAAAATCTCCTGTATAAACAGGCATTTTGCTTCCTGCAATATTTTCGGAAGTTATTTTTTGAGGAGTTTTTATATTAAGAGTAAACTTCGGAAAATCCTCCATATACAAAATATCTTCCGCGCCTTCAATATATTCGGCATAACCCTTGAGAGTTGCAGCATTCAGAACAACAGGCTCTTCTTCATCTTCAGTTTGCAATTCAGTATTTTCTTCGTCGGCAGTGCTTTCTTTTTGCTCTTTTTTATTGACGGATTCAGGCTGTTCTTCGTCGTCAGGAATAGCCCAGATAAAGATATTCGGAAGCTTGACTTCTTCCGCGGGCTTTTCTGTGACACTTTCTGCACAAACAGGAAAACTGCCCGCCAGAAACATTAACGCTAAAACAACAACAAACCTTTTCATATTCTTATTTTAACCGTATTTAAGCAAGCAGTCAAACACTAAATTACTCTTTTTCGCAGTCCAAATTTTCAAGCGCATATTCGCAGCACTGTTTTACGAGATTGTTTAAGGAAACTCCCTGATTTTGGGCAACCGTTTGAAGGCGTTCTACCAGTTCTGCCGGCAGACGGAAAGTTTTATTAACCATTTCGGGCTTTTCAATCTTAAACATAAACATTCTCCATTTTTAGTAATTAATAATATCAACTTTTATTGCCATAAAATACACACTATTATTTGCAATACAAATATCAGTGTAATTTGCACTTGATTTTATGAATGCAATTATGTATTATTTATTTTATGGAGGATTTTATGACTAAAAAAGCTTTCACTATGGCCGAAGTTTTGATTACGCTCGGCATTATCGGAATTGTCGCTGCAATGACTCTGCCGGCTGTAATAAACAACGCCCGTGACAGACAGTTCAGAGCCATGTTCAAAAAGCAGGTTTCGGTAATTTCGCAGGCTTTGCA
>CALUPM010000042.1 GCA_944322665.1 Candidatus Gastranaerophilales bacterium | reverse complement strand
CCAATTGCGCCTCCGATTGTTTTTAATAGATTTTGAAACCCTGAAGCGTTTGTCATCTGGTCATTTCTAAGGGTTATGCAGGAAAGTGTCGTAATCGGCATCATTGAAAATACAAGCCCTATTCCGAAAATAAAGTTCGGAAGGACAATGTTCATCATGCTGATATCTAGGTTCAATTCGCTGAAAAGCCAGCCGCCGAGCCCCATACAAAAAAGTCCGATAATTCCGTAGGTTTTGTACGTAAGCCTTCCGCCAAGCCCACCGAATATTGCAAGCGCAAGAAACGCTCCGAGCCCTCTTGGCATAATGGCAACCCCGCTTGTAAATGCGTCGTATCCAAGCATATTCTGCAGAAGCTGCGGCAAAATCGCAAGCGACGCAAGCAATACTCCGTTTAATAAAATCAACATGCCTGTTCCGCAAAGAAAATTTTTATCCTTTAAAACATCAAGTTTAACAAGCGGATTTTTGCCCCGTATCTGCCATACAAAGAATAGTATTGCGCCCGTAACGGCAATCGCAGTCAGCCAGCAGATCCACGGTGCATTAAACCAGTCCGCGTCGTTACCTTTGTCAAATACAATCTGCAGCGGTACAAGCCACACACAAAGCCACAAAAATCCCCATTTGTTAAGCTCAACATTTTTTTGCTTTCTTGCATACGGCGGATCCTCAAGAAACATTTTTGCAAGAAAAATACAGAAAAATCCGAAAGGTACATTTATAAAGAAAATATACGGCCAGGACCAGTTTTCAGTAATCCATCCGCCCATAACAGGCCCCAAAATCGGCGCAACAACAACAACCAGCCCGAATACAGCCATTGCCTTGTTTCTTGCTTCTCCTTTAAAGCTTTCCATTGTAATCGCCTGCGCCATCGGCATTAAGCATCCGCCGCCGACACCCTGCATGGCGCGCGCCACAACCAGCATTCCGATTGAATTTGCAATTCCGCATAAAAACGATGCGACAGTAAATATAAAAACTCCAAGCATAAAAAATGCTTTTCGCCCCATCAGGTGGCAAAAATAATCAATCATCGGGATAACAATACTGCTTGCCATTAAATAGCTTGTTAAAACCCAGATGGATTCCTGATTGCTGACCGAATACGACCCCGCAATATGCGGAAGCGCTACGTTTGCAACGGTTTCATCCAGCGCATACATAAACGTTGCAAGGATTACCGGCATAATTATCAGCCACGGATTATTTTTTGGTACCCACTCTTCCTGTGTTAATTCTTTTGTTTGAGCCATTTCTTTTTCCTTATCAAAAAAGGTGAAGAGCACATTCTTTTTCAAAAAATGTCCTTTTACTCTTCACCTCTAACTTTTAATTAAACTACAATTTATTAATTTCTTATTCTAACCTTCGGCACTACAGACATTCCGGGAATTATGCTGTATTCTTCAGGGTTGATTGTTTCGTCGAATACGATTTTAACCGGAATTCTCTGAACAATCTTTACGAAAGATCCGACAGCATTTTCAGGCGGAAACATGCTTGATTTTGCACCCGACGCCCTTTGAATACTGTCAACTTTTCCTTTGAAAACTTTCCCAGGATATGTGTCGATTTTTATATTAACAGGCTGTCCGGGTTTCATATGTTCAAGCTGGTTTTCTTTGAAGTTTGCAACAACCCAGACATTGTGCGGAACAATTGTAAATAACGGTGCTCCGGTATTTACGTACATACCTTTCTCAACTCTTCTGCTTGAAACGGTTCCGGCCTGAGGTGCGTAAATCTTTGTATATGACAAATCAAGGGCTGCCTGATCCATTTGAGCTTTTGCTTCTCTTAAATCAGCGTCGGCAACTTTGTCGTTTGTTTTTGAAAGCAAAGATTCTTCAGCCTGTGTCATATTTGCCTGCGCAGCGTCATAAGCCGCCTGCGCATTGTCAAGAGTCTGTTTTGAAACTGCGCCCTGAGCGTAAAGGTTTGTGTATCTATCCAAGTCCTTTTTAGCCACATCTATTTTTGTTTGTGCTGCCGTAAATACAGCTCTGGCATTTTTCTGGTTTAAAAGAACTCTTTCATATTTTGCTTTTTTTTCTTCGTATTTAGCTTTGTAATCCGCATCATCAATCTTTGCAACAAGCATTCCTTCCGTCACCGGCTGGTTGTCTGTTATATAAACATCCGTAATCTGCCCGCTGACACGCGGTGCAACCTGTACGGTTGTTGTTTCAACATAAGCGTCGTCTGTTGACTGGTAATTTAAAATATCATGAATAAAAAAACCGCCGCCAACGGCCAGCAATACCAGTACTCCCGCAAATATATATCTTTTAAACGGTTTGTGTTTCTTTACTTCTGGCTGCTGTTCTTCTTCTTTAACAGTATTTTCTTCTTCCATTGTTTACCTCTTTTATATCTGTATATCTACTAACTGTTTCAAATTTTCTCTGAATTTTTTAAGAATTTCTCTTACATATTCAATTTCTTCATCGGAAATTATGTGTTTTTTGTGGTTTTCATCTGCCATTATTTTATTTATGGCAGTTTTAAGTTTTTCGGTTACTTCATCGTAGACCTCTTTGCCCTTTTCCGTAACCCCCATTTTGCGTACAAGCCTGTTGTTTTTCAAATCAACAAACCTTGTTATATACCCCTTTTCTTCAAGAGTATTCAAAATTTTACCGGTATTAGCCCTGTCTTTCAGGATAATTTTTGCAAGATCTCTCTGGCATATTCCGGAGTTGCACAAAATTGTTTCTATTGTAATAAACTCATCCTGACTCAATTTTGTATTAAGTTTTTTAAAAAACTCAACAGAAAATAATCGTAAAAACTTTGTTGTCAGTTCTAAATCATAATAAAAAGTATCGGTGAATCTTTCAGCTTTTTTGTCCATTTATAATCTCATTTATAATTTTAATATTGTGTTGTAAAAAAAATATGTTGCATTTACAACAATATTATGCTACCATCTTATTGTAAAAAAAGCAAGTACTATTTTTTATGAGGTAAAACAAGTTGAAAAAGGTTATATCAACGGCAATTATACTTAGTCTGGCAGTCATACAGGCTGCACCATGCTTTGCTGCGGAAGAAGTTAAAACTTCCACTGCAACCCCGAAACAATTCAAAAGCATGGTTAAAAAAGATAAGAAGAAAGCAAATGACGATTACAAATATGAATATGTAAACCTTGACTGGTGGAGTGTTTTCAATGACGACATTCTTAAAGGTTACATAGAAAAAGCGATTGCAAACAATTATGACTTAAAAATGGCAACATTGAATGTTGAAGAATTTTATCAGCAGACAAGACTTCAGTTTGCAAACGAACTTCCGATGGCAGCGGTCGGCGGAGGCCCAGGATTATACAAAGCCCCCGGCAGCACCAGTACTGACGGTGCTTTCGGACTTCCGTTCATTGTAAACTATGAAGCGGATATCTTCCTCAAAAACCATGACAAAACAAAATCTTCTAAAAAACTTTATGAAAATTCAAAATTTGACGAACGCGCAGCATATATTTCAATCGCCGGTGCTGTCGGAGCAACATATTTGAATATAGTTAATATGGATAAAGCAATTGAAATTCAAACACAAATCGTTGAATTGAGAAAGAAAATCTACGAACTTATGAAAGTCAGCAACGACGAAGGTTTAACTTCAACATCAGATGTTGTAAGAGCAAACAAGGCTTTCGTCCAAAGCGAAACTGATTTGATTGAACTTAACAAGCAAAGAGAAATTTTGATTAATCAAATGTACGTTTTAATAGGTGAAAGCCCCGAGAGCGGAAAAGAATTACAAAGAAAAACTCTTGATGAGATTACATACAACCACGCAATTCCGGATTACATTGAATCCGACATAATTATGCAGCGTCCGGATTATCTGAAAGCCGAGAATTCCGTTGAAAAAGCAGGAATTGACGTCAGGGTCGCCAAAAAAGAATTTCTTCCGTCAATTAATCTTACCGGACTTGCGCTTTTTAACGCCGGAGATTTAGGAAGCCTGTTTACGACCAAAAATTCACTTCTTATGCTCGGCGGCGGATTTTTGCTCCCTCTGTTCACCGGCGGGCAGAAAGTCGCTAACTTAAGACTTAAAAAAGCTACTTACGAAAGAATTTTGCAAAACTACTACAAAACTAATTTGACAGCCATTCAGGAAGTTAATGATGCGCTTGTGAAAGTCAGAAAAGACAAAGAAAAGGTTGACCGGACACTAAAACAGGCAAACCTTGAAAAAGCGGATTATAAATTTTCCGAAATGAAATACAACGAAGGCACAATCTCTCTGCTTGATTTAATCCAGCAGAAAGAAAACCTGCTCTATATAGACCGGCTGGTTGCCCAGAATAAAGTCGAATTTATGATTGACTATATCGGTCTATACAAAGCAACAGGAAGTAAACTACAATAATCATCACCTCTTTACTTTTAATCGAAAAGTGAAGCGCCGGTAATTCCCGTTACCGGCTTTTTATTTTACTTTTTGGAGCAATGTTTTTAAGACTTAAAAAAAAATACGCAAAAAAAAGCCGTCTTTTTTAATAAGAACGGCTACCAGACTTGGGGAGGAGGTATGAAAAACTTTCGTTTTTCATATCTGTACTTTTTTAAACGGCGCAGGAGAAAAAATATTTAACAAACAGTTTTAAATATCCACCGGATGATGTAGATTTTCTTTTTTCAGAAAATTTGATATAATAAGCCTATGAACGGGAACGAAAAAAATTACGAAGATTTTATTTCAACAGTAAGTCACGAATTAAGGACACCTCTGACTTCAATCAGAGGTTTTGCGCAGACAATGCTCACTTCATGGGACAAACTTGATGACGGGAGTAAAAAAAAGTTCCTGAAAATTATAGAGGAACAGTCAAACAGGCTTATAAATCTTGTTGAGAACATGCTTTCAGCAACGAAGCTTTCGCAGCAAAAAGAAAGCATTATTTTAAAGGAAATTCAGGTAAAATCAGTAATTAACACGGTTATACAGGTTGTAAAGAGCCAGTATCCGGACAAGATTTTCACTGTAAAATCCGACCGGAACACCCCGCCTGTTCTGGCTGACAGGGATAACTTAACCCGGATAATTACAAATCTTGTTGAAAATGCGGCAAAATACGGGGATGAAAATTCCACAATCCTTATAGAAACAGGATTTTGCGGAAACGATGAATTTGTATCTGTAAAAATTACAAACACCGGTATCGGGATTAAGGAAGAGGATTACGATAAGATATTCACAAAATTTTCGCGTCTGGACAATCCTCTGACCCGCAGGGTTCAAGGGAGCGGACTCGGGCTTTATATTACGAAAAATCTCGTTGAAAAAACGGGCGGCAAAATTTCAGTAAAATCCACTCCTGACAAAGACGGCAAATTTTTGACGACATTTGAAGTGCTTCTGCCGGCAGGCAATATTGAAAGGCAGGCGAGGTCAAAATGCAGTATGTAACTCTCATTATCGACAAACGCCGCGAACTTTCGGTTAAATATAAAAAACTGCTTGAAAATAACCTCTCGTCGGTTATTATCAGCAAAAGCCTGCTTTCGGCAATGAAGATTATACAGGACAAAGAACCTGATTTGATAATAATTTCGGACAGTATAGACAGTGATCTCGGCGATTACTGCAAAAAAATAAGGGCTTTAACCTGCAATATGCGCCCTGTTATTGTTGCGCTTTCAAAGTCCGCTGAAATTCAGGACAGACTGAATGTTCTCTCCTCGGGCGCCGACGACTTTATAAGCGAACCCGTCAACAGCGAAGAATTTGTGATGAGAATGACTGCCCACTTAAGGCGGGAATTTGAGTCAAACATTGACAATAGAACTCTTCTCCCGAACAAAAATTATACAATGCGGGCATTGAGGCGTACTGTAACTTCCAAAAACCTCTGGGGATGTCTTTATATAAGTATTGAAAACTTCAAAATTTACCGCGAAACTTACACCGAACTTGCCTCGGACAAGCTTGTACAGACCTATTGCGCGATTATGAAGTCCGCTTTGAATGAAAATGATTATCTGGGCATAATTTCAGAAAATGAATTTATAATTATCACGGACTCTCTTAAAGCCGAAAAAATAGCAAATTTCCTGACCTTTGCATTTGATTCCGTAGCGCAAAAATTCTACTCTCCGCAGGACATGCAGCGCGGGTATATAATTTCCGAAGGGGACGATATGGCAGGCAGACGTGCAAATTTTGTACATACAACCATCGGCGTTGTCACTAACGAATTTAGAAAATATACGGACATAAAACAGCTTTTAACGGCTCTCGGCGGCATTCATCATCTTGCAAACCTGCCTGACAGGTCAAATTACCTGATAGACAGAGCAAAGATTTCCGGCAAAGATTCGATTAATACAAATACTTTCAACAACCGCGTAATAATAGTTGAACCGGATGATGCCATGAAAGTTCTCTTAAAAACAATTCTGGAACTTCAGGGCTATGAAGCTTCCGTCATAGAAAACGGCAGGGCAGTTGAAACTTACGGAAATTCTCCGGCGGTTATTATTCTTGACGCAGGCAGCGCAGATGAGCTTAAGGGGCTTGAAATCTGCAAAAAACTCAGAGAAAATCCTCAATTTATCAGTACAAAAATTATCGTAACTTCAATCTTCCACGACAAAGAGCTTGTCCTCAACTGCGGCGCAGATCTTTATATGCCAAAGCCGTACGAACTTTCAACACTTGTAAAATGGATTAAGATTTTTATTGACGAAGTAAATTACTGAAACGTATAATATAAGTTATGAACGAGAATTTGAAACAGAGCCTGAAACTTCTTCCTTCCCTTCCGGGGTGTTATATTTACTACAACAAGGATAACGAAATTATCTACGTCGGCAAGGCCAAAATTCTAAAACGCCGCGTTATGAGTTATTTCAACAAAAAACACCACGACAGCGTGAAAGTTCAGGTTCTTGTGTCGCAAATTGAAAGGCTTGAATATATAATTACAAACACAGAAGTCGAAGCGCTCATACTTGAAAGCCACCTGATAAAAAAACACAAGCCGAAATATAATATTCTGCTTAAAGACGACAAAAAATACCCGTATTTTCTGGTCACTGACGAAGATTTTCCGAGAATTCAGGTCGTGCGCAAAAAAAATATTAACCCCGAAAAAGGAAGATATTACGGGCCCTACACCGATATAAGAGCAATGTATTCAACACTTGATTTTTTAAAGAAGATTTTTCCGCTCAAACAATGCAAAACTCCGAAATTCAAAGACCGCCCGTGCCTTTATTATCATATCGGAAGGTGTATGGCGCCCTGCCAGAACAAAGTTACGAGCGAAGAATATAAAGCGCTAGTCCGTCAGGCGGAACTTTTCCTGTCCGGCAAACAATCAGAACTGATGGAACAATTGAAAACACAGATGGAAAAATATGCCTCGGAAGAACAGTTTGAAAAAGCCGCCCGCCTCCGCGACAGCTATATGGATTTAAAAAAGACCCTCGAAAAGCAGCAGGTTGTCTATGAAAATACCAGACTTAACGAAGATATAATTTCTTTCCTCACGGAAGACGGAATTTTTGCGATTGTAATTTTGATGATAAGAGAAGGAAGGCTTATTGATAAGAAAGATTTTGTCTATGAGGTTGAAGAAGAGGACAAAAATGAATTTTTTGCGACATTTTTCAAAGAATATTACAATTCCCTGACACTCGGCTATCCAGACAAAATAGTTTCCAATGAACTTGAAAACATAGGCGAAAAAGCACTTTATGAAGAATGGCTGGAAATTCTCGCAAAAAAGAAAGTCAAAATAAGTTACGGCAAATCGGCTCAGGGAAAAGAACTTCAATTTCTTGCAGACAAAAACGCAAGAGTTGTGCTTGACAACGCAAAACTCAAAAAAATGTCAAAAATCCGCGACGACTTTAACGAAATCGGCTCCTATCTTGCAGAAAAACTTCATCTGAAAAACTTTCCGCACAGGATTGAGTGCTACGATATTTCGCATATTCAGGGCACAAACACAGTCGCCTCAATGATAACCTTTATAAACGGGCAGAGCAAGAAATCGGAATATAAAAAGTTCAAAATCCGTACAACCGAAGGCAAACCGGACGATTTTCTGTCTATGAAAGAAGTTCTGACGCGCCGGCTCAAACACCTCGGTGACAAAAACTGGGACAAACCGGATTTGATGATTATAGACGGCGGCAAAGGCCAGTTGTCAAGCGTTATGGAGATTATAGAAGAACTGGGTGTCACAGGGATTGACGTCGTGAGCCTTGCCAAAAAACACGAAGAAGTTTTTCTCCCGAAACAGTCAAATCCCGTAATTCTTCCTCAAAATTCAAGCGCTCTTTTCCTTTTTCAAAGAATAAGAGATGAAGCGCACAGATTTGCAATTACATATCACAGGACTCTAAGGTCAAAATCAATGACAAAAAAGAATTAAAACTTTATGAATTGTCTAATTCTGCAAGTTTAATAGTTTTCCATAATGCGTCCAGCGACTGAATTGTCGTATCAAGTCCTATCCACTGCATAACAAATCTTTCGTCCATACCCAGACCTCCGTCAATTTTATTGACATAAGGAAAAGAAAATGCAGCTTCGGATATACCGACTTTGATAATTACATGCTGCTGTCCGTAACGTTTTGAATTCATAGCTACTGTAAGATTATTGTACCTTTGAAGGCTCATGTGTTTCAAACCGCGATAGTTTGAATGTTTGTCTACAATATAATCTTTCAGATCCTGCGCCAGTTCGTTAAAAGTTTTACCCATAAACTCATCCAATCATATACATATTAAATATTATAACATTAATTTACGCCGAATACAACCTTGCCGTTGTCCAAAGAGCACTTAATTCCTGCTGGACTGACGGAAGCTGCAGCCATCGCTGCACATATTTTTCGTCCATACCGAGGGTTCCGGTAAATATAAGCGCCTCCGGTAAAATCATTACAGCTTCTGAAATCCCGATTCTGATAATTACATGGTATGTTTGATAAACTTCAGCATCCATTTTTAGCTGTAAGTTATTATATCTTTCAACAGCCACGTTTTTTAAACCTTTGTAGTTTGAATGACAATCTATAATGTAATTCTTTAAATTCTGCCCGAGTTCGTGAAATGATTTTGCCATCTGTTTAAATTACTTTAATACCTCGTCTTATTATTTTATACCCGATTATAATAAAATTTAAAACTTTATTATTAATTGTTAAGCGCATGAATCGGCGCCGGAACTCTGCCGCCGCGTCTGACAAAACCTGAAGAAGAAAGCCCGTTTACTTTCATAACCGGTGCTTCCCCGAGAAGTCCGCCCCAGCCGACGCTGTCGCCTATGTTTTTTCCGATGGCCGGAATAATTCTGACTGCTGTAGTTTTTTTGTTAATCATACCTATTGCCATTTCGTCCGCGATAATTCCTGCGATTGTATCAACCGGAGTATCACCCGGGATTGCAATCATATCAAGCCCGACAGAACATACAGACGTCATCGCTTCAAGTTTGTCGAAAGTCAAACATCCTTTTGCCGCTGCCTCAATCATTCCTGCATCTTCGGATACAGGGATAAACGCTCCCGAAAGTCCGCCGACATGGGAGCTTGCCATAATTCCACCTTTTTTCACGGCGTCATTAAGCATAGCAAGTGCCGCTGTCGTTCCGTGTGCGCCGGCATGCTCAAGCCCCATTGCCTGAAATATTCCGGCAACACTGTCCCCGACCGCAGGCGTCGGTGCCAGAGATAAATCAATTACCCCGAACGGGATTCCAAGACGTTTTGCGAGTTTTCTTCCGATTAATTCTCCGGTTGTCGTAATTTTAAAAGCTGTTTGTTTAATTTTGTTTGCAAGAACGCTCATATCTGCGTCTGCCGGTAAATCCTCAACAGCGGCTCTTACAACCCCGGGGCCGGATACTCCGACATTCAGTGCGCATTCAGGTTCTCCGATTCCGCAAAAAGCCCCTGCCATAAAAGGATTGTCACCCGGTGAATTACAAAAACACACAAGTTTTGCAGCCCCGATGCAGTCTTTATCTTTTGTTAATTCTGCTGATTTTTTAATTATTTCCGCCATTTTCAAAACCGCATCCATATTTATTCCTGCTTTTGAAGAGGCGAGATTAACCGAGGAACACAAAAAATCTGTTTTTGAAAGCGCTTCCGGAATGCTTTCGATTAAAAGGTTGTCGCCTTTTGTACAGCCCTTCTCGACTAACGCTGAAAATCCGCCGATGAAATTCACGCCGACTTCTTTTCCTGCCATATCAAGAGTCTGCGCTATCTTTACATAATCAGGATTTTTACAGGCCTCGCCGATTAGAGAAATCGGAGTGACGGAAATCCTTTTATTAATTACCGGAATAGAATACTCGTTTTCCAGCTCATTTGCGTATTCAACAAGATTTGCGGCATATTTTTTTATTTTGTTGTAAATATTTTCACAAACCCTGTCAACCTCGCGGTCAATGCAATCTCTGAGACTCAGGGCAAGCGTCACAGTCCTTATATCAAGGTTGTGAAGCTTTATCATATTTATTGTTTCTAATATATCGTTCTCGTTAATCATTTCCGAAATTTAACCCGAATATCTGTGCAAAGTTTCTTGCTTTTACTCTCAATTTTAACTCAACACGGCGGCTTTTGTTATAATCTTCTTTTCCGTCAACAAGCACCGGATCCGAAAAACTTTTGCCTTCAACTACAAGCATTTTGCGTAGTTTTTCGCTGTTCTTTTTGTCATAATTTGTTTTTAAAATAGCATATTGAGCAACCGAATTTGCCCTTAACAAACTCAATTCCATGTTTCTGGCAAATTGTTCGTCCTTTGTTTTAAGCCCCGCAAAAGACTGGGAGTCTGTATGCCCCTGAATTACAATATCCGCGATATTGTCGCGCAGAATTTCCTTAGAATATATCGTATCCAGATATATCGGTATAAATTTGTCCAGATAAGCTTTTCCTTTCGGGGAAAGTTCATAGCTGTTCAATTCAAAAAGTTCAAGGTTGGATATTTTAACATTTCCGGTCAGCCTGTCAATTTCAGCGTCAATCTTGGCTTCTTTAAGCTTTGCCGCAAGTTCTTCTGTCGCTTTCATCTGACTTTCCTGAAGCTTAACAGTTTCCTGCGTAAAACCGGTCATGGCAAATACGAACAGCGTCATAAAGATAATTGCAAGACCGAGCATCAAATCCGCCATCGTGGTCCAGAAAATGTTGTCTGCCGCTTCTTCCTGTATTGATTTTTTAGCCCCGATTGCCATCCGTCAAATCTCCCTAAAACAGCTCATCCACTTCATCTCCGCCGCCGCCTTTTTTTGCTGATTCTTTCATCTGCTTATTCAAAAGGTTTACTCCGAAGATAAGGTTTTCCAGATACGGAACAAGGTTTGCCGCGATTCCGGAATTGAGGGCTACTTTAAAGTGTTCCGGCATCCCTGCCATCAGGTGCTGCAAATTGTTGTTCTGAATTTTTGTTTCACGAAGAAGTTCAAACAAAAATTTCTCTGATGAAACGTTGTCAAACAGTTTTGAGATTAAGTCCTGACATTTGAGGAGCGTTCTTTTGCAGATATTGTTATATGCAAGTTTTTCAATAATCAAAAACAGCAGCGATGAACCTACCGCAAATACTGATACAAGAGCTGCAACCTGCATTGATGCCATCAGGTTTGCAACTGAAGTTATCGTTTTTTCCTGAGATGAAAAGTCGATTTTACCGAATGCGATTGCTATGTTCAAGAATGTAAACAGCGGGCCGCAGCCTGTGAGGACTGTCGGAATAGATTGTATAAATTTGAAGTTAAATTTTGTGATAATTAAAGATTCTTCATTAAAGAAATAGAGCGGGTCTACTGTTGTTTGAATATTTTGAACGGTTGTCGAAACCTCTTTGTAGGTAAGGTTGTTGTTCTGACCTCTGAGGGCAACTGATTCCGAAAATACAAGGGTGTTTTTAAATTCCATCCACGCCGCAGAAACATAAGGATTTGCCATCATCCATTCATCAATCTCTTTAAATCTGAAACTTAAATCTGTTTTTTTGAAATTTACAAGAAAATTTTGAAATATTCTCAAGTTTTTCCCGACAAAAAGGTATCTGTTTAAACAGAAAATTATTGACAGAACAAATGTGGACAATACTATCAAAATAGGGATATCTGTAAATATATGTGCTAAATTCATTTAAACTCTCTCCATTTTGACAGAATTATAACATAACGGTTTTGCGCTGGCAAAATGTTAAAGATTGTAATATTCGGTGTTTATTTTTTGTTATGTTCCTGGCTTTTTTAATCTCTCAAAATCCGCCTTTATTTCTTCGGCTTTGGCGGACAATCTGTTATAAACCTGCGAATTTATTTCTCCGCCGATTAATATCAGAATTGAAGTATAATACAGCCATACCATTAAAACAGCAAACGCTCCGATTGTTCCGTAAACCATATTGTATGTTCTAAGGTTGTTTACGTATATCGAAAATCCCCACGATCCAAGCAGCCAGAACGAACAGAAAAAGAATGTTCCCGGAAGCGCGCTTGCCCGCTTGAACCTTTCGTTTCCTCTTAAATCCGGCATAATGTAATAACACAAAAATGCCATCAAATATAAAGCCAGAAACGCTATCGGCCATCTTAAAGTCAGCAGCATTACGGCTAATCCCTGCGACATGTGAAGGTGCCGCACTAGAAAATTAATGATTACTTTTCCGAATACAATCAGGTTTATTGTCAAAAATAAAACCATGTTGTTCACAAAAACCATTATTAAAGATAAAATTCTTGTATAAATAAAACTTCTGGTTTCTTCGACTTTGTATGCCCTGTTTAATCCTTTAAGCACAACCGCAAGCGCGTTTGTTGAGAGGAAAAGCGTCACAACTATTCCTATTGCTGCCATCAGTTTGCCCTGAGAAAATATCGTAACTTCTGACAGCACTGTTATTATCAAATCCATTGACTGTTCGGGCATTATGGTCGACAAAAATATCAAAACCGGATCCATATACGACTTGTTTCCCATCCAGCCGAAAACCGCCATCAAAAACAACATAAACGGAAAAATCCCAATAACAAGCCAGAAGCCCATTTCCGCCGCCATTCCGAAAAAATCGTTCTTTATGACGGAAATTATCAGACGTTTTACACCTCTTACAAAAGGTCTGAAAGATATTAATTTAAATTTCCTTTTTTCTGATTTCATCAAGAATTTTTTTAACAGCCTCTTTTACTGTTCCCTTAATCATACACCCTGCGGCAAGTTTATGGCCGCCGCCGCCGAACACAGCACAGATTTCCGCAACATCAAGTTCTTTACTCCGCATTGAAACTTTGCTGACGGAAGAATTTATTTCCCTTACAACAAACGCCGCTTCTGTTGTCACAATAGCTCTGAGTTTTTCGGTCAAACCTTCCGTACAGTCCTCGGGCGCATTGAATTTTTCTATGTCTTTTTTGTAAACCGTGGTATAAGCGATTTTGTCATCGTCCGAAAATTCCGCCTTGCTTATGCAATATGCCTGAAAAAGTACGTGATTTTTGGAAGAAGATTCATAAACTTTTTTGTAAATCATTGAAGGATTTGCACCCTTTTTGACAAGAGAAGCCGCAGCTTTTAACGAGTTTGACGTAGTGTTGTCAAACCTGAACGAGCCTGTATCAGTCAGAATTGCCGTATATAATGACGCGGCAGCCTCTTTTGAAACTTTAAGTTCTAAATCTTCAAAAATCCCGCATAAAACTTCCCCTGTTGAACTTGCATCCGCATTTATTATATTTAAATCTGCAAAGCCTCTGTTTGTTTTATGGTGGTCAATATTAACTGTGCATTTTGCCCTGTCAAAAAGAACTTTTGCGTCTCCTATCCGGTCTAAAGCCGCGTCATCCGCACAGATTACAAGATCGTATTCTCTTGAGGAGTCAATCTCTTCAAGCGTTTTAATTTTTGATGCACCGTGCAGAAATTCGTAAGTTTTCGGAACTTTTGACGGGCACAGAAGGTCGCATTCTTTGTGAAAATTATCCCTGATAACGTCGGCAAGAGCACAAATTGATCCTAAAGTGTCGCCGTCGGGGTTGATATGCGAGATTATCAGTATGTTTTTTGAAGATTTTATGATATCATTTAATTGTAAGAATTTCATTTTACAATAGTACCACAAAAATTCGGGGATACAAAAAAATTACCACAGGCGGTTTGATGAAAAAAATTCTCTACACTGATTTCGTAGGCACTGACAGCATTGTAGCCAAAATGCTTGAAGAAAAAGAAATCAGAAAAGCTATTACAAGAAACAATCTTTACAAATTCTGGGGCAAAATTGCGGGTGCAAAGTTTGCGCAGAAGTCAAAGCCTTATTCAATGCTTTCGGGCGGTGTTATGGTTATTGCCTGCGAAAACGGGATTGTGGCGCAGGAGCTTATGCTAAAAAAAACTCAGCTTCTTGTAAAATTCAAACCCTACCTTGAATCTTTAAAACTAAAAGTGACCGACCTTAAATTCGACCCGAAAAAGTGGGCGAGAGAAACTGAATAAAACGCAATTACAAATCTGAAACGTCAAACAGTTGTTCAAACTTAATATCCAACGCCTTCAAAATCGGGATTAAAGTTGAAATCCGCACATCTATTTGCTTGTTTTCAATTTTTGAAATATGTTGTCTTTGAAGCTTTGCCATCTCTGCAAGTTCTTCCTGTGAAAGGTTTCTGCGATTCCTCTCCGCTCTTAAATTGTTCCCGATTTGAATGTTTATTTCTTTATTTTTCATATCAATATGCTATTGTATCGACAAACTTATTTCTATATATAATAATATGCATATAGAATATTATTATATGCAAAATGTATTGAATAGGTGAAATAAAATGCCGAATAAAGACCTTGGAAAACTAAAAACATTTGAAGATCATTATTTAAATCATTTCTGCTTGTAATATCTGTTCCTTTATAAACTAAAATTATATGATTATCTTTTTTATATATCAAACCTTCAAATCCGCTTTTTGAGTTTTTGTATTCAACAATCTTCCAACCGGATAAGTTTACTGGATTGTCCGGATGATAAATATTATAAGTCATATCTTTTTTGATGTCATCGTCTATGTATGTTCTTTCTTCCAGATTTTGTTCCTTTCCTTTTTAATTAGTGTATAATCTTTGTATGAAATTTTTTAATCTTAAAAATAAAATCGGTATGAACTTAATTGGAATAAGCGGATTTGTTTTTGGAGCATACTACTGTTGGGTTGTATTATCCGGAAATACCGATGAAAATAGTGTTTTTGGCTTATTTCTGCTTCTTCTGGCTGTAATTGTTGAAATTATTATTTGCATTTCAATCGTCATTTACTGTATTGAGTATGCTCTAAATCACAAAATACAAAACAAATTTATTCTTGAAAACAAAATTTACAACGTGTTCTGGCTAATTGGAATGTTCGTATCAATTTTATTAACTTTAACGTTCTTCGTTATATTTTGCCGGTATGTTTTTTCTTAAATTTTCATTTTTTCACCGCCTTTCATGTTTTCATTGCAAAGTTCAGGTACCTTTTTGGGATACCAGACTGCCAGTGTAATATCGGTAGTTGTTGTATATTTCTGTTTTTTATGCTGAAGGCACGGAGCGCCAGTAGCCTCTGACTTCTGTGCCGTCCTCTCTGGTGTAAGGTCTTACGTAAACAAGTCCGCCGCCGCGCATACTTGCAAGTTCAAGGTCTGATTCATAAGGTATTCCGATACTTTTCAACTGTGCCATTATGGCTGATTCATTGTCGGTGTATTCATCACCTGTCATTTGAGAAATTGCCTCCCGTGAAAAGATTTTACAATCTCCGGTTTCGGGATTCAGGTAGCCGGAGTAGTCTACTTGATGAGGTAATACCGGCATTGGTGCGGCTCCGCCGGTTGGTTTGCCTGTTGGTTTGTTCGTAAGTGCATATATGAAACTTTCTATTATCCCTCTAAATTTCGTTTAGATTGATCTGTAACCATTTCTTTAAAATTTTTTATTTTATCAGTTGATTTTTTCATTGTGCTTTTCCCTTTCTTATCTTTTTTATTTATTGTAATATCCGGTTATGAGATTTTTACTGATTAGAAAATATTTTTTTCTGAATATTGCAGCAGTACTTAGCATTTTCTTCTGGCAATCAGTTTACAAATATTGTACTGCCGATATTCCGCCTGTTTATGGTTGGGAAGATCCAATCATTACACCCGGATTTGAATATCGGGCTGCTATATTGTTATGGGGATTAGCCATTTTATTTGTTTTGATATTTGCTGTGATTGAAATATTAATCAGAACATTAGTTATTAAAAAATATTTTCATATTGAATTCAGTCTTTCTTTTAAACTGCCCAGATTTCTGGATATCCTGTATTCCATTGTTTTCTTTACCGGACTTCTATTTGCTTTTATACCTGCTTTATTTACCGGATTGTTTGTTTTGGCCGCAAAGTTTAATTTTTAACTTTCTTAAACTTTATATTGCAGTTATTTTAGCTAACGAAAATTGGTAACCATTTCATTGATTTTTTTAATTTCGTCATATAATTTTTTCATGATTTTTCCTTTCTATTTAAAATTTTTTATGTAAAATTCATAGTATGCAAAATCTGATTTTCAAAAAGTTTTTCCATATTCTGAAAAATATTGCAAAACTAAAGAACTATGTATTTCCTAATTTAATGGCACTCTGCGGGTATTTTTATGCTGTAACGCTGCATCAGTTGAATATAGAAAATGCAATTGTCTATTCTACTCCCGGTGCTGACACTACAGATGCGGGAATTATGCATACTTTTCACTGCGCAACAGCTTTAGCAAATTTTATGATAAGTTCTTTTTTTCTTGCAATGTTAGGTATTGTAGAATATTTTTTAAGAAAAAAGTTTTTCCCTGATGGATTTTTACAATGCAAACCGCCATTATTTATAGAAATACTTCATTCTATCGTGTTCTGGATCGGGATGTGGTTCCCGTTGTCAAGATTTGCATGTGCAATTTTATTCTTGATATTAGCCCCGATTTCAGAATTTCTCCTTAGGTTTTCATAAATCTCACCGCCTTTCAAAGTTGTTACAAAAAATATTAAGAATTTATACAGATGGAGCAGAGCGCCAGTAGCCTCTGACTTCTGTGCCGTCCTCTCTGGTGTAAGGTCTTACGTAAACAAGTCCGCCGCCGCGCAT
>CALUPM010000041.1 GCA_944322665.1 Candidatus Gastranaerophilales bacterium | reverse complement strand
GTTTCGGATTTTGAAGCCCAGCCGTTGCCTGCGATGTAGTCTTCGCTGTTGCCGAAGCCTGCTTTGAAGTCGCTTGTTCCGTTCATTCTGTGCCACAAATTGACGTACCATTGCGCTTTGTCCAAATCTTTTATTGCGCGGGTTTCTTCGTCTATGTACTGTGACACTGTCGGTTCCGGAGGTTCTTCTTTCTCCCATTCTTCAAGGTCTGCGTTATAGGCTTCCTCGTCAAATTTTTCTTCTGATAATGCCCATTTCAAATCGTGTTCTACAAGGTGAACAAATCTGTTATATAAATCAAGATGCTCTGGGTTGTTCAAATCAAGTCTTGAACCAGTAATAACCACTTTCTGTTTGTAATCGAAATACAAATCTTCTATTTTATCGACTAACAATTGGTTCCCGTCGCATGGCTCTTGTGTAGCACAGTCCCTTTCGTGTTGACTGCCGCAACCTCCCCAGCTTGTAGGACAGTCAATATAATGAGGATCCTCACAATTCGTCGTATCTTTACCACAGCAATATTTACCTTCTATTGCCTTGCGGAGCTCTGCCATTACAGAAGGACTGCCGCCGACATTATCAATGCTTTCACTTTGCATCCCTTCTCGCCACCAGTGTGTTTCAAAATCATACCCCCCAGATTCAAGTATTTCAAAAGTTTCACCATTTGATGTTGTATGTTCACCCAGTTCCAGCATGTGCTCCAATACATCACATGCGTGTACAGGCTCTAAGTATCCAAATCCACATGGATTCATAAATGTTGTATAACAACCACCGGCTGTACCTTTGGTAAATTGTTGATAAACACTGGATTCGCTGGTTACAATAGTTGTGTATTTTTCATCATTAGGATCAGGTTTTTCAGACTGCCATTGCGCGTATTCGTCGTAGTAGTCATCCCAGGCGGTTTCGTATTCAGGGTTGATAACCTGAATAGTGTCGCCTGTGCCGAGTTCTCCGAGAACCCCGTATTTTTCCAGAAATTCTTCAAGTGTGTTTGAATTCTGGAAGTTTGCAGCGTCTGTTTCGCTTACAAGTATCTGACCTGCCGAATTTATAAGCCCGTACTGGTTTTTCAACTCCCCGTATGTTGTCAAAGCCGCTCCTGTCAAGGGCATCGTAATCTTGTCACCTGCTGCATTGTAATAGTTGTACTGGTATTCAGTCTTGTTCAATGCCGCAACGTACTTGTCGCTTGCTCTTTGTGTGCTGTCAGACAATCGGATTTTTGCGTTTGAAAGATATTGCGTTTCAAGTTCGACGTGGTTGATCCGCGCCGTTATTGATAACAATCTTGCCTGTGATGCTGACATTCCCATACTTTTTCGGGTTCCCTTTCACTTCTGTTTTTGTCGACTTTTTACTTTATTTGTCGGATTTTTTGTGATTTTCTTTAAATAATATGCAAAATTGTTACATTTTTTAATAATTTGGCGGGTTGGATATTCAGACTCCGGTATTCTCCAACTTCACTCTTAGCCCCTTAGTATTTTTTTTACGTAACAAACCGTTCAACCTTTCAACTCTCTTCACCCTTCACACTTCACCCCTCACTTTATAAAGCCTTATCGCTTTTCTCTGCGAAATCAATTTCCAGCTGTCTGAACGTAATCCACGCAGATAAAACATGCTGGACATTATCAATTCTGATTACCTGTGAAGCTTTCGGGGCGTAAATAAGAGTCCAGTAGGCATCGGCAGGAATTCCGCCTTTACTCTCGCCGCCTTTCACCTGATAGCGGGACAGAAATTCCGTACCCAGTTTGAGTGCAAATAAAACCTGCTGTTTCAGCATTTCATCATCTGCTACATAATAAATTGCAACAAGCCCTTCCATCATTGTGCCTATGCTGCAAAGCCGGAAGTTTTCCACAAATCCGCCGCGGTAAGTGTTGCCTTCATCCACTATTTGATTATATATTATAACGTTTGCCATCTGGGCGGCATGCGCCTGAAGCAAAAGCTTTTCTTCCTCTAGCAGACCGTTGTCCGGCGTTTCAAAAAGCTTTTTCGTCGCAAGCATTGCCCAGTGGTCGAAAGGAACGCCTTTTGTTTTGCCTTTTCTTGAATTTGCCAGATATATAAGTGTTTTCTTTGCTGCCTCAACCCATTTTTTCTGCGGGTCAACTTCATTCAGATACAAAAGCCCCAGAGCCGCTTCGCCAGGATAATAAAGCGATACAAATTCTTTGTCTTTGTCTTTTTCCTCTAAATTGTATTTTGAATAAAAACTCCCGTCCGTTTTTTGCATAAACAAAACAAATTCACCCATTCCGCGAAGCATATCAAGAGAAATTCTGCCTTCCGGATAAAGGTTTGAAAGTCCGATTAGAGCAAGACCGGTTCCGCCAAGCTTTGCAACAGGAGCAGAAAGCTTTTCTTCTTCAGGTTTGGAAACCACCGCATACATACCTGACCCGAGCGGTTTTATATAATTTTCAATAAAATACTTTGACGCAAGGTATCTTTTTTCCTGCAGCGAATAATTTTTCAGATATCTTTCGGCAAGATACATTGAATAAAGAGTTCCTGCGTGTCTGAGAGCATTATATTGTATATTGTCGTATTTTATTTTCGGATCAACATTTGAATTATACACAAATCTGCCGGACTCAAGGGTGTTTTTATTGAGATACTCCATAGCAAGCTGAATCTCCTTATCCGGCACAAAATCCGGAATGGCAGCCGCCGATGCTGCAAGCGGTTTTTTGATTATATAATATGATACAAACAGCATTATTATTGACAAAAAAACATAAACAGATGATTTCATAAAACTCCTTCCGGTTTTTGCTTACTTTTTAGAACATTATAGCATGATTTTTTCAGATTACCGCAATTTTAAAATTGCACTGTGGCGGTTTGTTGTTGCGTTTTCTTTTCTGTAGGAGAAAAAAATATCGTTGTCACAGACAGTACAATACGGGCAGACATCAATATTCAAAACTCCTTCTTCCTCCATCTGGCGGCGGTTAATTTCTTTTAAGTCAACAAAAAATTCATCCCCGCGTTTTTCAAAAGTTCCTTCCTTATTTTCAATTGTTGAGAGAAGTTTTTCAAGAACATCTCCTCCGACATTGTAACAGCACATAGAAATCGCAGGGCCGATTAGGGCTTTTATGTCCGACGGATCGGAATTGAAATCGTCAACTAATTTCCGGATTGTAAGGGCGGCGATTTTTCCGGCCGTTCCGCGCCAGCCGGCATGTGAAACCGCACCGGTATTCTGTTTTTCATCATAAAATATTAGAGGAGTACAGTCGGCAAAGTTAAGAAAAATTCCCTGTTCTTTGTTTGTCAGAATAAGTCCGTCGCAATCGGGATAGGAATTCCTGTTAATCTGTGCCGTTTCAATATTCACTGAATGAGTCTGGGATGGATTGATAAAATTTTCTGGCTTTATATTCAGAATTTCGCAGAACATTTTTTTGTTTTCAGAAACAAGCACTTCAAAATCTTTTTCTTTAGTTTTTATAATACTTTCGCGCGTCGTAAAAAAATGCTCGACGTTTTTCAATAAATCTGATTTCATTACGGTTCTGCCGTTCAATTTTTCAAAATAAAACATAAATTCAATATCTCCTCCCGCTTATTTATTTTACACCAGAAGTTCTAAGTCTGCCATACAATAGCAAGATTTTTAAGTTAGTGTTAATTTATCAAAGTTAAAAATTTGAAATAAGGAGAGAGTAATGAATTTTAGAAGTTACACGGTAGAATTTATCGGAACATTTTTTCTAGTATTTACGATAGGATGCGTGCTCTTGCTCGGCGGCGACGGGGTAATTAATGCGATTGCGATAGGGTTTGCGCTGATGGTAATGGTTTATGCCGGAGGGCCCGTAAGCGGAGGACATTTTAATCCTGCTGTATCGCTTGCGGCAGTGATAAGGAAATCTCTTCCCTCATCAGAATTTATTCCTTATGTAATCTCACAACTTCTCGGGTCAGCCGCTGCTGTTATGCTGGTCAATTATTTTTCCGGACACGTAGAAAACTACGAGGGCTGTGCATTTAACTATTTTCCGATGGTTGCCGGAGAATTTCTGTTTACGTTTGCATTGTGTTATGTTGTATTAATGAGTGCAACAACCGGCAAAACAAGAGGGAATTCTTACTTCGGACTTGCGATAGGGGCTACGGTAACTGTTGGAATTTTTGCTGCCGGAAGCGTTTTATGTTACGGTGCATTTAATCCTGCAGTTGCAATGGCTCTCGGAATGATGCATACAGCCTGCTGGCAGTGCGTTTTTGCGACAATCGCCGCAAACTTAATTGCAGGTGTTGCAGCCGCTGCCGTTTTTAACTATACAAACCCCGATAAAATAGAAATTAATCTTTAAATCCGTAATTTTTCGGGATGTGAATTTCACCTTTTCCGAGTTTGGCTGCCTGTATGGCAGCCTGTTCCGGATAATCATACATCTCTTTTATATGTTCACCTTTAATTATCCCGCTTATGAACTTCAGGTGTTTAGGAATATTTTGATTAACTTCCGGATGCTTTTTTGCCCAGCGGTTAAGCGGAAGGCGCCCTTTTTCATTGTTACAGTCCTTGCAGTATCCGATTTTATTATAGTATTCGTCAGCACCGCCGAGAGCCAGAGGATCCATGTGCTCAACTGTTATCACTGACATTTTGAAGATATTTTGAAATACCACTTTAAATTCACTGTCCATATTTCTTACAATATCTTCCTGCGGATGAATAATATAGTCCTGCATATAAATTTCTTTTAATTTGTCTTTTGCAAAACTTATTAATTTTGCTCTGTCCGGATGATGGAGGGTTCCGAGGGTCTTTTCTATAAGGTTGTTAAAATCGTCATACCGGAATTCCGCTTCCGGAGGCATATTTTTATAATTCCGGTTCACTGTATAAATAAAATCACTTATTATGCCTTTTTCTACAAAATTAAACTGTCCGTTCTTGACTGTATTTTCGATTTCACTGCAGACTTTATCCATATATTTTGTAATATCTTTTTTGCTTTCTGCTTGAAGCTGTCTTAATATTTCTTTTTCGTTCATTGACGGATTTTCTTTAAGTTTTTTTTCAAATCTTTGAAGAATTATTTTGTACTTCGGCACAATATGCTGAGAGTTCAGTTTAACAAAATTGTAAAGCTCATAAAGATTTTCACATTTTTTGATTTCATCAAACAAATCAAGCTTTTCGTCGTGAGTAATTGTTGTCGTTCCGCAGCTTGCGCAGGGGATACCTCTGTAGTGTTCAAACATATAGCCGCGTTTTCTTTCGGAAAAGATTTTGTTTTGCACCACACCTGTTAATGCTGTTCGTTTCAGGAGAATTCTGTGTGTTCCGAATCCGTTGACGGCACCTATAAAATCGTACAAATACATATTATTGCCGGCTAACTTGTTATCTTTTATTGCGTCTGCTATATCATTCACGTATTGATTTAATTTTTCTTCTGCCTGCGGTGAATTGGTAATGTAACTGAAATTTCTAAATCTTGTATTACATTCTTTACACAGCAGTATATTATTAAATCGGAGATGATCCGGTTTGCTGTCATATATTCTTGCAAGCTTGCTGACTGAATAAGACAGCATATTTTTTACAATAGCAGCCTGTTCGGATAAGCCTTTGCTTTTTGCAGGATCATAAAACAAGGCTCCGCGGCAGTTATAAGCAATCATTATTGAATTGTTGACGTTAAATGTAATTGATTTTCTCTTTTCAGTTTCAAGTGAACCCAGTGTTTTTCCAAGCATTTCACTATATTCAGTTTTTTTAGGCAAGTTTTTCCTTGATGCCAGAAAATCGGCATACGTTTTGAGTTTTTCTCTGTCCGGGTTTGAAAATTCTTTACTTTTTGATAATTCATCAAGATATTTAGCTTGATCATGCATTGAATTTAATACCAGTTTCGTGCTGCCGTAGCGAAGAATACTTATAGCTTGAGGGATTGATTTTTGAGGATAATTTTGCGCAAATCGGTTCAGGGCTTTTACAAACGGATAATACTTTTCATGCAAATATTCAATATTATTATTTAAAACCTCCGAATACTGCTGCAAATTCTGAGCTTTGCCGGCCGCTTCAACGATATCCGCAGCGGTTTCTGAACTTACGGTTTCTTCTCCGCAGCAGGGGCAATGAACGCCGTCAAGCATAAGAAGCTGATTCTGTAAATTAGTATAACTACCCTTAAAATTGACCGGATAATAAGCAGCGCTCATTAAAGGCGCATAAGTTGTTTCTTGTAAATTCCGCTGAATAATCCTGTTATGCTCCGGAGCTGCGGGTTTTGTGTAAATGTTGTAATTTGCTAACGGAAATATCTTCATCTTTTTCTCATATTAAACACCCGTAAATTTTAATTTTGCCAGAATATAAACAAAAACTTTACAACTGTTCATAATTTGTCCGGATGGCTTTTTGTGCTAATATTTTAGGTATGAAAAAGATTTTCACAGGGATATTTTTGTTGTTGCTGCTTCTGCAGCAGAATATTTGTTTTGCCTCTGACATCAGCTTTGTCTACATAAACGGCTCGAACAACAACAACGAAAAAATGAAAAACTGGTTTGAAAAAGGCGTCAGAAAACTTCATCCGGAAATCCGGAAAACATTTGAAGAAAGTGAACAGATAAAACAGCTTTTTCTACAGAAAGACAATTTTAACATTACGGAAGAACCGGTAATTTTTTTCTGGGGCGACAGGAGCAAAAACGATCTGGATTTTGTGACAGAGCGGCTGGATATGTCAAAAGATTTCAGCCCGACGGTTGCGTTTCAGGTACGGAGGCTTCTGACTCAATATATGCACGACGCAATATGGGTTCAAAAGCCGCAGCACATGCTGCCTATCGTACAAAACCTCAATGAAACGGTAAAAGAAGAATCCCAAAAAGGAAATGCAGTAATCCTTTACGGGTATTCCGCAGGAACGTTTATTACTTACGAATACCTTTTGAATACTCTTCCGTATATAAATCTTGAAGAACTGTTTAATGCGCTCAAAGTTACTGACGAATTCAAAAACTTTGTAAAAGAAAACCCGCGGCAGAATACCTGTATCGCAGCGCTTTCCGATGCCGGAATAGGAGCGGTGACTTCAGGCGGAAAACTCGTCTTTAACAACAGCGAAGACACTTTAAGAAAACATTATCTTGACATAGACAAATCCACCGCAAAAGTTTGCTCGCCGGAAGGTGCGGTCAAAGGCATCGTTAATTTCGCAAGTCCTCTGGTGCTTTTCTATTCGGATCTTGCGGATGACGATTACGAAATTACATACTTTAACAAATTCATGCTCAAATACGTAATGGAAAAAGGGCTTTTCTTTCTGACAGTAAACTTCAGAGAAGACCCGATTGCATTTCCGTCATCTGACAACCTGACTTACGAAGAAATGGAACAAATTCTCGGAATGACTTTCACAGACCCCAAAGGATTTGTCTTTGATAACAGCGGAGTATGGAGCTGGAGACCGTTTTTTATGGCGCACACTTCTTACTGGGCGGCAGGAAAACGTTTCTCAAAAGCCGTTGTCGAAAGCGTGATTAACGGTTACAGGTATCAGTACGACAGGCTTTACAGGGAAGAATTAAAAAATAAAAGTAAAAAATACAAATTATTATAAAAAAAGGGGAGAAAAATGACAGAAAGATTTGATTTTACAGACGGCGCACAGTTTGATCCGGGATTTATCGCCCACTTAAACGCTTTTGTACCGGCTATTGAATATACCTACAGAAATATTTACAGCTTTAAAAACTTTAACCAGAAAAAAATGCATTTTAAAATGCAGTATAACAAAATTCTTAATCTGATTGAAAGTTACACAGGATTTTATCTGGGCTGTATGTTATGGGCGGCCTGCATAAAAGATATGGATAAACCCGTTCTGAACAACCTTTGCTGCGGTGCTGAATACAACGAAAAAGAAACTGTAGAAGAAGTTGATTTTATCAGAAAATACCTCGAACAATTTGAAAAAGATACAAAATACTATCTCGCTCAGGCATACAAAACGGAGGATTTTACATTGAAAATTCTTGATGAATATGAAGAATTTTTAAAAGTAAACAAAGGTTTCACGGAAGTCAAAAACACTTCTGATATCAAACTTAACAAAGAAATGCTTCCGCTTTCAAAAGAGGACAGAGAACTTATTCTTGAAAAAATTGCAGATGTTGTTGAAACCGGCAACTTTAAAGAACTTTATCCTTTAAACGACAAACTTTTTGCAAAAACTGCGGCAGTGTAAAATATGGACTTAAAAGATAAAGTTTATTCAATGTTTATCATAGGAACCGACGGAGGAGGATACGAAAAAGCACTTTCGCATCCTCTTGGCGGTTTGATATTTTTTACGCACGATATTCAGTCAAAAACACAGTTCAAAAATCTTATTGACGGTATAAAAAGCAAATCCGCAGCCCCGCTTTTTCTTTCAATAGATCAGGAAGGCGGACGGGTTGAAAGAACCGAAAACATTTATAACGGCAAAAAATATTTGTCTGCAAGGTTTGCTTATGAAAAGGGCGAAGAATTTCTCCGTAATCAGACAAAACAAATTGCGCTTGAACTTAAAAGTTACGGTATTAATCTTAATTTTGCACCGTGCATTGATGTGAACACAAACCCGAACAACCCGATTATCGGCGAACGCTCATTTTCTGACAATACGGATGAAGTCATTAAGGCTCAAACTATTGTTATTAAAGAATATCCGGCGCACGGAATAATTCCGTGCGTCAAACACTTTCCAGGACACGGCGACGCTGACACTGACAGCCATCTGAGCCTTCCCGTGATAGATTTGCCGCTTGATATTATGGAAAAAATTCATATTGCACCATTTAAAGCGGCAATAGAAAACGGGATTGAAATGATTATGGCGGCCCATCTGCACTGCACCTGCTTTGACAAAGAAACAATCCCTACATCTTTAAGCAAAAATGCGCTCGGATATCTGAGGAACGTTTTGAATTATAAAGGGATAATAATTTCCGACGATATGATTATGAAAGGGGTTTCGGCATACGGTGCTGCTGAAGCCTGCGTAAAAGGAATAAAAGCCGGCTTAAATATGCTGATTTACAGAGATTCAACCCCCGAAACCATTGCAGTGATTGAAAAAATAGCAGAACTTGCAAAAACAGATACAGAACTTTCAAATTGCATTGAAACTTCTTACAATCTGATTTGCGGGCTTAAACAAAAGTATGAAAAAATCCTTTGATTACCACAAAAAATGTAAACATCGCCTGATATAGCCAAAACCTTTTCACAGCAATAGTTTTCATTGTATTTTAACAGAAAATTTCTGCAACATTTTTTAAGATTTCGTAACGATTTGACAAGTTTTAAACATGTTTCTGGTAGTATAAAACTTGGGTTGGTGATTTGCCCTTTGTGAATACATAGCCGGATCCAGACCAGTAAGGAATGACCCGAAAGGAATTTATTTAATGAACAAATTTTTAATTGTACTTTTGACACTTTTATTGAATGTTCCGCAGGCAGAAGCTTTCAGTATTGACGCTTTTATGGACAAAAATATTGCGCCTGTTTCTGATGCAATAGCGGATTTTATTTTTCATCCGATTCATATTTTCGGGGCTGATGTTCCGATTATTATTTTCTGGATATTGATTGCGGGAGTATTTTTCACATTTTATTTAAGGGGCATAGCTGTATGGGGATTTAAACATGCAATAGATTTACTTATCAAACCTAAAAAATCAGGCGACGGATCAGGCGAAGTTTCATCTTTTCAGGCTCTGATGACGGCGTTGTCCGGAACAATAGGTTTAGGAAGTATTGCAGGTGTTGCGATTGCAATTTCAATGGGCGGGCCGGGCGCTGCGTTCTGGATTATTGTAGGCTCAATTCTCGGTATGTCATTGAAATTTGTAGAAGCTGCGCTTGCCGTTAAATACAGAAGATTTAACCTTGACGGTTCAATATCAGGAGGCCCGATGCACTATATGGCACACGGACTCACGAGAAAAAAATTAAGATGGCTCGGACAGCCGCTTTCGATAATCTTTGCGATACTTTGTATCTGCGGCGGCATCACGGGCGGAAACATGATTCAGATAAATCAGGCCGCTAACCAGTTTGTGAATGTATGCGGAGGTGAAAATGGCTTTATGCATAATTTCCACTGGATTATAGGGCTTGGCATGGCTGTTGTTGTAGGGTTGATTGTAATCGGCGGGATTAAAAATATAGTTAAGGTTACTGAAAAAATCGTTCCGCTGAAAATTTTCATTTATTTGTTTGCGGCAATGGTTGTTATTATATGCAACTTTAAATTGATTCCGCATGCAGCATGGGTTATTGTAAAAGAAGCATTTAAGCCCGAACCTATTTACGGTGCAATGTTTGTAGCAATGATTATGGGCTTAAGACGTTCAGTACAATCAAACGAAGCAGGTACTGGCTCTGCGCCGATTGTTTATGCAACTGTTAAAACGGATGAACCTCTGTCACAAGGATTTGTAGCACTTCTTGACCCGTTTTTGACAGGTTTTATGTGCACGCTGACGGCTTTTGCAATAGTAATCACAGGAGCTTACAAAACTCACGCCGGCGAAACTTCAGGAATTGAAATGACTTCAGAAGCAATTTCTTCTGTTATGCCGTTCTTCCCGACTTTGCTGGCAGGCATCGTCCTTCTTTATGCACTTTCGACAATCATAAGCTGGGCATATTACGGACAGAAATCATGGAACTTCCTTTTCGGAGAAGGAAAGAAAAGAACGCTTACTTTCCAGTTTATCTACTGCGCATTTATCGTAATCGGTTCAGTATTGAATGTAACATCCGTAATCAACATAACAGATGCGATGATGATTGCAATGTCCGTTCCGAATATCATTGCAATGTATATTCTGGCTCCGGAAGTTAAAAAAGATTTGAAAGAATACTGTATCAAGCATCAGCTTGGAAAACTTGTAAACCGTGACTGGCTGACACCTGTCCCCGTTGAAGCCGCAATTACAGACAAGGAGGATGAATGTCCGAAAATCAAATAATCATAACAGTTTCAGGTGTTGATAAAATCGGGATTGTTGCAAAAGTTACGGCTGTTCTTGCACAATTTGAAGTCAACATTGAAGACATTAAACAAACGCTTATGCAGGGACATTTTGTAATGTTTATGCTCGGCAATATTGAAAAATCAAAATTTCCCTTCAAAGAAATAAAAGAAGCGCTTGTTGAAACAGGCAAAGAACTCGGAATGGAAATCTGGGTTCAGAGAAAAGAAATTTTCGATAATATGCACAATATTTAGAATTTTATACCATACCTTTCTTTTTATACAAACCTGAAAAGCACTGCTTCACGTAAAAAACCGGCAGTGCTTTTTAATACAAATCAGGTTTTCAAAAAACAATTTCAATGATATAATAATTCCAGTCGGAGTTAAGTCGGTATGATGAGTCAAAACAAAAAATTATCAATTGCGTTTTACTGGCACATGCACCAGCCGGTATATCAGCTTACACCGGACGGAGATTATCTGATGCCGTGGGTAAGGCTTCACGCAGTCAAAGATTATCTTGAAATGGTGACTCTTTTAGACAAATTCAAAAATATAAAACTTAACTTCAACATTGTGCCGGTTCTTCTGGACGCGCTGAATGATTACGGAGAGAATGGTTTTCACGACCTGCATTCACGAATTACGGTAAAAGATGTCCGCGATTTAACAGATGATGATAAAGAATTTATCCTGAACAACTTTTTTGACGCAAATTATCAGACAATGATTTTTCCGTTTGAGGAATACAACAGACTTTACCAGAAAAGGATTTCAAATCAGGATTATACGCTTGATTTGTTTAACAATCAGGAATATTCGGATTTGCTTGCGCTTTTTAACCTTGCGTGGTTTGATATTTCTTACAAAAACAAATATCCGGCGCTGCGCAAACTGTTTAAAAAAGGCAAAGGCTACACGCTTGAGGACAGGCGTTTGATTATTGAAATTCAAAGAGATATTATAAGAAAAATCGTTCCGGCTTATAAGAAATATTCACAAAAAAACAGAATAGAAATTACGACAAGCCCCTATTACCATCCGATACTTCCGATTCTGCTTGACATAAACGGGATAAAAAAATCATTTACGGAAGACCTTCCGCCTGACCTGAAAGCAGGATTGGACGCTAAACTTCAGACAGAACTTGCATTAGACAAAATAGAAGAAGTTTTCGGCAAACGCCCGAAGGGCATCTGGCCCTCCGAACACTGTGTAAGCCCTAAAACACTTGATATGCTGAAATCTCTCGGGGTTGAGTGGACAATTTCAGATGAAGGAATTCTCTCAAACAGTATCGGATTTGAGTTTGTGCGTGATTTCAAAGGGTATCTGGAGGATCCTTATCATCTTTTAAAATCTTATGAATATAAAAACGGGATGAAAATAATCTTCCGCGACGCTGTCATTCCGAATTTAATAAGCTTTGAATACCCGAACCACAACGCGGAACTTGCGGCAAACGATCTTTACGACCGTATAAAAGTTACCCAGAGCAAACTCCTGACATCTCCCGATGAAGAACATCTCCTGACAATTGCGATGGACGGGGAAAACTGCTGGGAAAATTACCCGCAAAACGGTTTTGTGTTCCTTAAAACCCTCTACAAACTGATTGAAGAAGACAAATCTCTTGAAACGGTTTTGATAAGCGATTACCTTGAAAAAGAAAAAAGCAGCAAACAGTTAAAAAAAATTCATTCAGGTTCGTGGATTAACAGCAATTTTAAATGCTGGATAGACGAACCTTTGAAAAACCTTGCCTGGACATATCTTAAAACCGCAAGAGATGATTTTTCTAAATATGTTAAAGCAAATCCGCTGGATAAGAATATCAGACGCGCGCTCAAAGAACTTTTCATCTGCGAAGGCAGCGACTGGTTCTGGTGGTACGGCGAGCCGAACGATTCCGGACGCGACAATATTTTTGACTATTTGTTCAGAGAACATTTAAAAAATATTTATACTATATTAAACCTGACTCCTCCTGCTTATCTAGACACTCCTCTCATTTCGGCAATCGCAAAACCGTCAAGATATCCGAAAGGAGAAATTACACCTGTTCTCTCCGGAGTTGCAGCTTCGGATGATTCATGGCTGAATGCCGGCTGTATAGATATTCCGGACGGGCCGCTATTGAGTGAATCAAAATTCTTCGATAAAATTTGCTTCGGATACGACAGGGATAATTTTTACCTCAGATTTTATATAAACGACTACATACTGACCAATCCCGACCTTGCGGATAAAGCTTACCAGATTTATGTTTACACCCGCAACGCCGACAGGAAACAGCCGCTTTCGCCTGTAAGATTAATAAGCAAGACAGAAAGCGTCCTTCCGGTTGCAAAAGAAAAATTTCACAACGAACTTCAAATTGCCGCCTCAAAAGGCAAGGTTCAATTTGTCCGGCTTATAAAATCAATCCCGAACAACCTGTGGGTTCTGCAATCAACAAAAGATATCAACTTCTGCTGCAAAAATGCAATAGATATGAGTATTCCGTTTGAGTCAATTGACATTAATCCGGGTGAACATCTGGAATTCTGCTTTGTCAGCGCAAACTACGGGATTAAAAATTTCTTCATCCCGAACGATATGCTTCTTATGATAAAAAGAGAATAATTAAAAATTGTAAAAATGTTTAGAAAAACTATTAAGTTTTAAATTTTTCAGCCGTTAGAAAACAAATAAATAAAGGACAAAAAATGGCAGACTTGTATTCGGACTATTCAAATAACAAAGGACAGCCGGAATTACCGGAAAACTACTGGAAAACCCGTTCAGGCAGAGGAGAAAATCAAGAAAATTATAACGTTTTTGACACCGTAGTTCAGGCAAACTTCGGCAAAGGGCTTGAAGATTTATCGGTGTTCAAGTCAAAAAAATAATTAATTTCTTCCGGTTGAGCCGAACCCGCCCTCTCCGCGGACAGTTTCAGAAAGCTCTACCGTAACTTCAATTCGGGCACGTTCAACTTTAGCAATAATCATCTGCGCAATTCTCTCATCAGGAAGAATTGTGTAAGCCTCTTTTGACAAATTCACAACCGGCACGCAGACTTCACCTCTATAATCTTCATCAATTGTGCCGACGCAATTGATTAGAGTAATTCCGTGCTTTATAGAAAGCCCCGAGCGCGGACGTATTTGGGCTTCAAATCCGTGTTCAAGTTCTATCTTTATCCCTGTCGGAATTAATGCTCTTTCAAGCGGTTTTAATATCACCGGCTCTTCAATTGCAGCGCACAAGTCCATTCCCGCTGCCCCTTCGGTCTTGTATTCAGGCAAATTACGGTTGTGCGGAAGGCGTTCTATTTTTAATACGGTCATAACTCTCTCCTTATAATCAATATTAATATAATAAATAAATTTTATAAAATTATTAAATAATGTAACAAATTCAGCAAAATTTAAAATTACTTCCTGCAAAAATACTTTATATATATACCGGATTTGTATAAGAAAAGAGAGGTTAAAAGTATGAACAAGTTTTTGAACAAAAAAATTACACTTGCTCAGGTGATTGAATTTTTGGAACGCTGCTTTGTACACACGGCAGTAAACGACAAATGCACAGACAATGTGGTTGATTACAGTCTGTCTAATTTCCAATTCTTAGATATTAATATGGATATAGAGGATGTAAATCTGGATTTTCAGGATATTACATTAGATTTTGCAGATATCAACTTTGAGCCGATTGCGGCATAATATAATTAAAAAGCGGGACTTAAATCCCGCTTTTTTTATGCTTCAACCTTTGTATTTTTCAAATCGTTTTCTATTTTTGAAAGAATTTCATCAAGTTTTGACGGGTCTTTAACTCCGCCCTGAGCAAAGTTCGGACGACCGCCGCCGTTGGCACCTGTTGCCCTTGCTATTTCCCCGACAATTTTACCGGCATTGACGCCTTTTTTAACAAAACCGTCGGAAACTTTTGCCATTACTGTTTTCGAGTTTGCAAGAACAATAACACTTTCGCCGAATTTGTTGGACAAAAATTCAATGCCGATTTTAGCACCAAGAGGCGTTATATCCTCAATTTTTGAAATGAACAGCTTGCCGCCTTCAATTTCCTGAGCTTTTGAGGCAAATGTTGCAAATTTAGCTCTTGCGTTTTCTTCCTCGAGTTTTTCAATTTTCTTTGAAAGCTCTTTATTTTCATCAGCAAGTTTTTCGACACGTTCCACAACTTCGTTATAGTGGGCTTTGAACATTAAAGAAAGCTTATCTATTTCTTTAACTTTAGCATTCATAAACTCAAATGCCGAACGTCCTACAACGACTTCAATACGTCTTGTACCTGCAGCAATCGCGCCTTCTGTCACGATTTTGACCAGTCTTAAGTCACGGATATTTCTTGCGTGAGTGCCGGCACAAAATTCTTTTGAAATGCAGGTTTTGCCGTCAGTGATTGACACAACTCTTACAACATCATCGTATTTTTCGCCGAAAAGTGCTGTTGCACCGGTAAGTTTTGCCTTTTCTATGTCCATAACTTCCGTCACGACATCATAGCCCTTAGAAATCCAGTTGTTCATAATGTCTTCAACCTTGAAAATTTCATCAGGAGTCATTGCACGGTTGAAAGTAAAATCAAAACGCATTCTGTTTTCCTCAACCTGTGATCCAGCCTGATGAACTTCATCGCCGAGAACTTTTATCAATGCAGCCTGCAGAAGGTGGGCTGATGTGTGATGAAGCCTGATTTCTTCTCGTCTTGCAACGTCAATCATTGCCTTAACTTTTTCGCCGGTTGTGATTTCACCGTTGATTAATTTAGCCCTGTGGACAAAAAGTTGATTGACTTTGAATGTTGTCAGAACTTCGGCTTTCATATTTTCGTTTTCAATAACACCGCTGTCGCCGACCTGACCGCCGCATTCTGCGTAGAAAGGAGTTTTGTCAAGGACAATGTCAACATATCCGTCCCCTTCGACAGTTGCAAGAATTTTGGCATCGGCTTCGTTTTCGCTGTAGCCGACAAACTCTGTTGAGCCGACTTCGTCTTCTATTTTGGCATACTTGATGTCGCCAGTAACGGAAAGTTTTGCGGTTGCAGCTTTTGCACGTTCTTTCTGCTCCTGCATTGCAGCTTTATAGCCTTCTTCGTCAACTTTCAAGCCGTTTTCTTCCGCGATTTCTTTTGTAAGTTCAAGCGGAAATCCGAAAGTATCATAAAGCCTGAAAGCGCTTTCGCCGTCTATGTCTTTTTTATTAACTATAAATTCATCAAGAAGTTTGTAGCCTCTGTCGAGAGTTTTGTTGAAGCGTTCTTCTTCTCTTTTGATAGTATCAACAATTTTTGCTTTGTTTTTCACTAAATCCGGATAAGCTTCTCCGTAATTATCAACGACAACGTCAACAAGTTTGTACAGGAACGGCAAATCCATACCGAGAATTTTACCATGGCGGAGTGCACGTCTTAAAATCATTCTCAAAACATAGCTTCTGCCTTCGTTTCCGGGGATTACGCCGTCAGAGATGAGGAAAGTTACGCATCTTGCATGGTCTGTAATTATGCGGAGAGAAATGTCTGTTTTTTCAGATTTCTTGTAGGGGACTCCGCTCATCTCGCAAACTCTGTCCAAAATCGGTCTTAAAAGGTCAGTTTCAAAAGTTGAAGCCACATCCTGACAAACCATTGTAATACGCTCCAGCCCCATGCCTGTATCAACGTTTTTGCTATCCAGCGGCGACTGGTTGCCTTCTTCATCCTGATAAAGTTCCGTAAACACAAGGTTCCAAATCTCAACCCATCTGTCACATTCGCAGGTATCAATACCGCAGCCTCTGGGGTCATCGCATTTGTACTGTTCGCCTAAATCATAATGGATTTCTGAACACGGGCCGCATGAGCCTGAAGCTCCCGGAGGACCCCAGAAGTTGTCCTTTTTACCTTTGCGCTTAATTCTTTCTGCCGGAACCCCGACACTTCTCCAGATTTCGTAAGCCTCGTCATCCGTTTCAAAAATCGTAATCCACAGGCGGTCTTTGTCGAGTTTCAGAACTTCGGTAACAAACTCCCATGCCCACGGAATAATTTCTTTTTTATAATAATCGCCGAAAGAAAAGTTTCCGAGCATTTCAAAAAAAGTGTGGTGTCTTGGAGTACGCCCGACGTTTTCAATATCACTATCTTTGCCGCCGGCTCTTGCACATTTCTGGCAGGAAGCCGCACGCGGCGGATCATAAGGTGATTTTACAATCCCCAGAAATACCGGCAAAAACTGCAGCATTCCGGCTGTGGTCAAAAGCACCGTCGGGTTGTCCGGCACAAGGCTTGAACTTTCTACAATCGTGTGCCGGTGTTTGTCTTTAAAATAATTCAAATATAATTTACGAATTTCATTTCCGGTTAGCATAATTTAATTCCTCTAAAATTGTTTACATTATAAGAAAATTATATAACAAAAAAAATAAGAGAAAAGGCGATA
>CALUPM010000040.1 GCA_944322665.1 Candidatus Gastranaerophilales bacterium | reverse complement strand
GCTAGGGCACTAGGAGGTTTCGTTTTGAAAGGAGATAAGACTGCAAGGCGATAAGGCGATAAGTTCTTATCAGAGTGAGGAATGAAGGGTGAAGAGTGAAGGGGGTTGAAGGGTTGAAAAGTTGAACGGATGAATGGTTTGTTTCTGAATAGGATACTAAGGCACTAGGATGCTAGGGCACTAAGAGGTTTCGGGATAAAGGCGATAAGACGTTTGGACGTATAGACGTTAAGTTCGTTACGTAAAATAATCCCCTCGCCCCTTGTGGGAGAGGGAAGAATTTCTTAATGAGCGCAGCGAATTTAGAAATTCGGGTGAGGGGTCTGATAAGTGAAGGGTTTGTTTCTAAAAAAGATACTAAGGCACTAGGATGCTAGGACACTAGGAGGTTTCATTTTGGAAAGCGATAAAAAATCGCCCCATTTTGTCTAAGTCATGTCATTCTGAGGGAGCCTTGCGACCGAAGAATCTTCTTGCGTTTCCGGAAGATCCTTCGGCTTTTCGCACTCGCAGTAAACGGGTACGGCTAACGCCTTTCACCCTCTGCTCGTGCGCCTCAGGATGACGTAGAGATACTGAAACTATCTTGGATTATTCGGGGTGCGGGCGGAGTAACGTCCGACCAGCACCTTACGGGTTCCGCTTTGCTTCACCCTGCCGAAAATCCGTAAACTCAGCATGACAAAATGGGGCGGAAGTAAATAGTTGAATAAGTGCGTTACTGTTAGTTAAAAATCGTGTGCTGCGCCGAAAAAATTCATCACTTATTCACTTTAAAACGCAGTGTAATAAAAATAATCCCAGCCTTTGCCATCCTTATTCCGCTAAGATAAGCCGCTTACACAATGCTGAATTTTTTAACACACGCAGAAGAAATTGATTTTAATTTTTCAAGGCGCGATTTGATAAACTGCGCCTGCGGGGAAAGCGGGTTTTTCTGGAGAAATTTTCTGTAATATCTCTGCGCCTCAACTCTTTTACCGAGTTTGTCAAAGCAGACACCGATTCCTGCAAAGGCTTCAGTGTCTGAAGGGTTGCGCTTTATAAGCTCATTCAGAACAAGCGAAGCTTCTCTGTAACGGTTCAATTTCATCAAAAGCGCGGATTTGTGTTCGTAAGCCTTTTTGTATTCGGGAGAATTCTCAATAAGCTTCTGGTAAATCATAAGCGCCATGTCGTATTCTTCGCAGGTTTCGTGAGAAATTCCAAGCTGCAGAATCGCATCGGGATTATCCGGATTAACCTGCACGGCGCGCACAAAATTCTTGATTGCCCCGCAGGGAATTCCTTCAAGAAGATGGCAGATGCCGAGTTCGTAGTAGGCTTCAAAGTAATTTTCGTCAATCTGCGCCGCTTTATCAAGATATTTTATGGCTTTTGCGTAATTTTTTGTATTCTTGCAGCACATGCCAAGCCCGAAATATGATTTTGCGTCATCTCTGGAAATAAGTATGGCGTTTAAGTAGTTTTTGGCGGCCTCTTTGTAAGCTTTCCGCTTTAAAAGGTTATCCGCGCGTTCATAAAAATCCGCCTCTTTTCTTTCAGCTTTTGTCGTCATATATTTCGATTTGTTAAAATTATCGTTACCCAACCCCGGCCTCTTTTCTTATACTTAAATTATACTTTTCGGGGGAATTGTGTTTAACCACCGTTTGGTGTAGAGGATACTCAATCATTGGATTTATTTATTTTGTTGTGTTATAAATGTTGGTATGAAAAAGCTGTTAATTTTGTTGATTATGTTATCGGGTATGCCTGTATTTGCGGTTCCGGATATTGTGACGCTCAAGGGTGTTGAAAAGCAGCAGATAGAGCTTCCAAAAACAGATGTCAAAATGAAGGATTCCATCGTAATCAGCGACGAGCAGGTTATGCAGGAACTCATTAAACGCCAGAGGGAAAAAGATCTTGAAGATATCGAAAACCTCTGGAAAGGTACGGTTGAAAACAATCAGGTAATCGGATTTGCTCTGAAAAAACTTGCAACTCCGGAAAGCCAGAGGAGAATTCATTCTTCTTTGATGGCAAAAACTCTGAACGCCGTAATTGCAGGGGCTTCTTTTGCACCTATGATGATGGGGTCGGATTACCTTGTGCAGTCGTCGGCATTTGCGGCAGGCAGACTGGCGCAAAACCTCATTAACCGCAAAAATATCCCGCAGGAAATTCCGCTCACCGATACAGAATTGATTGAACTTGCAGGATTAATCGAAAACCTTCAGGACAAAATTATTGACGCTTATTACAATTACAAAAGCTCTCTTACACAGTTGAAAGAAACCCGTGAACGGCTTCTGCTGTATAACAAAAACTACTCAAAAGCACTTGATACGGATGATTTGCTTGAAATTACGATTTCGTCGTCGCTTTACGACAATATGGCACTTGAGGAATTTTATTATATGCAGAATGCGAAAAAATACCACCTTGAACTTCAGCGTCTTGCCGGGAAAAAGGTTGTTGACAGTTTGAATTTGTATCAATATAACTTTGATTCGGCACTTTTGAAAGGAGCGGAAAAGTAATGAAAAAGGTTTTAAGTTTGTTATTGTTGATTTCATTATGCGCGCCTTCTTATGCAGTGACGCTTGAGGAGGTTACAGACCCGAAGCCGCCGGCTTACAGAACAGGACTTTCCGAACTTCCGGAAAAAAAATACATTGAAGAAGTTGCGCCGCTCGAGCAGGAATATGCAAGAAAAGAAGAAACAAATTACGACTCGACAGACTTAACCTATGCGGATTTGAGCATTAAAAAAATTTCAAAAGAAGTTGCGAATGATTTAGGATTTGAAGAAAAAACGATGATGGAGGATTTGTCGCTTCTCTGGCGGGGGGCAGCCTCAAAAAGCGACACAATAGCGTTTGCGCTGTACAAGCTTTCCAATCCCGACGAGGACAAGCCGAACGAAAAATCCGTCAAAAATATTCTGACCACAATTGCCAGCATGTCAACCCTTGTCGGCGCCGGCGTCGGGAACCCGATACTTGCAACAGGCTCGCTTATCGGCGGGAATATCTTAGGCATAATGTCACAGGATACAAAAGCTATAAATTACAAATACACCCGCGTAACAGATGCGGATATGATTATTCTTGTCAGAAAAATAGAAGAACTCCAGCAGACAACAGTAAATCTTTATTACAACTACATGACTTCACGCAAAATGCTTTCTCTTATAGATAAAGTCGTAATTCAGCGCCGCAAAAATTATGATATGTCGCAGGACTCATCAAGAGAAGTTATAATGATTACAGACGCCTACTACCGCTCGGCAGTCGACCAGCAGATAAAAGCACGCTCTGATTTTATGGCAAAACGCGCAGCTTTAGAACAGTTTGTGGGCAACGAAACTTTCGTTGAGTTTGAAAAAATTCTGAGTGAAAGAGATAAAAAAGAAGAACAGTGAAATTTATACCTTACGAAGTTAAAACAGGTTCGGAAAATATGCGCATTGACGGAGAGCTTCTTGAAAAAGCCGTTCAAACCGGATTTAAAGAGGCAATTTTCCGTCTTTACGGCTGGTCGCCTGCGTGCGTGTCGCTCGGCAGAAACCAGAAAGACGATTTTCTGGCCAAAGATTTATTAAAATCACTAAATATTGATACCGTAAGACGGCTGACAGGCGGAAGAGCGCTTCTGCACGACAAAGAACTGACTTACAGCTTTATCTGCCCCGTTGAATATCTTAAACACGGAGAAAATGTAAAAGAATCTTACAAAGAAATTTCTGAATTTCTGATAACAAAACTGGACAAAATCGGAATTCATACAGACTTTGGCGGGCAAAAACCCGTCAATACAAAATTCGACTACTGCATGCTGCTTTCTACAGGTGCTGATTTGTGTTACAAAGGCAAAAAACTTATCGGCTCCGCCCAGTGCCGCAAAAACGGTTATATTCTCCAGCACGGTTCAATCCTTCTTGATTATGACAGAGAACTCCTTGAAAAAATCTTCAAAGAAGAAGTTGATACAGACGAAATTACCTCTATAAAAGAAATCAATCCTGATATTACCCTTGAGGATCTTATCAAATTGTTTTCCGAATGTTAAAAAATATTAAGTATTAAAATTACAAATAAGCAATATTCATAAGAAAAAATACTTTATATAAGTACGGGAATAATTAAGGAGAAAAATTTTATGTCAGGTTTTGGACTTACAAACAACATAAATCCATACTTATGGTTATCAATGGGGCCTTACGCGTGGTCATCAAATTACGGTTTTGAGCTTCAGATGAATGTGCTTCCGGAATATGTGTCATATAATGAAGCACAATTGTTTCACGGAATACTTAACCCGAATCATGTAAGCCAGTGGAATCCGTTGTTTTCAGTCCCGTTTAATAACAATGTGACAAATCCTTATCTGACCGAACAGGGGATAAAAGCTGCTGAAGAATGGGGAAAGAATACATTTCAGTCAGCTTACTTCGGCATAAAATTTAATCAGGTATCCCAGACGCTCAGCAAAATAAAAGGGGAATTTGGCGCTCTGCTTAAAGACGAAAATCTTAATGATGCCCAGAAAGCAAAACTTCAGGAAATCATAGATGAGGCAAAGGCTATTCAAAAAAGACTTTCAGATTTCAAAAAGGAAATGCAGAAAAAAGATTCGGACAAAGACGCCTTAGGCAAAGATTTAGAACAAATTGAAAAAGATATGCAAACACTTTACGACAAAGCCGCAACTACTGTAGAAACAATAAAAGAAGAACTTGAAGGCGCATCAGATTCCGGCGAAGAAGAAAATCTGCAGACAGAAGGCAACCCGCAGACAGAAGGCGACCCGCAGACAGAAGGCGACCCGCAGACAGAAGGCGACCCGCAGACAGAAGGCGACCCGCAGACAGATGGCGACCCGCAGACAGATGGCACTCTGCAGACAGAAGGCACTCTGCAGACTTATGGCAACAACGTTGACGCAAAACCCGGTCCGAACGGAACTGTTATTATAAACGGGAAATATTACTCGGCTTATGACGGAACAGAACTCGATCCGCAGTATGCAAACGGAACCGAAATAAAACTTAAAGACGGATATTCCGCAAGAGTCTGGGCAAACGGAGAACTTGTATTGTACCGCGATAAAAACGGTAAACCAATATCTGATCCGGAAAAACTAAAAGAATTTGTAAACGAATATCCAAATGAATATTTGAAGATTTTAAAACAACAATTTGAAAATGCAATTCCGGAATCTGTTCTCGGAAATGTCAAAACCGAAGTTAAAAGAAAATCATGGTTCAGCAATAAAATTAAGTCAATAAAATTCATTTACAACGGCAAAGAAGTCAACAAACTGGTGCCTGTTGATGTGGAAAAAGTTATTACCGAACTCGGGATAGAAACTAAAAATTCCTAAAACTCCACTATATTCAGGAGAAAATTAAATAAAAACTAACTGCACATTAAAAGGGGAAATGTCAACAGTAAAAAAATTCAGCAAAATTTTCAAAAACAAAAAAGTTTGCCATACAGACTTTTGTATGAAATTATTGCAAAAAGATTTGAAGGCTATAGCTCTGGTAATTCCTCAAAACCTGCGTGGAAAATGAACGTAAGTGAAGAGCAGGTCAGTGCTTAGGGAGGATCCTTAAATGTTTTAAGGATCCTTTTCATAAAAAGAACTATAAAACTAAAAATTCTGATAAGCAGGACTTTATGTTTTATTTAAAATCGGGTATTATATAATAAGAAGAGATTTTTTGATAAGGAATAAAATTATGAAATCGGTTAAAGAAGTTTCAATAGAATCAAAAATACAAAGAAGGCTGGAAAAACACCCCAAATGCCTGGAACTTGTAAACTACCTGTTTGCTGATGAAGAATTGCAGGAGATGCAGGATTATGCAAACACGGTTTCAATAAAACGTTTAGGCTACAACGATCACGGGCCTGTTCACATGCGGCAGGTCGTCGGAAATGCAATTAAAATGCTTAATATTCTCCACGACAGCAACATCAAGACTTCACTTGAAACAGAAGAAATCGGAACATTTGAAGACAGCATGTGCGCCGTAATTCTTGCAGGATTAATGCACGATTTAGGGATGATGATAGGCCGTCAGGGGCACGAAGATATGTCGGCAATCCTTGCGCAGCCGCTGATTGAGCGTGCTTTAATGCACATTTTTCCCGACAACCTTCACAAACGCGTTATCATAAAATCCCTCGCGACGGAAGCCATTATCGGGCACATGTCTACTAAAAAAATCCATTCAATAGAAGCCGGAATTATACTGATTGCTGACGGATGCGACATGACAAAAGGCAGGGCAAGGATTCCGATGTCAATCAACAAAACCCCGCGTGTCGGAGATATTCACAAATATTCCGCAAACGCAATTAACCGTATCGGAATTCATCACGGAGAAAGAAAGCCAATAAAAATTGATGTTGAAATGTCTGGAGATGTAGGTTTCTTTCAGGTAGAAGAAGTTCTGCTCACCAAAATCGACTCAAGCCCCGCAAAACAGTTTGTTGAACTTTACGCAGGCGTCGAAGGGCAGGAGCGCAAGTGCTACTTATAAAGCAGTAAGTTCAGCGGTTTGAATTGAGATTACTTTTTTAAGGTCATCCAGGGTCATTTCGACCTGATAACCGATTTTGCCGGCGCTGAAAATTATTGTGTCTAAATTTTCGGCGGATTTGTCAATTGTTGTCTGGAAAAATTTCTTCATCCCGACAGGAGAACATCCGCCGTGAATGTAGCCTGTAAGAGGCAAAAGTTCTTTTGATTTCAGCATTTCTACAGCTTTTTCTCCGACAGCATGAGCGGCTTTTTTAAGGTCAAGTTCCTCTGCTACAGGAATCATAAAAACATAATATTTTTTTGATTTTGAAACAGTCACAAGAGTTTTAAATACCTGAGAAGGGTTCTGCCCGAGAACAGACGCGACTTCCACACCGCTTACGGCGTCAGTGTCCGCGTAAGTGTAATGTTTATAGTTGATTTTTAATTTGTCAAGCATGCGCATGACGTTTGTTTTGAATTCCATAAACGCCTCTGACGGAAATTATAACAAACATTTGCTATATTGAAAAGATTTTTCACGCTCAATTCTTTCAACTTCACCGTGTCAGCCGGAGTAAATCAGCTATATTCAAAATAAAATCAAACTGTTTGTACATTTTCTCAAACTGTTCTCTGTCATCCGCCCGCTTGTATAGCCTTGCAACATTAAACGAATCCCGTCCGATATCCGCCGCAATAAAAATACTGCAGTCTTTGATATAAAGAGATATATGCTTTGCTCCGAAAATGATTTTCAGCGCTTTCAATTTTTCCATAAATCCAGCGGTCAGGACAAAACGACTTTCAATCTGGTCGTTTGAATATACAGAAAACATCTTCTCAAATTCACTGTCCTCAAGAGTAATTTTTTCTAAACCTTTTGGCGGCATAAATCCTGCATCACGTATAATTATTTCTGCCGGAAAAGGACTATTTTCAAGAAAATATTCAATTACTATGCCTTCAAAAACATTGTATTTATAAATTCCGACACCATTTTTCAGTTTTTGCTCGCTGACTGTAACCGGAATTCCCTTGTAATGACCCTGAAAATTGTCATCCGAATAACTTTCGCTGAATTTCGGAAGAATTTTTACTGATTTAAGAGTCTTTTCATCTATCAAACTTTCCCCAAGCTGCCAGAGTTCAAACCCGAAATTTTCAAAACAATTGATAAATTTTTCGATAATTTTTTCTTTTACTCTGATTTCAAACTCTTTTTTCAGCCGCCAGAAAATAAATATTCCGAAAAGAACCGTCATATAAAGAATTTTGCCGTGCCAGGAGCGCTCAAATGTCAAGACGCCTTTACAAACCAGAAAAAATATTCCGCCTGCAAGAAGGCAGGCAATAATAATTGCAGAAGAAAGCAAAAATTTTCTTAAGCGTTCATATTTTTTTAATTCGGGTTCTATATTCAGATAAAAATCATCAAAAGAATTTTCCATCAAGCCGGCTCCTGTTCATCAGTGCGATTTTTACCCGGATAAATCTCAGACCTGATCTTCGCGGAAGCTTATTTTGAAATCCTCTGCTTTTTCCTGAATTTTGGCTGAAAGGTCTTTGTCGTCAAGTTTTTTGAGGATTTCATCTTTCGTTCCGCGCTTCAAAATTACGCTTGAGGTCTGGCCGAGCGGCCCTTCTCCGGTAAGTTCCAGATAGCGGAGCTTTTCAAAATTTTCGACCTCGCCTTTCAGGACATTCGGAAGCGGCGTAATCTGAAGGGTCAATTCTTTTATCAGACTTTCGGAATTCTGAGGTTTCATATTTTCTTTTACGGCTTTAAAGCTCCCGTATTCGCAAACCTCGCGTTCGGCGCGGGTTTTGAGATTTTGTATTAACGTTAAAATTTTGTCTTGAAAATTTTCCATTTTAACTTTCGCTCCGGTTTGACTGATTTTATTTAGTTTTGAAGGTTTTATCGGTTCCATAATTACCTCAATTCTTATTATACATTATTTTTTTTAATTATTGTCCGTTTATTAATTTTTTGTATTCATCTTTTACAATATCGCCGCGCCTGTTGGATTCGGCTTCCACAAGCTGCCTCTGATATTCTTCAAAAGCTTCGTCATCTATCACGTAATCCCCGTTTTCATCTTTTACGTAAACCTTTTTGCCGTCAATTTCTTCCATTTTATACGGTTCAACGTAATTCAGGAAATTTTCCATATATTTGTTGGCTCTGTCAAAATTGTAATCCGGCTGTTCAAGCGGATAGGGGAATTTTGCGCTTCCCGCATCATCCGCACCCAGACTCCACAGCATCAGATTTTCACATTCGTCTGTCAATTCAAGATTGTATTTGAAATCATCGCTTCTTAACATTGCGTTAAGATAAATTTCTTTGTTTTGAAGAAAATGGTTCATTTCATGTGCAATTCCGCCCAGGATTTCAGCACGGTCGCCTTTGCCGGCAACATGCCCGCTGCCTGTCCAGTTGCGTGAAATTCTGAGGGTTGCTTCGCTCATGCTGAATTCATTTAAGTTATCAGTTATTTCAATTTTTATCGGCGCACCTTCAAGCCCCATTTCGGAAAGGATTAATTCTGCGCCTTTCCGGATAAATTCGTCGGTATCTTCAATCTTTGAAAGTGTGAGAAAATCTTCTTTTCTGTTTTTGACGATATTCACAAAAGCTTCGTCAGTTTCCGGAAACTTCGCGTTTTCTGCCGCAAACCTGCCGGGGGGAATGTTTATACCGGATTTGTTTTCTGTTTTTGAAAGGTAGGTGTAAAGTGCGGTATTTTCATCTATTTTGCCTTTTTTGAGAGCGTCAGCAAGATCGTGAAGTAGTTCAAGATTTTCGGCTTTGAGTTTCGGGTCGGTCAGCCCGAAATCTTCAAGTACCGGCGCGGTGCTTTCAAATCCGAGTTCCTGTTTTCTCAGGTGTTCGTAGTGTGCAGTCAGGTAGTTGTTGTATTTCTCATACTGCTTGTCGTCCAAATGCTCAACAGCATCTTTAATCGGCGCATAAAGATTTTTCAAAATCTCACGACCGCCTGTTACGTCTTTGCCTTCCCTTATGTCGTAAGGTACGTGTTCGCATTCGGCAAAGGTGTTGACTTTTGAACCCCTTAACTGCCACTCAAATATGAAGCCGTCTTTTGTTACAAAATTCATCTGCAAAGCTGTATATCCTGACGGACGGACTTTTGTAAGTTTGTTTTTAACATTAAGTTCTATACCGAATTGTGCGGCGTAATCTCTTAATACGGCAACCTGTTTTTCCGAAAAATACGGGATTCCGTTTTCGCCCATGTAGTTTGAGATGTTTATTGCACTTAATGATGTGTCTGCAGGGTTTTCAGCCTGAAGCCTTATTACATTCATAACCCTGTCAACGTATTCCTGTGACTGCCTTTCGGCAGCCATCTGAATTGCTTTTTTCGGGTCTTTTTTGTACATTTCAACAATATCGGGGTGCTTTTTATAGTCAAAATCCCCGAGTTCAGTTCTGGTTCCGACGGCGTCACGGACAGAAAGAAGCGCCTCTTCAAAAGTTGCCGGATGTTTGGTATAAGTAAGAGAGTTTTTAATTTTGTCGAAAATACTCTGTTCGCTTTTCGGGCGGTGGGTCATATTTACCTTATCTTTGCCAAGATTTGCCTGTTCCATTAATTTAACAATTCCGGCTTCGGCTTCTACTGCTTTTTCATGAATTTCTTTTGCTGCGACCCGTGCTCTTGCTTCTCCTTCTCCGGTCAGTAATAAAATCCGCTCGCCTTTTTTATTTAAAGCTTCACGGGTAAGCGGAACGTCATCTTTTATTTCTTCAGCTTTCTTAACTTCGTTTGTTTTTTCAGTTTTTGCAGATTTTTTCACGTCATTTTCTGATTTTACGGATCCGGCATCAGGTGTTCCGTCAGATTTAACGGCACCTGCAGCGCGTTTTTCTTCCGCCATTCTATGAACTTCAAGAAGTGTCTGTGAAGCTTTTTCAAGTTCTGCCTTTGACATCTCCGGATTCGCCTCAAGAAGTCCTTTTTGAATAACTTTAATTTTTTCTGCGTCAGAAATTTTCGAAAAAGTCCTGTGCATGACGGTTCCCATCAAAGCCCCGTTGGCAGAGCCGATATAATCCATAAAACTCATATCTTCTCCGCGGGAAGCCTGAATTGCAAAGGTTGCAAGGACATCCGCCGTAAATTCCGTTCCAGTTCCGCTTATTCTGGAAGCATTTTCAATCAATCCGAGGGATTTATTCAGGTTTGCAGGAAGTTTGTGCCCTGATTTATAAAGGTCAATAAGTTCGTCTATGGATTTGCCGGTATTTTTTGCAACCGCAGAAAGACCCTTCTGCCCGAGAAACAGCCTTGCTTTATCTCCTATTGCACCTGTTGCAAGACCTAAGGCCATCCACATAGCGCCTTCAGCAACGCTCATTCCGTAAGATTTCCAGTCGGGTTCCTGCGAGGTAAGGTTTTCCGTAAGTTCTACAGGTCTTGTCACCTGAACGGCAACTGCTGCCGGTACAACTTTTGCCGCCGCAGAAGTCACGGTTTTTGCCGCATTCAACGCCGTTCCGCCTTTTGAAATAAGGCTGGCACCTTTTACAAGAAGCCCGCTGCCCACAAACATTGTGGCTATTGAAAGTACATCAAGTGCGGTCTGAGCATAAGCTGCTCCCTGTCTTTGAGATTTTATATAATTGTCCGCAAGAGTTTCAGAATTTCTTTCGCCGTAAGCTTCCCGAAATGCTTCGTTGTAATCATTTTCAAGTTTGTCAAATTTTTCGTTCGTGAGCGTTTCAATTTCTTTGCTGTCTGAGTCTTGCGGAACTTCTACCCCCATAGCGGCTGCAGAGGCTCTGTTCAGCCTCAATTCCATCTCTTCCGCTATCATCTGAAGCTGCAGAGTGTTCGCAAGTGCCGGACGCCCGCCTGTGTTCGTCATTCTGAGGGTGTATTGACCGTAATAGTTCTTTTCAAACCTCAAATCTCCGCCAAAGTTTTTTATTGCTTCATCATCTTTATGTGAGGTTTCAATATCTTTTATAATTTTGTTTATTTCGTCTATATCGCTGATGCCGAGCGCCTGAAATGCTTCAATAATCCCGCTGTTCAGGTTGTTGAATGATGTTGTGTTCAGCTTTGATTTAATCCCGTCAATGGTATTTTTTATGCTCCGCGCTTTGTTGAAATATTCCGCCTTCTCAGCACAATCCTGAATTTTTACGGAAGAAAATTCCACCCCGCGGAATTTCTTGAATTTCGCCTTGAAGTCAGCCGGCGTTTCTGATTTTTCAAGTTCTGCAATTTCTTGTTCAGTTTTTATAATTTCATTTTCAACACCGGATTTTTTGTTGTCAGCATCAAAAGTTTCCTTTAAATAATTAAAAGCTCTTGAGAAAAATCCGTCTGCTCTGTCCTGTGACTCAAGCCTTTGTTTTGTGCTTAAAACCGTAGCATTCAATACCGAAAGGCTTTCATCAAAGGCCTTCTTATCCGCTTCCCACGCCGGAATTACCTGAAAATTGCTTGTGTAGCCTGTATCAAACGTCGAATTTTTAAGATATTCCGACGCTTCCGTGTGGCTGATTATGCCCTGCATAACCATTATTGACAAAATTCTTCCCTTCGGCAAATCTTTTAACGACTCGTTCTTTGCCAGAAATGAACGAATTTCTGTATTAATTTTACTAACCTCTGTCATGATATTTTTTCTTACGGATAAAATTTTTGTAACTTTAATTTTGTTAAAAGATTGTTACAAATTGATTTTAGATTTTTCATCATGATAAAATACATAATAATAGTAAGTTGACAGTAAGGATATGAGATGAGAAATATAATTGTTTACACAAGCAAAAAGGCATCTTCTCTTGCAGATGTTCTGTCAGGGCTTGAGGAAGTAAATGTCCGGATAGAGGACGCATCAAAATTAAGAGATTATGAAATGCTCAACCCTGCCTTGATTGTGGTTGAAGATGTTCCGGATATTAAAGATGTTTTGATGGTTATAAAGTTCAAAGCGCCGGTGCTGTTTGTCGGAGAAGTATTTAAAGGTTCAATCGTCAGGGCATACACATACGATATGATTAAGACACCTGTTGATAACGATGAACTTTTAATCAGGGCAAAATCGCTTTTAAAAATCCGCGACCTTAGAGAAAAACTCCTTCAGGTTTCTACGACGGATGAACTTACAGGACTTCACAACAGAAAATATCTTCACGAACGCCTTGAGCAAGAAATGTCAAGAGCCAAACGCTACGGCACAAAACTATCATGCCTGCTGTTTGACTTGGACTTTTTCAAAGTTGTAAACGATATTTACGGCTACGACTGGGGAGATGTGCTTCTGCGCTCGATTGCAGACAAACTTAAACAGCTTATCAGAAAAGAGGATATCCTGACCCGCTACGGCGATGAGGAATTCTTGTTAATTCTTCCGAATACATCAGAAGAAAACGCATTCCTGTTTGCTGAAAGGTTCAGACGGGATATAGAAAAGATGGAATTTATACCGGCAGGTGAGGAAGAAAGACATCCTATTACGATTTCCGGCGGAATTTCAACATATCCGTGCCTTGAAGATACGGAAGAGGACGTAAATACGATTATCCGTTACGCGGAACACGCATTGTATAATGCTAAAAAACGCGGCAAAAATAAGATTGTCCAGTTCTCTCAATTAAATCTGGGCGAGTAAAACTTAAATATAAAACATTAAATATGTTTTGTATGAATAGCCTTACGTATTTTTGAAATTTAACAGCAATAATATTCAAATCCGTAAGCTATTTAAAAGACTTCCTTTCTGAACACTTACATAGTGTAAATCTGGTTATCAGGCGATTTAAATCAAAAATCGCCTTTTTACTTTTTTAAATCAGCCAGAGATTTTGTTTATAATATCCTGAACTTCGTCTTTGGAATTTTCCGCGAGGACTTACTCATATTCAACCCGGGCAGGTATTAAAAAGACTGGCATCCGGAGAATTAAAACTTAACAACAATTAAGAAAGCCTTCTAATCATCTCGTGCGCCTCTTCAAGGTCAGGGAATATTTCAACGGCTTTTTCAAGTTCAGCAAGGGCTGAGGTATTGTCATTCATTCCTTCAAAGCATTTTGCACGGTTCAGCATAAGATTAATGTTTCCGGGGTTGTCTTTTAGAAGGTTTTCAAAAATGACGTTTGCCTGAGCAAAGTTGCCGAGTTCCATATAACAGATTCCGAGAAGGTTTTCGACATCTTCAATTTTCTCAAGTTCATAGGATTTGATTAAAAAGTCCTTTGCGCCTTCGTAATCTTTCATCGCAAACCTCACTTTGCCGGCAATAAAAAGCATAAATGCATTATGTACAGAATGCGCAATTGCGTGATTTATTTGTTCAAGCGCCTTTTCATAATCGTTTGTATGGAGTTTATTCAGGGCGGAAAAAGCGAGAGCTTCCCTGTTTTCCGGATTAATTTCAAGCGAACGGGCATACATTTCGTCTGCTTGTTTAAAGTTTGTTGTTGCATGAAGATAATTTGCATATTCAAAGACAATTCCGAAATCGTCCGGCGCAATTTTGTATGCGGTTTCAAACTCGTCTTTAGCATAGTCAAAAAGGCGTTTGCTTAAATAGATTACTCCGAGATCTTTATGAGCCTGCGCATGGTCAGGATTTAATTCGACGACTTTTTTGAGAATTTTTTCGGCTTTATCCGTGTCGTTTGTGACGACACAAATGTGCGCAAATTCATAATACAAGTCTTCATTCACATTCCCTTGAAGCAGAATTTTTTCATAGATTTCTTTTGCCTGAATCGGTTTGTTGACTTTTACATAAAGGTTAGCAAGTTTCTGCGCCATAGAAACGGATTTCGGGTTAAGCATAACTAGGTGTGCCAGAATTCCGATAGCGTAATTGTAATCCTCTTTCAATTCATAACAGCAGGCAAGATTGTACTGGTAGGTATCTTTTTCCGGATGGTGGCTGATAAGGGTTTTGTAGTGGGTGATTGCGCTGTCGTATTTGCCGCATTTAGTTTCAGATAGCGCAAGTGCAACCAGATAACTGTCCGAAGGCTCGATTGCATAAGCTTTTTCAAAATATTCACAGGCTTCTTCGTGTTTGTTTTTAAGCTGCAGGATTGATGCAATATTAAAATAAGTGATAGAATTTTCAGGATCAAATTCACTTGCTTTTACAAAATTTTCGTAAGCCTTGTCGAGTTTTCCGATAGTGATGTATGAGGTTCCGAGATTGTTATAAAGCTGGGAATGCTCCGGATTTAATTCAAGCGCTTTTTCAAGATATTTGACGCTTTCTTCAAAATTTTTCTGCGACATATAAGCGGTTCCGATAATGTAATATAGCGTATAATCTTCTTTTTCAAACTCGAGTGCTTTTTTTGCAAACTCAATAGCATTGTCGGGTTCGTCGCATCTTACATACAAAACGCACAGGCTTTTGTAAGCGTCAAGAAAATTTTTCCTGAGTTCAATAACTTTTTGATAGGCTGCTCTGGCATGAATTATATCGTCAAGGTTGTCATAACAGCTTGCCAGATAAAACCAGCTTGAAGCATCCTCCGGATCGTATTTAACAACTGTTTCAAAATTACTCTGACCTTCTTTGTAATTTTCAAGATTGACGTTGCAAAGCCCGAGAAGCTTTAAAGCTTCAAGTTCTTTCTCTTCGTCAAGATTGTATTTCAAAAGCTCCTGCTTTGCTTCTTCAAATTTCTTGTCAACAACAAGCTCATTAATTTCATCTAATTTTTCTTTATCCATAGTTTTATTATATTATAAAAATAAAAGAATGATTTTTAAATTTTACGGCTGGACAAAAAAGCATATAATATGATATAATAAGTTTGCGCTTTATTAATACATCAAATGTTGTCCCTTCAAAAAACAAGAAAGGGACAAAAAATGGGAAAATCATCAAAACCCGCATATTCAGGCGGTGTTGTAACAATTAACGGTGAAGAAAAAGCTTCGCAGTACAAAAAAGGCAATGACATTTATTCAAATTACAATATGTCAGATACTGAAAAGCAGATTTATGACTATGCGCAGAATTCGTTTCTGGAAAACCTTCCCAAAATCAATACTTTTTCGGACAGCACAAAGCAAAATCTGCAAAACCAGCTTAACGCTTACACGCAAAACGGCATAGACACAATCAACGACATCTACACCCCGATGCTGAACAATATGAAAAATGATATTGCGTCACGCTTCGGCAATTTTGACAACTCAATTTTCATGAACAACCTGAACACGATTGAGTCAAACAGAGCCGATGCGATAAACGCTTTGTCACAGGACATTCTTGCAAAACAGAACGAACTTTTGAATGACGAATTGAACAGGCGATACAATTATCTGAATTTCTTAAGCGGGGTTCAAAACCAGACTACCGGAAATATTTTGAGTTATCTTCAGCAGGCAGCGAACAACAGCAATTCCGGAAACTCATACAACAACAGCAACTACTCCTCATCGTCAGGATTCGGCGATTATGCAAGACTTGCCACAAGTATTGCCTCAGCGCTTTTAAGCAAAAAATTCTAAAATATTTTTCATAATTCAGGCTCCTTATTATGTTAGCAAACGGAAAGGCGGGCTTTAGATTAAGTCCGCTTTTTTGTTGTATAATAATTTTATGAATATTTTACAGGAATTTGACACAATAGCAGCGATTGCAACCCCTCTCGGAACAGGCGGCGTCGGAGTAATCCGGATTTCCGGCGGCAGGAGTTTTGAAATCACGGACAAAATATTTTCAAAACACAACCTTGAAGCCGGCAGAATTTATCACGGCTGGATTTCGGACGCAGAAAAAAAAGTTGATGAAGTTCTTGTCCTTCCGTTCAAATCCCCGCACAGCTACACCGGCGAAGATGTTATTGAAATTCACTGCCACGGCGGTGTGAATGTTGTAAAAAATATTCTTTCTCTTGTTCTTAAAAACGGTGCAAGAACGGCAGAAAGAGGAGAGTTTACCAAACGGGCTTTTCTGAACAAAAAAATGGATTTATCTCAGGCGGAAGCCGTTGCCGATTTAATTCATGCAAAAACAAAAAGCTTTGCGCTCCAATCAGCTAAAAATCTTTCCGGCGTTTTGCGCGACAAAATTACGGAAATCAGAGGGGGAATTTTTGACACACTTTCAAAAATAATTGCCGGAATTGATTTTCCCGAAGATGTTTTAGAGCCTGAATATTCTTATCTGATTGAAAGTTTTGAAAAATCGCTTGCGGATATAGACAGAATTTTATCCTGCGCAAAATCATCAAACATTTTGCGTCAGGGGATTAAAGTGGCGATTGTCGGCCGCCCGAATGTGGGGAAATCCTCGCTTTTCAATACTCTTTTAAACACCAACCGCGCAATCGTTACGGACATAGCAGGCACAACGCGCGACGTGATTAAAGAAACTCTTGATATGGACGTTGCGGTAACTCTGATTGACACCGCCGGAATCCGCGACACGGACGACGTCGGCAAAGTCGAAGAAATCGGAATAGAATACTCCAAACAATCTGCACACGAAGCGGATTTAATTGTTTTTGTCTATGATGCCTCCGTCGGTATGACAGAAGAAGACAAAGAAATCTACGCTCTTGTCAAACATAAACCGCACCTCAAAATCGTAAACAAATGCGACCTGATTGAAAACCGTACGGAAGGAGAATTTTATATCTCAACCGCAACCGGCGAAGGAATTGATGAGCTTAAAGAACAAATTAAAAACAAAGTCTGTGATTTTTCGCTTGAAGATACAGAATATATAACAAACGAACGGCAGGTTGACTGCCTTGAAAAATGCCGCGAAAGTCTTACAAACGCCCTTAATGCCGCAAAAGCAGGCGAACTTCAGGACTTAATTTCGATTGATTTAAAATCCGCACTTTTATTTCTGGATGAAATTACGGGCGAAGTTATAACCGACGAAATTTTGAACAACATTTTCGACCACTTTTGTATCGGGAAATAAGGCGTTACAAAGTGAAGGGTGAAGGGTGA
>CALUPM010000039.1 GCA_944322665.1 Candidatus Gastranaerophilales bacterium | reverse complement strand
TCATATTCTACGTGAGCTGTAGAGATGGTAATACCTCTTGCTTTTTCTTCCGGAGCAGCGTCGATTTCATCGAATTTTTTCAATGCTGCCTGACCTGCAGCAGCCAAAACTGCTGTAATCGCAGCGGTCAACGTTGTTTTACCGTGGTCTACGTGACCGATGGTACCAATGTTTACGTGCGGTTTGGTACGTTCATACTTTTCTCTTGCCATGAGATTAATCTCCTTTTTACTACTTATACTACTTACTAATTTGGTATTTTAAGCCATAGTATAATAATATTTGCTCAATTTTTTTTGTCAAGGTTTGCGCAATTGTCTGTGTTGTGATATTACTTTTACAACCCTATTTTCATGTCAAGTTTCAAACCGTCGATTATGTCCATTATCGTTGTCATTTGAAAAAATACTGCCTTGTATCTGTTTTTATCAAGCATAGTTTTAAACGGATTAAATACTTCAAAAAAGTTCACGGCGGTATTTATGAGAATATAGATGTTGTTTTTATCAAATATAAATAAAAAACTTACCATCGGTTTTTTCTGCATTTCGTCAGGTGTTGAGATTTGCCCGCCGGATTTGAAATCCGGAAACATTTCAAAAAATTTGTTTGTGTATAAGTTTTTAATATTTTTCAACCTTTCCATAAAACCGGTTGTCAGAATATATCGGGCTTCCACTTGATCTGTCGAGAAAACATTATACATTTTAGCAAACTCAACATCTTCCAGCTGAACTCTTTTATAACGTTCATCAAGGTCTGAAACTCCGGAGCTTATGTGAACTGTGCTGAAAGCGACCCAAACAGTCGGAAAAATAAGTGTTGTACCTGTATTCTTCTTCGGAAATTCTGTTTTTACGATTAAGCCTGTAAATATATAGTATTGCGATTTTTGATTTTTATAATGACTTATATGTTTCAATTTAGATTCTTGTAAAAGAATCTTTAGTCCGTTATAAGTTCCCTTGATTATATCATCATTTTCTATTTCGGTGGTGCGGTTAAATACCGGATATTGTTTCATTTCATCTACGGTTATTTTTTCGGTATCAGAAGACTGAAAATCTCCGAAAATTTTGAGTATTGACGGTAAAAACCGTTTTTTAATATCTAAAGCAAAGTTGCCGAAATAAATGCCATATAAGATACCTGTATAAACTAAGCAGATAAACAAAGCTACTAAAGGCCACGCCTCAGGACTTTTAATGTTCGGATTGCCGCTGTTTAGTATGATAAAATATAGCAAAGCTATGACTATTAAAGCGTTTCCAATAATGCACAGAGGTTTAAAAGCTTTTACCTTTTTCAACCGTTCATTTTCCAGTTTTTTTAATTCCGGTTCTATTGAGGCGTAGAAATCGTCAAAATTTTTCTCTAATTCAGAATAATCCATAAGTTCGCTCCAAAAATTTTATATACTTTAAAAATAATACAGGATTTAAATCATATCTGTATCATGTATAAATATTAAATTTTAAAAATTTATGCAATAAAAAAGAGTCCCGTAAAAGGAACTCTTTTGTTATAAACATTTCGAAAACACTTAAACTTCTTCATCTTCGGAAGATTCTTCAGCCGGCTCATCTGTCTGAATATCTTCTTCGTCATAAGCCTGCTGGTTCATTTCTTCTTCTATTTCCTGTTTAAGTTCGTCGTCCTCTTCATCAATTTCATCTTCCTGAGGCTCTTCGTTGTAATTTTGAATATTCTGAGCTTCGGCTTTTTCCATCTGCGAAACGCTCTTGATGTCTATTTTCCAGCCTGTCAGTTTATGTGCAAGTCTTACGTTCTGGCCTTCTCTGCCGATTGCAAGGCTCAACTGGTCATCCGGAACGACTACCATTGCATCATGAGCGTATTCATCATCCGCTAAAATATCAACTGACACAACTCTTGCCGGAGAAAGCGCATTAACTATATACTCTACAGGATCTTCAGAATATCTGACGATATCTATTTTTTCGTTCTTCAACTCGGAAACGATAGTCTGAATGCGGCTTCCTCTGGGGCCTATGCAGGCGCCGACAGAATCAACTTCCGGATCGTTTGACCATACTGCAATTTTAGTTCTGTAGCCGGCTTCACGTGAAATTGATTTAATTTCAACGATTCCGTCTTCTATTTCCGGAACTTCAAGTTCAAAGAGTTCGCGGACGATTTCGGCGTGTGCGTGTGAAACAATTACCTGCGGAAGTCTTGTTGTTTCTTTAACATTCAGGACAAAGACTCTGATACGGTTGCCGGGTTTGTAATATTCGCCCGGGATTTGCTCTTTCTGAGGCATAATAGCATCAATTTTACCGATATTTACAATAACGTTGCGGTTTTCAACCCTCTGGATTATACCTGTGACGAGGGTGCCTTTTTTCTCCATAAATTCTTGAAGCACCATGTTTCTTTCGGCTTCGCGGATTCTCTGGGTAATAACCTGTTTTGCCGACTGTGCCGCAATTCTGCCGAACTGTTCCGGTGTAACTTCTATTTTAACTTCATCATCAACTTCCACATCTTCATCAATTTCTTTTGCCTGTGCAAGTGAAATCTGTTCATCGGGATCTTCAACTTCGTTTACGACGAGTTTTGTTCTGAAAACGCCGATTTCGCCTGACTGTTCGTCAAGAATTGCTTCAATATTGGTGGATTCTTTAATTTTCATGTGTTTTTTGTAAGCTGCTACCATTGCGTCGCATAAAGATGATATCAAAACTTCTTTTGATATACCTCTTTCGCGCTCCAGTTCTTCGCAAGCTTCAAATAATGCTGTTCCGATTTTGATCATTTTATTTTCCTTTCTATTTGTTGAATTTGTTTAAGACGTTAAGGCGATAAGACTGCAAGGCGATAAGGCGATAAGAATTATCGGTTATAAAATTTCTTAAGCCCCATTGACATTGCATTTATCCGTTTTAATTTTTCTAATTCATTATCAATATTCTCTACATATCCAAGTTCTTTGGATATAATCAACTGAGTTTCAATTTCAGCTATTGAACCGAGTGTAATATCTATAAATCTTGAAGAATCTTTATCCGAAAATCTAGTTGCTCCTTCTGCGATATTTGACGGTATTGAAACCGCAGCTCTGCGAATCTGTGATACAAGTCCAAATTTTTCCTCCTGTGGAAACTTATTTGTTAGTATATAGATACTTTTCACAAATTTAATTGAATCTTTCCAAACTTCTAAATCTTTATAATGCATAATTGTCCCTTTTAACTTCTTATCGCCTTATCGCCTTGCAGTCTTATCGCCTTTAGTCAATGTACAACTTTGCAGACTGGATGGCGCTTCTGGGGATTTGAAGTTCTTTGGCGTCGTCAAAGCGGAAGAATTTCAGCCCTTCGTTTTCGTCAAAGTCCAGAATTTCACCTTTAAAAACCTTTTCTTCTTCGCCTTCCAGCGGAGTTTTAAGCTTTATGCTGACGTTTCGGCCTTTAAAGATGATGAATTCTCTGTCGGACTTGAACTTGCGCTCCAATCCGGGTGACGACACTTCCAGATAATATTTCACCGGAATAAGTTCATCCAGAAAATCCGAGAGGCTTCGTGTAACCTTCTCGCAGTCATCAAGAGTAACCTCTTTTTCGGAAGAATAAAGGTAAATTCTCAAAAACCAGCGGTGATTTTCCTTTGAAAAATCCACCTCCAGCGGAATGTAACCGAACCGCATGGCTGTATTTTCAATTAGCGGGCTGATTTTTTCTAGAATTTCGTGTCTGTTAATATCCTGTTTCATGGCACTTCCTTCCGTTACAAAAAGTTCTGCGGAATCTCCGCTACCCCCTGATGATAGAAAAAGAACGGGAGTGCCCGTTCTTTTCTCTGTTATTATTATAAATTGTTAAAACTTAAAAGTAAAGTATATTGTTACGATATGTTATTTTTGATCACCGAGAGAGAATGTAATTGCGCTGTGGCCAGTTACTGTAGTGCTGCCTACAATAGCGTTGTATTCAGCCGCTGTTTTGTCAAACTTTTTCTGCAATTTAGCTTTTTTGTCAGGATCTGTTTCAGTTTCGTATTCTTTAGCCATTTCAGCAAGATCTGATTCAAGGCGGCTTAGCTGTTCAGCTTCATCCTGAGTTTCTTTTGTAAGCTTTTTGTTGTATTTGGTTATGTTTTCTTCAACTTCGGTTTTCTGTTTTTTAGCTGTTTCAAGCTGTTTGGTTTCAGCTTCAAGGCTTTCTTTTGTATTGTTTATAACGGTAGAAATTTCTTCATTTGCTGTTTTCAAATCTTTGATGTCTGTTTCCAGCTGTTGTTTATTGTTGTTTGCTGTTTTAAGATTTTCTTCATCCTGCTCAATTTTTTGGTTCAATTGATTTATCTGATTTTGTACACCCATTTGCGCAAATGAACCTTCTTCAGTTAATTTAAGAGAGTTTGTTAAACGTTCCAATTCTCTTTTATCAGCAGCAATACTGCTTGTCAGTTTAGTTATTGTACTGTCAATTCCGGTTAATTGCTGCTGTTTGGTTGAGATTTGAGCGTTGTTATTATTAAGTTCAGCTTCTTTGGCTTTGATTTCCTGATTGGATTCCTGAATTGACTGGGTCAAAGAGTTGATAGTAGTTTCAAGTTCCTGATTCTGTGTATTTAATTCACCGATGCCTGCAGAAAGTTCAGAAGAGCTGTCAGCCTGTTTGAGCTGATTAACGGTAGTTTCGGTTGCAGTTGGAGTTTTCTGTGCAGATTTTGAAGCTTTTGCAGACATAATGCCGGTTACAAGATCACCAATGCCTAAAATACCCTGTGAAATGTTTCCGTACATAGATGCAATATCCATACATTTCTGCTGATCCATTGCGGCATAAAATTGTTGGTTCTGCCATTCCATTAATTTCTGCATTGCGCTCATCTGGCGTTTCATTGTTCTCGGCGGAGTTGCGAACGGATCTGCGGCATATTTACCGAATGCAAATTCCGTATTGAACATATAATAATCAGTAGGTCTTACATTACGCATACCTTTCGGCTGCGTAGGATCCATTTCTTTGAATACATTGAAAGCAGAAGAAGTAGAGCTTATGTTGCTTGCAGCAGAGCGTGCTACTGAACTTTTAGTTTCAAGAGCTCTGGAAGCCGCACCGGTTGTAGAAGTGGTGTTTGAAGCCGTATTTGTCTGAGAGGCTTTAATACCGCCAAGAGCTACTTTCAGGTTGTTTGTCATTGAAGCTGATTTAGTACCAAGCCCCGGTTTCGGCTTTTTGAAAGCTATATTTGATTGTGCTGCTTGAATACTCATAAATTACTCTCTTTTATATACTTCTTATGTATATATAAAGTATATAATTATTAAATAATTGCCTTTTTTATGTGTATATTGTTACAAAAGTTTACATACTCTTAAAAGCGACGATATGTTTAATATTCCCAATTTTTATAAAAATAATCAGCAAATAAGCTTGATATTACCTTGTTGTAACACTTTTCCGCGTCGTTCTGAGCCGCACGAGCAGAGGGAGACGTCTCTTTTTTCATGTCATTCTGAGGGAGTGCAGCGACCGAAGAATACCATCGCACTACTTTACGTCATTCTGAGGACGCTAGTCCGAAGAATCTCATTGCACAGCACCGCGTCATTCTGAGGAAGCGTAGCGACCGAAGAATCCTGTCAGGTTTTTCAGGAGATCCTTCGCCCTCTCACAAAACGATACTCAATCGTTTTGTTCGGCAGAGTGGCTCAGGATGACGTACTTTTTTCATGTCATTCTGAGGGAGTGCAGCGACCGAAGAATACCATCGCACTACTTTACGTCATTCTGAGGACGCTAGTCCGAAGAATCCCATTGCGATTTTAAGTGGATCCTTCGGCTAAAGCCGCAGGATGACATGCTATTTTTCCACGTCATTCTGAGGGCAAATGCCCGAAGCATCTTTTCACACTACTTTACGTCATTCTGAGGGAGCATAGCGACCGAAGAATCCTGTCGGATTTTAAAGGGGATCCTTCGGCTTTTCGCACTCGCTGTAAACGGGTACGGCTGACGCCTTTCACCCTCTGCTCGTGCGCCTCAGGATGACATGAAGTTCTTTCACCTTTTCACCACTCCTCACTCTTCACCCTTCACGCTTCACTTTATCGACTTAACGCCTTATCGCCTTGCAGTCTTATCGCCTTTCACAACGTAACCTCCTAGTGCCCTAGCGCCTTAGTATCTTTTTCCGTAACAACCTCTTCAACTCTCCTCACCCGTCACTTCCGCCCCATTTTGTCTGCTGAGTTTATTTCAGGATCTCAACGTCATCCTGAGGCTTTAGCCGAAGGATCTTCTGGAAACACAAGAAGATTCTTCGGTCGTTTCACTCCCTCAGAATGACATGACTTAGACGAAATGGGGCGATTTCTTATCATCTTATCGCCTTATCGTCTTATCATCTTATCGCCTTAGTATCCTATTCAGAAAAACCTTTCACCCGTTCAACCATTCCCACTTTCAACCCCCTTCACACTTCACCCTTCACCCTTCACTCTGATAAGGACTTATCGCCTTGCAGTCCTATCGTCTTATCGTCTTTTATTAACATTTTTTAATTTTCTGCAATCCGTTGAAAGCGCCATGCTGTGACTTCTTCGGAGGTTTGCAAGAGATTGTTGCTGCAACTTTACAAAAGTTATGTAAATTTTTTACGAAATTTTCTTTTTCTGCCAAAAGTCAATCAAATTCCTGTTCTGTGGATTTTGCAAAAAATTAATTGTAAAAAGATTGGCATGGAGTGTTCAAAATACGTTTCTTTTTTTAAAATTTGTTCTATGATTAGTGTACATCTTGGGAGGCGGGGATTAGTAAAATAGATCCCTTCCTTTGGGTTTATCAATCAATGGAACGATTAAAGAAATTATAAAATCGTTTAAAATATTGATAAGAATTATAGTATGCATTTGGAGGTAGTAAGAAGTGTTAGAGCACGGTTATATTCAAATTTACACAGGCGACGGCAAAGGTAAAACCACGGCAGCATTAGGTCTGGCGCTCCGTGCACTCGGACACGGCTGGAAAGTTCTTATCATCCAGTTTACAAAAGGCGACAGTGCAACTTCATACGGCGAAATTGTTTCTTCATCAAAATTTTTGCCGAATCTTGATGTTGTTCAGTTCGGAATGGACAGAGTCTGCTACTCGCACAATGTCTGCATGGACGATTTTAAAGAAGCTAAAAGAGGCTGGGAATTCGCTAAAAAAGCAATCCAGTCCGGAGAATATCAGCTGATTATTTTAGATGAAATCAACATTTGCACAGCAATGAACATGATTAAGGTTTCAGAGGTTAAGGAAGCATTGATGAACAAGCCCGAAAACCTTGAAATAGTATTGACCGGACGTTATGCTCATCCGGAATTGAAAGCTATGGCTCATCTTGTGACGGAAATGAAGCCTATCAAACATTACTTTGATATCGGCGTTATGGCACGTCAGGGAATTGAGTATTAAGGAGAAGAGAGAGGGAATTTAAAAGACTTAAGTTAATGTAAATCCTTTTTGTTTCAGAAATGAAATACCGGACTGACTCTAGGGGAGGTCCGATTTTTTTATGTATTTTCTTTACTTTTCTTTACATTTTAGAGAAAAAAGATATTTTTTAATTTGCTTAATTGGATTTTTGTTATATTATATTAATGGTTACACTGGTCTGATAGGTTCAGCCCTAGTTCAAAAGTGCAGGCAGGCAGGCAGGCAGGCGCAGTCCGGCTGTTAAACAGCGGAGCTATTGCAAGGCACTTTGAATGAGACAGTCTAGCCCGTAGTACTCAAGTTAAAAGAAAAAGGAGAAAACCGATGCCTACAGCATCTATGATTGAACTTCTGGAAGCCGGCGTTCACTTCGGCCACCAGACACAAAGATGGAACCCTAAAATGAAACCGTATATTTACGGGGCAAGAAACGGTATTTACGTTTTTGATTTGCGTAAAACCTCTGATTTATTAGACAAAGCTTACGAAGTTGTAAGAGAATTTGCTGCACGTAATAAAAATATTCTGTTTGTCGGAACAAAAAAACAGGCTGCAGAAGTTGTTGCAGAAGAAGCTCAAAGAGCCGGAGCTTATTATATTAACAGAAGATGGCTCGGCGGTATGCTGACAAACTTTGAAACTATCAGAGGACGTGTTAATAAATTGAGAGAACTGGAAGATTTCCTCAACAGCGGCCACGCTGAAAAACTTCCGAAAAAAGAAATCGCACAGTTGAACCGCCAGCTTGCTAAATTAAGCAAAACTTTAGGCGGTATCAAAGAAATGAGAGGATTGCCTGATTTACTTTTCGTTATCGACCAGAAAAAAGACGAAATCGCTATTCTTGAAGCTAAAAAACTCGGTATTCCTGTTATCTGCCTTGCTGATACAAATGCTGATCCTTCAAATATAGATTACGTTATCCCCGGAAACGACGACGCAATCAGAGCAATCAAATTAATCACTTCAAAACTCGCCGATGCTGTTATTGAAGGCAAACAGCTAAAAGAAAATAAAGCAAACACTACTGCTAAAATAGAAGAAATCAAACCCGAAGATGCGGGCGTTGAAACCGAAACTGCAGCAAAAGAAGAAGAAGCTGCCGTTGAAGAAGTAAAATAGCAAAAACAGGCCGTCCCGTAAACTTTTGCACAGGACGGCTGTTTTACAAATATAGGAGAGAAAAATGAACATTACAGCACAAATGGTAAAAGAACTCCGTGACAAAACCGGTGCAGGTATGATGGATGCAAAAAAAGCACTTGTTGAAACCGACGGAGATATGGAAAAAGCTATGGAAGTGCTTCGCCAGAAAGGTATTGCTTCCGCTGACAAGAAAATGGGCAGAATTGCCGCTGAAGGTCTTGTAGCTTCAGCTATTGTTGACGGAGCAGGCGCTATGGTTGAAGTAAACTGCGAAACTGACTTCGTTGCCAAAAACGAAGAATTCAAAGAACTCGCTAACTGCCTTGCAAAAGCCGTAGCAGAATCTAATCCGGAAAATGTTGAAACATTTGTTGCTTCAACCTGCCCGAAATGCGGCAAAACCATCGAACAGGTTATTAAAGAAAAAATCGCTTCTATCGGCGAAAAAATCACTTTCAGAAGATTTGTCCGCTATGAAGGAAATGTTGCAACATACATTCACAACGGCAAAATCGGCGTTCTCCTCCAGACAGACAAAGAGGATGCCGAATTAATGAATGACCTTTGCCTGCACATCGCTTCTAACGCTCCGGAATTTTTATCAAGAAACGAAATTCCGCAGTCTGTTATCGACCACGAAACAGAAATTGAAATGGGCAAAGAAGATTTGCAGAAAAAACCTGAAAACATCAGAGCTAAAATTGTTGAAGGCAGAGTAAACAAACTTCTCGCTGCAAAAGTTCTTCTTGAGCAGCCGTTTGTTAAAAATCCGGATGTTACAATCGAACAGCTAATCGAAGGCAAACTTGCTATCAAATCCTTCACTAGATACGTACTAGGCGAAGGACTTGAAAAACGTCAGGACAACTTTGCTGAAGAAGTTATGAGTCAGGTTAAAGGCTAATTTCATTAAGCAAAAACTTTTAAAGACCGGTTTTAAGTTAAAATCCGGTCTTTTTTAATTCTCTTTGTCTGCGGAATGCTATTAAAGCAAGTTGTGACAGAAACTAAACTAACTTCAAACAAAAAGTCTGATGAAAACGAATGTGGATAATTTGTAATAGCAAAAAAGATTTTTCAGCGGTTTTTAACGGAAAAAGGGTTGAAATTCCCCTGAAAAACTGTTATTATAAAGAATAAATGTAGAAAGGGATTGTGATGACTCTGGAAATTAAAGAAATAACAAACTTTTTTGAAGATGGCAAAAACAAAACCCGCCTTGTTTTCAGCGAGAAAGACAAGGATAAAGAGATTATTTTTGAAGGCACCGGCAAACTAAAAACTCCGGTTGCAGAAGTCTAATAAGTATCCGGCAGGTCAAGCGGCGCAAGCGGTTCTGATGATACCGCCGGAAGTTCAGGTGCCAGACTATCGTATGAATTAAAATCCCGTCTTTTTAAATATTTTTCGGCAACCGTTTCAACCGTTTCAACTGATTTACCGGTTGTTTGAGGCTGTTCTGCCGGCTGAACGGTAACTGGCTGAGCAGCTGGCGTTTGTGACTGTTCTTCCGATTGAATAGTTTCGTCTGCCTTAGAAGGTTCCTCCACTGGTTCTGCCGTTCTGGTTTCACTAACAGGTTTTTCGGGTGTTTGAATTTCTTTTAGCGCCGGCTGCTTGGATTGCTCAGATTGAGGAGCAGCTTCTTCGGACTGTGATTTCTCTTTTAGAACATGCAATTCGCCGGTTTTTATATCTTTTGCATCCTTTTTGTTATCGACGGCTGCAGGAGCAGGTTTTTCCGTTTCTGCGAAAATATCTTCTTTCCCTTTTTCTTCCGGATCACCGATAGTTTCTTCCGGCGGAGTCAATTCTGTAGTTTTTGATTTTGACTTCCAGAATAGTCCTTTTGATTTTTGCGGTTGTTCTTCGGGTGAATTGATTTCCTGTACAGAATCGTTTGCAACAGGAGTTTGTTCTTCCGGCTGATCTGAAGAAACATCTGAAGCCGCAGGATTCATTGCGTCATTTGCAGGAGCCGGAACTCTAATCTCTTCCAGCGGGCGGATTTCATCGCCGAATTGTCCTGACGGTGCGGAGATTTGTCTTTCCTGCATTTCAGGTGCCAAAGCTCCGGATTCATTTTCTGAAGCGTCATTGCTATCATCAGCAGTTTCTTGATTATCTGCCGGAGTTGTTTCAGTATCTGATTTTTCAGACTGAACTTCTGCTGTATCCGGAATTTCAGTTTTGTCTGACGAAACATTTTCGTTAGCAGACTTTTTGCCGAAAAATGCAATTTTTTCATTTTCTTCTGAAGATATTTTGCCCAAAACCTCAGACTGCAAGGCTTCTATTGTCATATAATATTGTTTTTCTTCGTCAGGAGTAGGAGCCATTGATAAATTTGACAAATCTTCATCTGCGTCTTCAGAAGAATTTTCATTGTTTTTATCAATGTCTTTTACCTGAGGTTCGGGTGTGATTTCGTTTTTGACGGGCAATACTTGTTTTTCTGAGGTTGTTTCATCAGAAACAGCAGCTTCATCGCTGTCGCTGTTTTCTTTTTCTGCAGGGTCTTTAACCTTAAAACGCAGACAGAATACCTGATCTTTTGTAATTAAGATATCCTGACCTTTTTCCACATAAGACAGCGGAGTGCTTTCATATACGGAGTGCGCGCTTGATTTAATTCTGCCGCCGTCTTCATTTTTAACGGCGCCTTCTACTGCGGCATACCCGAGAGAAAGTCCTTTTACAAAGAAGTTACCGACACTTAAAGCTGCTTTTTTTGCGGCATTTTTATAATTAAATTCGGTTGTAAACTTGCCTTTAAATTGTTTTCCGTCAGCCGGAATAGTATGTTTTTGTCCGTTATTATCCGTATATTCCGTCAGGACAATGGAAAAAGTTGCATCCCGTTTCAGTCGTTTCGGGCTTACAACATCAACAAGGCTGCCCTTCATTGTGTAGCCGTCAAGAATAAGAAGTTCATCATCCAGCTCCATATCAGAAACAGCCTTAACCTCAATAGAGGCGGGCGGATTTTCGGTTCCAAAATCCGACAGAGCCTGAACTTTAATAATTTCGGCGTCTGCCGGCATAACACTTATTAACAAAAGACCTGATAATAACAATATTTTCTTCATTAATATTTCCTTTTATCTTTCTTTGTGAGTAAAATCTTTACCTGATTTCAAATTACCGCAAAAATTTCTGATTTGATCCTTATATCTTGATTCAAAGCTTGAGGGAAGATAAACTCTTTGCCCGTCGTTAAGCGTGATAACAGGATAATAGCAATGATATTTACGGCTTTTGTTGCCTGTCCTGCGGGTACAGCGGCGGGTCATACTTGACACTTCACACGATTCAAGATCCTGTACGGCAAATGCATTTAGCTCTTTTGAGCCTTTAAAAAGCTTGCAATATCCGTCAACGCATTCCAATGTGGAATAAGGTCTTGGAAATACATAATACAAAAAGGTTATCCCGACAAAAAGTATAATACCCCAGACTGAATTGCGCCCTCTTAAAAAATAAGACAATAAATCAAAAATATAATTCATTAGCTCTGAATACCCCTTATCCTGTAAATATTAAAACATTATCCGCCTGTCATGTCAAGAAAACATAGGTTTAAGATACTGACCCGTGTAAGAATTTTTAACCTTTGCGACTTCTTTTGGCGAACCTGCCGCAACAATCTGCCCGCCTCCCGAGCCGCCTTCGGGGCCGAGATCTATTATGTAGTCGGCAACTTTGATTAAATCAAGGTTGTGTTCAATTATCAAGATGGTATTTCCCTGATCGGCAAGAGCGTGGATGATTTTAATAAGCTTGTCTAAATCCGCCCAGTGAAGCCCGACAGAAGGTTCATCCATAAGGTAAAGCGTCTTTCCGGTCGCGCGTTTGTTAAGCTCCGAGGCAAGCTTAATCCTCTGAGCTTCGCCGCCGGAGAGGGTTGTTGCGCTCTGTCCGAGTTTTATATAATCAAGCCCGACGTCATTAAGCGTTTGGAGTTTGTGTTTGATATTCGGAACATTTTCAAAGAATGCAAGCGCCTCTTTTACGCTCATATCAAGAACATCGGCAATTGTTTTACCTTTGTATTTAACTTCAAGAGTTTCACGGTTGTAGCGTTTACCTTTGCAGACAGGGCATTTGACATAAACATCCGAGAGGAAATTCATCTCAATTTTGTTTACGCCGTCACCCTTGCAGGCTTCACATCTGCCGCCTTTGACGTTGAAACTGAAGCGGCCGGCTTTGTAGCCTCTGAGTTTGGCTTCGTTAGTTCTGGCGTACAAATCCCTTATATGTGTAAACAAATCCGTATAAGTTGCAGGGTTTGAACGTGGCGTTCTGCCGATTGGCGACTGGTCGATATCAATAATTTTGTCTATGTTTTCAAATCCCGTAATTTCATCCACACCCTGCGGTTTTGGTTTGTTTTTGCGGAGTTTGTGAACTGCGTATTCATAAATCAAATCCTGCATCAGAGTTGATTTGCCCGAACCTGAAACGCCGGTAAGGACAACGATTTTTCCGAGCGGAATTTTTACATCTATGTTTTTGAGGTTGTTCAGATGCGCATTTTTAACAGTCAAAAAATCTCCGTTGCCTTCACGGACTTTTTTCGGAATCGGGATATAACGCTCTCCGCTCAAATATTTGCCTGTCACGGATTTTGGAGCATTGATAATGTCCTCAACGCTTCCGCTTGCGATAACTTCCCCTCCCAAGACACCGGCTCCCGGGCCGATATCAACGATATAATCCGCATTTCTGATTGTTTCTTCGTCGTGTTCTACAACAATCAACGTGTTTCCGAGGTTGCGGAGTTTGATAAGAGTTTTGATAAGCCTGTCGTTATCCCTCTGGTGAAGTCCAATTGAAGGCTCATCCAGTACGTACAAGACACCTGACAGCCCGCTTCCGATTTGCGTTGCAAGCCGTATTCTCTGGGCTTCCCCGCCGGAGAGGGTTCCTGCCATACGGGAAAGATTCAAATAACTTAAACCAACATCTTTTAAGAATTTCAGTCTTGCTCTGATTTCGTCCAAAATCTGTTTTGCAATCTGTATATGGTATTCGCTTAACTCCAGATACAAATCCGAAATAAAGTCATACTCATCATCCACCGACATCAGAGTAAATTCGTAGATATTTTTTCCTTTAATTTTGACCGCAAGCGGAAAAGGTTTCAGTCTTGCGCCATTGCAGGCTTTGCAGGGCGTCATAATCATGTATTTTTCAATTTCTTCCCGCCAGTAATCCGCTTCTGACTCGTGGTATTTTTTCATTAAATAAGGGATTACACCCGGATAACTGTGGTAGCGGGTTTCGTAGCGCTTTGTCGTGAAACCTTTTATCTTCATTTTGATGATATCCGGCGCACCGTAAAGGATTATGTCCTGCTGGTCTTTTGTAAGTTTTTCAAAAGGCTTATCCGCATCAATTCCGTAGTGGGAAGTTACGGCATCAAGCATATCTTTGTAATAAGTTGTCGATGACTTATCCCACGGATAAATCGCACCTTCATTTATGGATTTTGTTCTGTCAGGCACGACTAAATCCGGCGAAATTTCATAGTCCACACCAATTCCGGAACATCTTTCACAGGCACCGTAAGGATTGTTAAAAGAAAAAATTCTCGGCGCAAGTTCTTCAAAACTTATATTGCAATTAGGGCAGGCGAGTTTTTCGCTGAAAACAACTTCCTTGTCGCCGATAATATCAACAATCGTAATTCCGTCCGCTTTGTGAAGCGCAATCCCGACACTGTCCGCAATCCTCGACTGTGCCTCCGGTTTTACAACAATTCTGTCAACAACAACAGAAATATCATGTTTTTTTGTTTTTGCAAGTTCAATTTCGTCTTCGTCAAGGTTGTAAACTTCTCCGTCAACCTTGACTCTCACAAAGCCTTCCTGTCTTAATTCCTCAAACGTTGAAGAATATTCGCCCTTTTTGCCTCTTACAATCGGAGCTAAAATCTGGATTTTCGTACCTTCAGGAAGTTTAAGAATAGAATTCACAATCTCATCAATGGTCTGCGGCTTAATCTCAGCCCCGCACTCAGGACAATACGGAGTTCCGACGCGTGCATACAGAAGCCTTAAGTAGTCGTAAATTTCCGTAACCGTTCCAACAGTAGAGCGCGGGTTGTTGCTTGTAGACTTTTGATCAATAGAAATTGCAGGAGATAAGCCGTCTATATATTCGACATCAGGCTTGTCCATCTGCCCCAAAAATTGTCGCGCATAAGTCGAAAGGCTTTCAATATACCGCCTCTGACCTTCCGCAAAAATCGTATCAAAAGCAAGCGAACTTTTGCCGGATCCCGAAACTCCCGTAAATACAACAAGTTCGTTCTTCGGAATTTCGACAGAAATATCTTTTAAATTGTGTTCCTTTGCTCCCTTTATTTTTATTGTGTCTGACATACCTTAATTATGTCATGTAAAAAACAATTGGCAAATTTTTTGAAAATTTCAGATATATGCTTTAATTCTGTATTTGCAGCAAATGATATTTGAAGATTAGTTTTTTTTGATGTAATTTAAATTATGCACTAATATATATTATATAAGGGAGGAAAAATGAAAAGACGGGCAGCCGGATTTTTGAACGGCTCAATTGCCGCAGCAAGTTACGGGATGAACCCGCTGTTTGCCCTGCCTATGTATCAGGGCGGTATCGGCGTTAATTCTGTCCTGTTTTACAGATATTTTTTCGCTGTTCTCATCTACGGATTGTGGATTAAATTCGTCAAAAAAACGTCTTTAAAAATCTCTCTAAAAGAATTCTTTCCGCTTTTTGGGTTAGGAATTTTCTTTTCGCTTTCCTCTCTCACGCTTTTTATAGCTTTTGAACATATAGCCGCCGGAATTGCCTGTACAATTCTGTTTATTTATCCGATTATGGTGGCTGTTTTGATGGCAGTGTTTTTTAAAGAAAAAATTACTAAGACCGTAATCGGAGCAATCTGCCTCACGACTTCCGGCATAATCCTTCTTTACAAAGGCAAACCAGGTGATGATTTGAATATTCAGGGACTTTTAATTGTGCTGGCTTCAGCACTTCTTTATGCCCTATACATAATAGGTGTTAAAAATATAAAAACCGTCAAACACATGAAAAGCGACAAACTTTCATTTTATGTAATGCTTTTCGGACTTCTGGTTTATGTTGTCAATTTAAAATTCTGTACTCAACTTCAGATTCCTGATAAACCGCTTTTGTGGCTGTGCGCCTTAGCACTTGCAATTCTGCCGACTATAATTTCCATTGAAACAATTACTGTTGCAATAAAACTAATTGGCTCTACCACAACCGCAATTCTCGGCGCCCTTGAACCTCTGACTGCTATATTCTTCGGCGTCTTACTCTTTAACGAACAATTGACGCCCAGAATCTGCCTCGGGGTTTTTATGATTTTGTCCGGTGTTTTCCTGATTGTAACCAGAAAAATGAAACCCTCCTCAAATTAAATATAAACTTTAATTAAAAAATGAAATATTATTAATGGTAAATCTTCCTAAATATTTATTTATGTTTCATAATAATAAAGTATTAAGCATGCTTAATCAAGGAATATGATGTCTTAAAAACAGAAAGGCTTTTTATGGAAAACTTTTCATTAAAAGGTCAAGTTTGCTATGATCTGACCGAAAGAGAATATTTGATATTACAGCAGATTACAAAAGGTTATGATAACAATGAAATCGCAGAAAATATCTGTGTAAGCATTCACACGGTAAAAGCCCATGTCAGTGCAATAATTAAGAAAATGAATGCTAAGAACCGTACTGATGCGGCATGTATCGCATTGAGAGAAGGTATTTGCAAGTAGTTTTCTCAAAATTTAACACTGCCACAATGCAATCTTAAATTTGTTTGCCGGCATTTTGGATTACTGATGCTGCTTCATCTGCAGTAAGTTTATTTTTAATTATATAGTCAATTACCGGCAAATTGCAATTTTTGCTGCTGTATTCCGGATTTTCTTCAAGAAATTTCTTTGCAAGCGCAAGTTTTGTCTCCTTGTCGCCTCCGAGAAACTGAAAAAGCTGAAAATTGTCATAAAGTCTTTCCCCGCTCTGACTTTTGAGATTCGCAGCCTCCTTCAATATTTCAAGGTCTGTTTCTGATTGAATTGCTTCTGCAAAATCATCTGCCCAGGCTTTTGAAACCGAAAGTTCATTCAAAAATTTGTTAATATCTTTTTCCAGCATTACAATAAAACCTTTCTACATAAGAAATTACGGATTGTTTATTGGTTTTCTTCAGGTAAAAAGGTTTTATTGTTACTTTTTTTAATAATTTTCAAATAAATTTTTAATACTTTTAAATACAGAGGATTTCATAGCATAGTGAGTGCCTCTGTATAGATTATAAGCATTGTTATACCAGACCTTCTTTCAACGCCTTTACAGCTGCCTGTGTGCGGTCATCAACAACAAGTTTCTGAATAATATTGCAGACATGAGCCTTTGCCGTGTGCTCGCTTATGGTCAGAATTTGCGCGATTTCATTATTTGACTTTCCGTCTACCACAAGTTTTAAAACTTCGTATTCTCTTTGCGTGAGATTTGAGTGCTGCTCTTTAAACATGGCTCTGGACATTTGCCTTGGAGGAACTACCCCGCAATTTTTCTCTCTTAATATCGGTACAACCTGAGGATCCAGCCACATAGCACCGTCTTTAATAGTTTTTATAATCATTTTAAGAATTTCCGTGTTGATATCCTTCATAACATAAGCACATGCGCCTGCATGAAGAGAGTCAATTACCTCACCTTCCGAAATATGTGAAGTTAAAATTATAATTTTTGCTTTCGGGTCGATTTCAAGAATTTTTTTAGTAGCCTCTATTCCGCTCATATCTGGAAGCCCGATATCCATAAGAACAATATCGGGACGGACATTTTTGTATTTTTCAACGGCTTCTTTGCCGCTCTGGGCTTCCGAGATAATTTCAAGTTCTTTGTGTTCTTCAAAAAGTGACTTAAGCCCGACTCTCATTAATTTTTGATCTTCTGCAAGAAGTATTCTGATTGTTGAATTAGTCATATATCCTCCGAAATTTTATTTTCGCGCATTATTATTAAAAGGTTTTTGAACGTCATTTTAATCGGTCTGATAAAAGGTTTGCCCAGCTTATATTGCAAAGGGTTAATTTATAAATAAAATTTGATTTCTGATTAGCGGGAAAATTATAATAAGTGAGGCGTGAAGCGTGAAGAGTGAAGTGAGTTGAATGGTTGAAAAGTTGAACGGGTGAATGGTTTGCTGCAAAACAATCCCCTCGCCCCTTGCGGGAGAGGGTAGAATTTCTTTATGAGCGCAGCGAATTTAGAAATTCGGGTGAGGGGTCTGATAAGTGAAG